>NZ_JBNYXZ010000006.1:0-320528 GCF_051380935.1 Janthinobacterium algoris | reverse complement strand
CCGCGCCGGCACGGCCAAGCCGGACGGCCGGCGGGCCGCCGCCGGCAGGGGCGCGCGCGGCGCCCCGCCGGCACCGGCGCTCGACGTGCTGAGCATTCGGCGGCGCGTCGAAGAGGACGAGCAAGAGGGCAGGCAGTTATTTACGCCGGCACCCTGGGCCACCGCGACCGCGACCGCACCCGTGCCCGCGGCTGCGGTGGCGGTGGCGGCCGCCGAGCCCGCCGAGCCGGCGGCGGCGCCGGAGCAGGCGCCACTGCTGCCGTTCCGCGTGCTGGGGCAGTACGAGCAGGCGGGCCAGACGGTGGTGTTCCTCCAGCATGGCGAGCTGAACTTGCTGGTGCGGGTGGGCGACACGATCGCCGAACAATACAAAGTGGAAAGCCTCGTCGGCAATGCGATGAGTTTGCGTTACATCCCGTCGGGCCAACTCCAGACGCTGGAAGTGGGCACGCGTTGAAAAAGGGACGAGCCATGACCTTGAATCGCTGTCGACGGTTGTGCCGTGCGTCACTGCGGCGTGCCGTTCGCCTGCTGGGCGCCGGCCTGCTGGCGGCGGTGCTGGCCGGCTGCGCCGGCTCGCAGGCTTACCGCGAGGGCAAGACCTTGCTGGCCGAAGGCAAGGCCGCCGCCGGCCTGGCCCAGCTGGAGGCCGCCGTCAGGCTGGAGCCGAAGAATGCCGAGTACCGCATCGCGCTGGCGGGCGGGCGCGCCAGCAGCGTCAACCGGCTGGTCGCGGCGGGCGAGGCGGCGCGCCGTGCAGGCGCGCTGAGCGAGGCCGAGAAAGGCTACCGCCAGGCCCAAGTGCTGGACCCCGACAACGCGATGGCGGCCCAGGGCATGGCGGCGCTGGTCGGCGCGCGCCGCCACCGCCTGCTGCTGGCCGAGGCCGAGGCGCTGCTAAAGAAGGGCGCGCTGGCCGATTTGGGCGACGCCCTGGAAAAGCTGCGCCCGGTGCTGGCGGAGGAGCCGCGCCAGCGCGACGCGCTGAATCTGCGCGCGCGCGTCGAAGAGGCCCGCGCCAAGCAGGCGCGGCCCGAAACCAAGCTGGCGGCAACGTTCCGCCAGCCGATCTCGCTGGAGTTCCGCGAGGCGCCGTTGAAGTCGGTGCTGGAGGTGGTGGCCAGATTGTCGGGCCTGAATTTTTTCTACGACCGCGACATTCGCCCCGACCTGAAGGCCACGGTGTTCGCCAGGAACACCACGATCGAGGACGCAATGCGCCTGCTACTGGTGACGAACCAGCTCGAACAAAAAATCCTCAACGAGAATTCGCTGCTGATCTACCCGAGCACGCCGCAAAAGATTAAGGACTACCAGAGCCTGGCGGTACGTAGCTTTTACCTGACCAACGCCGACGTCAAGGCGGTGTCGAATTCGATCAAAACCATCGTCAAAAGCAAGGACCTGGTCGTTGATGAGCGCCTGGGCATCATCATCATGCGCGACACCCCGGAGGCAATCCGCATCGCCGAGCGCATTGTCGCGCTGCAGGACCTGGGCGATTCGGAGGTGATGCTGGAAGTCGAGATCCTGGAGGTGAAGCGCTCGCGCCTGATGGAGCTTGGCATACATTGGCCGAGCCAGCTCAGCCTGTCGCCGCTACAGGCCGCCGGCGCGCCGCTGACCTTGAGCGCCTTCGACAACCTGAACCCCGGCAGCATCCAGGCGGTGCTCGGCAACGTCGTGCTGAACGCGCGCAAGGAAGACCAGGACGGCAACATCCTGGCCAATCCGCGCATTCGCGTGCGCAACAAGGACAAGGCGAAAATCCAGATCGGCGACCGGGTGCCAGTGATCACGACGACCGCCACCTCGACCGGTTTCGTGTCCGAGTCGGTGACGTACGTCGATGTCGGCTTGAAGCTGGAAGTCGAACCGACCATCTATCTGGACGACGAGGTGGCGATCAAGATCAACCTGGAGGTCTCGAACCTGGTACGGGAAATCATCAGCAAGGCCGGCACGCTGGCCTACCAGATCGGCACCCGCGGCGCCAACACGGTGCTGCGCCTAAGGGACGGCGAAACGCAAATCCTGGCCGGCCTGATCAGCGACGAGGACCGCAGCACGGCCAACAAGGTGCCGCTGCTGGGTGAGTTGCCGCTCGCCGGACGTCTGTTCGGCAGCCGCAAGGACGATACCCAGCGCAGCGAGATCCTGCTCTCGATCACGCCGCGGATCGTGCGCACGGTGCGCCGCCCCGACATGCTGGACGCCGAATTCGACTCCGGCACCGAGAGCAGCGTCGGCGCGCAGACTCTGCGCCTGGGCGCCGTGGAAGCGCCCGCCGCCGCGCTGCCCGCGCAGGGGCGCGCCGCGCCGGCCGCAGCCAACGTGGCGCCCGCCAGCCTGAGCTGGCAAGCCCCGGCCCAGGTGCGGGTGGGCGAGCAGTTCAGCGCGGTGCTGCGCCTGAGCAGCGAGCAGGCCTTGCGCGGCCTGCCTTTGCTGCTCGGTTTCGATCCGCAGGAGCTGCAGATCGTCGGCGTGCAGGAGGGCGACTTCTTCAAACAGGGGAACGGCCGCACCAGCTTCAGCGAACGCGTCGACGCGGTGCAGGGCAAGGTGTTCGTGGCGCTGGTGCGGCAGGGCGTCAACGGCGACGACGCCGGCGTCAACGGCAGCGGCGATCTGCTCAGCGTGACGTTCAAGGCGCTCAAGGCGGTCCCGGCGGCCAGGTTGCAGTTGCTGTCGGCCACGCCCGAGCCCGCCCCGGACCTCCCGATCGCGCTGCCGCCCGAGCAACTGGTGCGGGTGCTGCCCTGATGCGCGCGGCGGCGCGCGCGCGCGGTTTTACCTTCATCGAATTGATGATGACGCTGGCGATAATGGCCGTGCTGGCCACGGTCGCCGTGCCGCTGGCCCAACTCGGCGTGCAGCGGCAAAAGGAACATGCGCTGCGCGTCGCGCTGGGCGACATCCGCGAGGCGCTCGACGCCTACAAGCGCGCCTCGGACCAAGGCCGGATCGTACTCAAGGTGGGCGAGTCGGGCTATCCGCGCGCGCTGGCCCAACTGGTCGAAGGGGTGGACGATCAGCGCAGCCCGAGCAAACGCAAGCTGTATTTTCTGCGCCGCCTGCCGGACGACCCGATGGCGGCGGACGGCGCCTGGGGCCTGCGCAGCTACGCGGCGGCGCCGGACGAACCGGCCGAGGGCGACGACGTGTTCGACGTCTATTCGCAATCCGACAAGCCGGGGCTGAACGGCGTGCCCTACCGGCAATGGTGAAGGCCAACCCCATGCGCGCCCACCGACCCGGTTTCACCCTGATCGAAATGCTGGTGGTCATGGTGGTGATCGCCTTGCTGCTGACCCTGGCGCTGCCGCGCTATATCGGTTCGCTCGAGCAAGCCAGGGAGCGCGTCCTGCGCGAGAACTTGAAAATCATGCGCGTCTCGCTCGACAAATTCTACGCGGACCGGGGGCGCTTCCCGGACACCCTGGCCGATCTGGTCGAGCACAACTATCTGCGCGCCGTACCAATCGACCCGATGACCGAGTCGGCGCTGACCTGGATCGCCGTGCCGGCGGCCGACGCCGAGGCCGCCGGCGTGGCCGACGTCAAGAGTGGCGCGGCGGGAACGGACAAGGAGGGCAACGCCTATGAATCGCTGTGACGGCCCGGGCCGGCGGGTGCAGGCCGGCTTTGCCTACCTGTGGGTATTGTTGCTGGTGGCGTTCATGGGGGTGGCCCTGAGCGTGGCGGTGGAAATCGACGTCACGGCTGCGCAGCGCGAGCGCGAACAGCATTTGCTGGCGATAGGGCGGCAGTTCCAGACGGCGATCGCGCGCTATTACGAAAGCGGTTTAGCGGGCGGCAGGAAGGAATATCCGGCAACGCTGGAGGACTTGCTGCGCGATCCGCGCGCGCCGGGTGTCACGCGCCATTTGCGCAAGGTATTTGTCGATCCGCTCACCGGCCGGGCGGAGTGGGGCTTGGTGCTGGTGGGCGGGCGCATCGCAGGCGTGCATTCTCTGTCCGGCAAGAAACCGATCAAACAGGACGGTTTCGCCGTGGAACACATGGGCTTGCGCGGCAAGCAGCGCTACACCGAGTGGCGCTTCGTCTATCCGGCCGACCTGCCGCCGCCGGGCGAAACGGGCGCAATACCGGCTACCACCCCGGTCGGCACGCCGGACCATTTACAGGAAGAACTGAAATGAGCTATTTTCTGCATGCTTTGCCTTGGCGCCGTGCGCTGTGTGTCCTTGCCATCGCCGCCTGGCACTGCGGCGCGGGCGCGCAGGCGGCAGGCGCGGACGGCCTCCCCGAGGCATTGCGGGGAATCAAACGCGCAAGCGGTGTATGCCGGGCCGATGACGCGCGGCCCGGCGCGGGCGCCGGCGCGGCGCCCGCGGTCAGTCCGGATTTCGGCTGCGCCATTCCGGTCAGCGCGCTGCAGGCCATGCTGGCGCTGCCCGCTACCGCCTTGGTCGACACCCGCGGCGGCGCGGCGCACCAGGCCTTCCACATAGAGGGTGCGCTGAACCTGAGTGCGCTCGACTTGCGCAGTAAACTCTATTGGCGTGGCAAGACGGTGGTCCTGATCGGCGACGGCAAGGCCGAGCTGGAGCTGTATAGCGAATGTGCGCGCCTCAAGCAGTTGGGCTACAAGCAGGTGGCGGTGCTGCGAGGCGGCATGCCGCAGTGGCTGGCCGAGAACCAGCCCGTGGCCGGACGGGCGCCGGCCGCACCGCAGTTGGCGCGCTTGTCGGCGTCGGAGTTCTGGCTGGCGAGCCAGAGCTTGGACAACCTCGTCGTCTTGTCGAAGCAGCAAAGCGCCTTGCAGGGCGACGTGGCGTTTTCGCTGGTGTTGCCGGAGACGACGCCCGGGTCGCTCAAGGCCGCGCTGGAGCAGCACCGCAAGGAACGCAAGGGCGTGCCGCTGTCTGCGGTCGTGCTGGCCGTCGACGCTGGCGTGGAGGACCAGCAAATCGAGCAGTTGCAGCAGGCGCTCGTGCCGCTGCCCTTGCTGGTGTATGCCGATAGCCGCGAGGCGCTGGTGCGCCAGCTCGCGCTGCAGAAGGCGATCTGGTCGGCGCAGGCGCGTGGCCCGAAACAACTCGCCTGCGGTTTTTAGGCCGGCCCGTGCGCCGCCGGAACTTCCTGCAGCGCCTGTTGTGGGCGCCGGTTGCCGGTCTGGGGCCGGCGGCGCCCGCCGCTGCGCAGCCTGCCGGGCAGGCCGTGCTGCGGCGCCTGCGCTTTAGCGTGACGTTTAGCAATCCCCTGGATCGCCGGCTCGAGCGCCAGCGTTTTTGGTGTTATCTGCCGGCCAGCGCGGCCGCCGGCCAGAGCCTGCGCGAGGTGCAGGTGTCGGCGCCGTACCGGCTGCAAGCCGACGCCCTCGAACATCGTATTTTGGAGCTGTGGTTTGACAACTTCCCGCCGCTCGCGCAGCAGGTCGTCACGTTGATGGCGGTGGTCGAACTCGATCCCACCGCTGCGTTGCGGCGGGCGGTCCTGCCCGGGCGGGCGCAGTGGCTGGCGGCCGAGCGCTATATCGAATCGGAGGCCGCGCCAATCCGTGCCCTGGCCGAGCAATTGCGGCGCGCGGACGAGTTGGCCGGCGCGCGCGCGATTTACGACTGGGTCAGGGGAAATATGCGCTATGCCGGCTACCTGGCCGACGAGGCGGGCGCGTTGCAGGGCCTGCGCGCGCTGCGCGGTGACTGCACGGAATATGCCGACCTGGTGGTGGCGCTGGCGCGCGCCAACGGCTTGCCGGCGCGCATGGTTGGCGGCTACGTGAGCGACCGCGACCTGGCGCCGCGGCCGCGGGACTACCACAACTGGGCCGAGGTTTACCTTGACGGCGGCTGGCGCGTCGTCGATGCGCAGAAGGAAAACTGGCTACCGCCGCCCGGCCAGTATGTGGCGTTCCGGATTTACCGCGACGCGCCGGTCAACCCTGTCGGATTGGCCCACCGTTATCGACTGCAAGGGGAGCTGAAGGTACTGTTGTGACAGGCCGCGCGCCGCTTGCTTCGCCTTCAAGGCGGTATCGAGCAATTTGTCGTTGCCGTAGATATCGTTGAAGAAATACATTTTCCCATCGTTCTTCGCGAGCACGGTGCCGTAGGCGATCACCACCGGCAGCGGACGCTTCAGCCGTATCGTGTTGGACTTGCCGCTGCCCATGGCGTCGCGGATGCGCTGCTCGGTCCATTCCGGCTCGTCCTGCAAGACGAATTTCGTCAGTGCCACCGGGTCTTCCACGCGGATTCGGCCATGGCTCAGGTCGCGCCGGTCGCGTTTGAACAGCTGAACCGCCGGCGTGTGGTGCAGATAGATGTTGTCGCTGTTGGGGAATATGAACTTGATGTCGCCCAGCGCGTTCATCGGGCCCGGCCGCTGGCGGATCCGCCATTGCCCGCGCATCACGGCGTCCAAGTTGGCGCTAGACAACTGCGGCACGGTGGTGCCGGCGGCGGTGACGAACTCCAGGCCCTGCTTGGCGAAATGCCCCGGGTCCGTCAATCGAAGTAATTGTGTATACACCTTTCTTCCTGTAACTCATTGAGTTTCTGATGCCAGTGCGGCAGCTTATACACTTTGACTTCGCATGCGAGCGAGGTAAAGTTGCGACATCCTTGAAATATGAAGTAAAAGTGCTAAATTGTGTGAAAAGAGCCGGAGAGCCGTATGGTGCCTAGCATTTCTCACTTACACTTTACGAATCCGATGACCAGCGAGCGGCCAAAAGGCGCGGCGCGCTTTGAGTGTTGGGCACTCAAGCTCCGGCGGCGGGTGATGCTGTTCGACCCGTTCCAAGTTCGGCTTTGGACCCTCGTGGAAGGCAGTCCCCGTGTGATCGCTATTGCGAACGCCCTGCGTTTTGGCGCCACGACAACGATCAGCAACTTGTCGATTTTTGGGTCAAGGTCGGCCGGCGTGAAATGTGCTGGGTTGTCACATCGAAGCTTCAGCCAACCCGGGCTGGCGCCCTCAGTCCTTACGACGACACCTGTGTCCGGTATGTCCATGTCCAAAGCCTCGCCTCTCACAAGGTCTGGAGTCCTTCCAAGCGCTTGCGCACAGCGGGGTATTTGATCGTGCAAAAGTGGATATTGGTTGGTGGCCGGGGCCGCCCACGGTGAGGCCGGGCCGCACTGTCCAAGTGGTGAACAATCGCGCCGTCGAGTGGGGTGAGAGGGTATTGATATCTTGCTGCTCGCGGTCCTTGGCGCGGAAGTGGCTGGCGCTGGCCGTCACGCTCCAGCCCGGCGCCAGGCGGCCCGACAATTCTCCCTCGATGCCGCCGCTGGTGGCACCGCGCGCCGCGTAATACGCTTGCGTCGTGGTGCCGGGGACTCTGTGCGCGCCGTCCGGCTGGGCCAGCGGCTGGGCCACCTTATCCTGCTTGATTTCGAAGATGCCGATGGAGCCATTGGCGTGGCCGTCGGCCAATTCCCCCTTCACGCCCACTTCCATGCTCCAGGTTGGTGCGGAAGTCCCGTGCCGCTGGCGCATGCAGGCACGTCAATGCGCTCGCTCAGTTGGCATGTTTATCATGGTCTCCGCTATACTGGCCCCCCAATATTGCCGCCATTAGCAGAAAATCACCATGGACCTGAGTACCCACGCCGCCGTTGTCAATGGCGAAGCCTATCGCGACGGCAAGAAGATCGCGCACTTTGATATCGACAAGGTGGGCGACTTCCTTGGCGAGCCCGATTGTTTCGTGTGGATAGGCCTGGCCGGCCCCGATGCGGCCGCCATGCAGGCGCTGCAATCGGCGTTTGGTTTACATGAGCTGGCCGTCGAGGATGCGCAGGGCGCGCACGAACGGCCCAAGCTGGAAGAGTATGGCGACACCCTGTTCATGGTGATGCACACGGCCACCCTGGACGGCGACGTCATCGTGTATGGCGAAACCCACGTCTTTCTCGGCCCCCGCTTCATCATCACGGTGCGCCATGGCGCCTCGGCCGGCTACGCAAAGTTGCGTGAGCGCAAGGAAAGCGTGCCCGAGAAACTCGCCAGCGGCCCCGGCTACGTGCTGTATTCCATCATCGACTTCATTGTCGACCAGTACCAGCCCTGCATCGATCATTTGCAGGCCAGGTTCCAGCACCATGAATTGCAGTTGTTCAAGCCCAGCTTGAGCGAAGACAAGCTGCAGGATTTCTACCAGCTCAAGACAGAACTGCTCAAGCTCGACGCGGCCGTCAACCCGCTGCATGACATTTGCACCCAGCTGATCCGTTTCCATGGCGACATTGTGCCCAAGGAAAACCGCATCTATTACCGCGACATTCTCGACCACGTCAAACGGGTGACGCATACGGCGGGGCAGATGCGCGAACTGGTCAATTCGGCCATGCAGGTGGCGCTGGGGCAGATTTCTATCCGCCAGAACGAGGTGGTCAAGCGCCTGGCCGCCTGGGCCGCCATCCTGGCCGTGCCCACCATGGTCTTCAGCCTGTACGGCATGAATTTCGAATTCATGCCCGAACTGAAGTGGCGCGGCAGCTATCCGGCCGTGATCGTTGTCATCATCGCCGGCTGCTACTGGCTGCACCGGCGCCTGAAGCGCGAGGGCTGGCTGTAGGCAGCAGGCTTACCCGTCAGCCACCGCGCCAGCCGCTTCCAGTATCAGCGCCGCCACTTCCACGGGACGCGAGGCCAGCGAGGCGTGGCTGGCGTTCAGGGTGATGACCTTGCGGACATTCAGGCGCGCTGCCATGCGCTCCTGGTTGACGGGGGAAAGCAGGCGGTCGGCGCTGGAAATCTGGTACCAGCTGGGTTTATGCTTCCAGGCCGGGTCGCTGACAGTGTCGCCGAAGGTACTGGCCAGCGGCGCCTTCTGGATCACGCCCAGCACGGCGCCTTCTTCCGCATCGAGGTTCTGGCAAAAGCTTCAGTGGGCGGCGCCGCCCCAGAAACCGTGGACGAGGACGATGGTGGTCTGATTGTTCATGCCGATACTCCTTGTGGGGGGGCTGACCTTGCATGCCATGCCGCCTGTCCGCAGGCTGCGGCGCGGCGGCCGGCGGCATGCCGATCCAGCCCTATTGTAGACGCCTGCGGGCGTCGCCAGCGCCAGGCGCGGCTGCAATCATTCGAGAGATTTGGCGCGCAATTAGCTGCTACCATGATTTCGTCATACCGTTTGCGAGTTAGCTTATGCGGAAATGCCCGCGGCGGCGGCTCGTCCCTTGCCGAGTCGCGGCGCGGTCTCGCACAAGCGCTGATGCAAGCCGTGGGCCGGTTCATGGTTTACCTTTCGAGGAGCAGCAATGAAACGTCATTTCCTGAGCGCCCTGTTGGTATCGATGTCCTTCCTTGTGCTGGCGCAGGCGCCGGCCCTGGCCCAGGACAAGCCGGCGAAACCGGCCAGCGGCGAGATGGCCAAGCCCGAGGCCCCGGTCGCCGGGCCCAACGCGGCATGCAATGTCAACGCCACGGTACAGCAGTGCTGCTCGGCGGCCCAGTGTGGCGGCGATGTGCTGAGCAATCGCGATGCGCATAACTGCAAGGTGAAAAGCTCGGGCAAGAGCTGGCATCCGGCTGCGCGAAACGGCCAGCCGGCCGCCTGCCAGCGCATGTAGTCAGGCGCTCAGGCACGGGACAGGGCGGCGATGGCGTTGACCACCGCCGCCTCGTACCCGACGCGTACTCGATGAAGAAGTCGCCGTGCTTGCCATTGTCGATGGCCGGGAGGCGCCTGCCCGGCAGCGCGGCCGAGCATGGGGTGACGAATGGCGGAAGGCGGCGGCTGGTCACGGCGTGTCACGATGGTGTCACTTTTGCCGTGTAGCCTGCTGCTGTCGATGGAGCATCCGTCGGCAACAGCCCCATTTCGAGAACAGGACGATAGCGTGATGACAGCAAGCCCGGCGTCGCTCAGTGTGCTGGCGCTGGCCGGATGCCTGCTGCTGGCCGGCTTCGCCGCGACAGGAACGGCGCACGCCGCGCCTCCGCTGTATGCGTTCCAGATTCCTGCCCAGCCGCTCGCCGACGCGCTCAGGGCGTATGGCTTGATCACGGGGATTTCCGTGCTGGCGCCCAGCGGCGCCCTGCGCCAGCGCTACAGCAGTGCCGTGCAAGGCAGCCTGCCGGCGCCGGAGGCGCTGCAACGCCTGCTGTCGGGCACCGGCCTGCAGGTCCATTTTCCAGCGGCGAATGCCGCCATCATCCAGCTGCCTGCCGGCGATACCCCGGCTACGCCGCCACTCCCACCAGAAAGCGGTGCCATCGCCCTGGACGCCATCGATGCCGTGCGTGCGGACGGTGCTGATTATGGCGCTTATGTCAGTGGCGTGCAGACGCAATTGCTGCGCGTCCTGTGCCGCTCGACCCTGACGCGCCCCGGCAGCTATCGTCTGGCGCTACGCTTGCGCATCGCCGCGTCGGGCAGCGTGGCGACGCTGAAACAGGCGGGCAGCACGGGACGCCCGCTGCGCGATGCCGTGATTTCGCGCAGCTTGCGTGCGCAGGTATTCGAGCCGCCGTCGCCGACCATGCCGCAGCCGATCACCATTCTGCTGCGCCCGGATGACTCGGGCGGCGCCTGCCAGCCGGCGCCCGTGGAGGACCAGGCTGATGCCCGATAGCTTGCGCGCGCGCCTGCGCGGCGTGCTGGTGACGCGCTATGGCCAGCTGCGCCGCAAGCTTGAGTACATCGTCGGCACCGGGGAGCGCGCGAGCGATGCCCTGCAGGAGACCTGGCTGCGCCTGGAGTCGATGCCCGGCAATACAGCCGTGCGCAATCCCGACGCCTACCTGCTGCAGATGGCGGTTAACGTCGCCACCGACCAGTACCGCCGCGAACACCGGAAATTGAACGATGCCGATATCGACGCCCTGTTCGACGTGGAAGACGAACTGGCCGATCCCGAACGCATCGTCGCGGCGCGCAGCGAGATCATCGCCCTGGAAGCGGCGCTGCGCCAGCTTACGCCGCGCCAGCGCGAGATCCTGCTGGCGGCGCATATCGATGGCCAGCTCAATCGCGAGATCGCCGCGCGCCTGGATATTTCGCTGAGCCTGGTGGAAAAAGAGTTGCGGCACGCCCTGCGACATTGCCAGCAATACGTGGGCGCGCCGGCCGACATGGCCGCCCGTGGCGGCCCGCGCCGCTTCTGATACGATTCTTCATCATGACCCAACACAGCAACGACAGCGACGGCGATATCGAGGAACAGGCGAGGCAATGGCTGGTGCGCCTGCGCTCGGGCCGGGCGAGCGAGGCCGATGCGCAGGCGTTCGCCCGCTGGCGCGCGCAAAGTCCCGGCCACGCCCGGGCGGCGCGGGAACTGGGGCAGCTGTGGCGCGGCCTGCGCATGGCGGCGCCTGCGGTGGCGCGCGAGCAAGCCATGCGCGCACCGTCGCGCGGCCGGCGCGCCTTCCTGGGCGGCGCGCTGGCCGCGGGCGTGGCGCTGCTGGCCTTGCGTCCGCCGCTGGCCCTGTGGCCGTCCGTGGGCGAACTGGCCGCCGACTATCGCACGGGCACGGGCGAGCAGCGCCAACTGGCGCTGGCCGGCGGCGCACAAGTGCGCATGAATACGCAGACACGCCTGAACCTGCGCGGCGCGGATGAGGCCGCGTTCATCGAATTGCTGGCCGGTGAAGCGCAGATCGTGACGGGTGGCCGTGAGGCGTGTACCGTGCTGGCCGGCGGCGCACGGCTGCAGGCGCGCGCCGCCAGTTTCAACGTACGCTACCTTCCGGATGGTGACGTGGAATTGAGCTGCCTGGAAGGCCGGGTCGAAGTCGACCACCCGCAGCGGCGCACCACCTTGTCCGCGTCGCAGCAGTTGCGCTACGGCGCGGCCGTGCTGCGCCTGGCCGCGCCGGCCGATTCCCATGCCGTGCTGGCCTGGCGCCGCGGCCTGCTGCTGTTCAATGACACGCCGCTGGCGCAGGTGGTCGAGGAGCTCAACCGATACCGGCCCGGCAAGATCTTCCTGCAAAGCGAAGAGCTGGGCATGCGCCGCGTCCAGGCGCAGTTTTCCATCGATAAGCTCGATGTCGCCCTGGCGCTGATCCGCGACCTGTACGGCGCCCGACTCACCTACTTGCCTGGCAATCTGGTCTTGCTCAGCTAGGCCCTGTCACACGCGCGCGCATCAAGCCGGGCGTGGACCCACAGTATCTCACCTTCAACTATGGGAACGCTACCAGCGTTGTCTTCAATCGTGTTTCTGGAAAACGCATGTGCCCGGGGTCGCTTCGCCAGCGCAAGCCCGGGTACTTCGGCAGCTCATGGCTGGCCGGGTACGGTGCCAAAAAATAAATGCGGGTTAGGCGGGCAGCATGCGTCCCAGTCATGAGCAGCGCATTTTCAGCGCGCCTTCCCCGACCAACCAGCACGTTTATTTTTCCAGGAAATCATTGCCATGACCATGTTTCACACTGCCCGGCGCAAGACCATGACACAGACGCTGCGCGTGCCCGCGCCGCAAGCGGCCATGCGGCTTACGCCACTCGCCTATGCCGTGGCCGTGCTGCTGGCGGCGGGTGGCACGGTGCAGCAGGCGCAGGCGCAGCAAGCGTTCAGCGGCGCCTGGTTTGCCGGCAAGGGTGCGACGCAGGCGACAGTGGTGCAAACGGGGCGGCAGCCCGGCGGCGTGCCGCTGGCCGGACGGCCGGCGGCGCCCGGCCAGCAGGCTGGCGAGCAGTTGCAGCGTTCGCTCAACAACCTGAATCTGGCCGCGCGCGCCATCGCTGCGCAGCAGGCGGCGCAGGCACAGGCGCGCCAGGCAGCGGCCGGTGCGCCCGGCGCGCCCGATGGCCTGGTGAATGGCGGCCTGAAGATCGATGCCAACAGCCTGACGGCTGGCTGGCTCAACGCCCAGGCGCCCGTGCAGACGGTACAGGGAGGCAAGACGACGGTGCTGGTGCGGCAGACGGCCGACAAGGCCATCCTGAACTGGGAAACGTTGAATGTCGGCAAGGATACGATCTTGTCCTTCCAGCAGCAGAAGGACTGGGCCGTGCTGAACCGGGTCAATGATCCGCTGGCGCGTCCCAGCCAGATCCAGGGCCGCATCGAGGGCGACGGCACGGTGCTGCTGGTCAACCGCAACGGCATCGTCTTCCATGGCGCCAGCCAGGTCGATACGCGCAACCTGGTAGCTGCCGCAGCCGGCATCGGCGACGCGCAGTTCCGCGAGCGCGGCATTTACAGCAATGGCAGCGTGCCATCGATCAGCGATGCACTGGGCAAGGTCGATGTGCTGCGCGGCGCGCGCCTTGCCACGCGCGCGCCCGCCAATTCCACCGAGGGGGGCGGTTATGTGCTGCTGGCGGGCGCCGAGGTGCATAACGGCGGCGAGATCCTGGCACCGAAGGGACAGGCGCTGCTGGCCGCTGGCGACAGTTTCTTCATCCGCAAGGGCGTGGGCACGGATGGCAATGCGCTGTCCACCACGCGTGGCAATGAGGTCGTGCCCCGGTCCGGCGTGGCGGGTGCGACAGGCAAGGTTGCCAATTCGGGGCTGATCCAGGCGCGCGAAGGCGATGCGACCCTGGCCGGGCGCGAGGTGCGCCAGGATGGCGTGCTGCTGGCCAGCACCAGCGTCAATGCGCGCGGCACGGTGCACCTGCAGGCGCTGGGCGAGCAGGCCGCCGTGGTGTTGGGACAGGGTGCCACGACAGCCGTCTTGATCGAGGAAGATGCGAGGAATACGGCGCTCGACAGCCAGCGTGACGGCTTGCGCGCCCCGGCCGTGGGCGGCGCCGAGTCCATGCTGCCGCTGGCGGACCGGCGCGACCAGTCGCGCATCGCCATCGACAGCGCCGGCACGGTGGATTTCCAGGGCGCGTCGCTGACGCTGGCCACAGGTGGGCAGATCAGCGTCAATGCGGCCGGCCGCAGCCTGGTGCGCGATGGCGCGCGGATCGACGTAGCGGGCGCGGCCGGGGTCAGGCTGGCCATGGAAAGCAACAACGTCAAGGTCAACGTACAGGGCAACGAACAGCGCGACGCACCAGGCAACCGCGATGGCAAGGGACTCAATAGCAGCGATATCTGGCTGGACAGGCGCAGCCTCGTGTTTGTTCCCAAGGGGACGAACGGCTATGACAGCGACCGCTGGTACACGGCGGGCGGCTTGCTGGAGGTGGGCGGCTACCTGGGCATGCAGGGACACACGGTGGGAGAATGGATGGCGCAGGGCGGCACGCTCAGTTTTGGCGGCAAGGACGTCGTCACGCAGGCCGGTTCCAGCATCAACCTGTCGGGCGGCACCTTGCGGGTGGAAGGCGGCTCGATCCGCCAGACCTGGCTGAATGGGGCCGACGGCCGCCAGTACGAAGCATCGCGCGCGCCCGGCGACCTGCTGTACACGGGCCTGTACCGGGGCTTTGAAGAGCTGCACGCGCGCTGGGGCGAGTCCGCCACGGCTTCCTACCGCAGTCCGCTGATCGCGCCGCTTCAGCGGCTGGAAAACGGGTATACGGTGGGGCGCGATGCCGGCAAGCTGGTGATTGGCACGCAGGCGGCCGTGCTGGAAGGGCTGATCGACGCCAGCGCCGTCCAGGGTCCGGGCCAGCAGCAGGCGGCGCAGGCCGGTGTCGATGGCTACCATCAGTCGCACAAGGCCGCCGCCACACGCGGCCAGCTGATCGTCGGCCGCTCCGTGCCCATGTTCGAAAAGAGCACCGGCCTGACGTACGACAGCCTGGGTGCCGTTATGCGCGAGGTGCAACTGGCCGGCGGCGCGGACGATATCGCTGCGGGCCTGGACCTGGGCACGCTGCTGCCAACCTCGCATCAGGGGCGCCTGGTGCTCGATACGGCACGCCTGAACGGCTTCGAACTGGGCGCCATCCGCATTGCCGCCACGGATACGATCGCCGTCAATGGCGCCGTGCGGGTGGCCGACGGCGGCAACGTGACCCTGTACGGCAGCGACGTGGCGGTCAATGCCGACGTGACGGCGCACGCGGGCGGCATCCAGATCGGCAATATCCTGCGGCAGGCTGTCAACGGCCGCATCGAGGACAGCGTGCTGAAGGCGCCGCCCGGCGGCAAGGCCGGCGTGCAGGTGGCCGGCGGCGTGACGCTGGACGCGAGCGGCTTGTGGAGCAAACCCTTGCAGGAGGAGGCCTTGCCTACCGCCAAGCTGGCATACCGGCATGGCGGCAGTGTTTCCCTGCGCAGCAGCGGCGGCGTGCTGCTGCGCCAGGACAGCCGCATCGATGTGCGCTCGGGCGCGGCGCAGCTGGCTGGCGGTGCGGTACGCGGCGGCAAGGGCGGCAACGTGACGCTGGAAACGCGCATGCAGGGTAGCGAGCGCGCGGCCAGCCTGGGTTTCGATGGCGCGCTGCTGGGCCAGGGCATGGAGGGCGGTGGCACCCTGCAGGTGCGCGCGGCGAAGGTGCTGATCGGCGGAGCGGCGCAGGCGGCGGCCGACACGCTGCAGCTCGACAGCGGCTTTTTTGACAAGGGTTTTTCCCGCTACGATATCGGCGGCAACGGCGGCTTGACGGTGGCCGACGGCGCGCAGGTCGCGGTGACGATGCCGCTGCTGCGCCTGGCCGGGCAGGAGGTGGAAGCGTGGCTGTCGCCGGTATACCGCGAAGACGCGAGGAAGGGCGTGCTGACGCAGCGCCTTGGCGCCAGCTTGCGGCTGCAGGCCGGTGTGGCGGAGGTCTCCGGCGGCGCGGACATGGCCAGCGTCCAGGCGCGTATCGGCCACGGTGCCATGGTGGAAGTCGATCCTGGCCAGTCGATCACGGTCGCCAGCATCGGCCAGCTGACGCTCGATGGCCGCCTGAATGCCTGGGGCGGCAAGATCGTGCTGGAAGGTATGGCGGGCGATGTGCAGGCGGCCGAGGTGGCCAACGGTGCCGGGCATGGCCGCTCGATCTGGATCGGTGACGGGGCCGTGCTGGACGTGGCGGCGCGCGCCGCCACGGCCGTCGATGCACGCGGCCAGCGCTATGGCCTGGTGCGCGACGGCGGCAGCATCGTGGTGGGCGGCACGCTCGACCATGCCACGGGCAAGGCCGATGCGGCGCACCTGTTCGTGGCCGTGCGCGAAGGCGCGCTGCTTGACGCTTCCGGCACGCAGGCACAGCTCGACGTGGCGGGCCTGGGCGCCACGCAAGTGGCCAGCCGTGGCGGCAGCATCGCGCTGGCGTCGAACAACGGCCTGTACCTTGACGGCCTGATGAAAGCCGGCGCGGGTGGCGCCGGCGCGGCCGGCGGCACGCTCGCTCTGGCGCTGGAAACGCCGCTGTACCGCGATACAGCGGGCGCGCGCGTGCGCCAGGCGCGCGAATTCATGCTGCGCCAGCAGCCGGCCGGAGGCACGCTGGCCGGCACGCAGCCGGAACAGGCGGCCGCGCAGTTCGTGTATGGCCACGCGGCGCTGGCCGCCTCGCAGGTGGCCGCTGGCGGCTTCGGCAACCTGTCCATCCTCAGCAACGGCATGCTCGGCTTCGATGGCGACCTGTCCCTGTCGCTGGGCCAGAGTCTGCATCTGTACGCGCCCACCCTGGTACTGGCCGACGGCGCGGCGGCGGCCACGCGCGTGCTGCTGGCGGCACCGTACATGCGCCTGGCAGGCATCGGCGCCGTCGGCACGGGCGACGGCCAGATACGTCCCACGCTGACGGGCGGCGTATCGACGCAAGCGGCCGTGGGTAGCCTGCGCCTGGAAGCACAGCAGCTGCTCGATGTGCGCGACGTGCTGACGACGGGTGCGCACGGCGGCAAGGAGCGCGCGCAAGGACTGCCGATGGTGCTTGACCGGCGTGCCTTCGACAGCGTGGAACTGGTCAGCCATGGCGACTTGCGTTTCTTGGGCGCCACCGTCAGCGGCCAGAATACCGTCCTGAACACGCCGGCCGACCTGTTGCTGACGGCGGCCCGCATTTATCCGGCAACGGGCGCCAGCGCCATCGTGCGGGCCGGCTACCTGGGCGGGGGCAGCGATTATGCGCAGCAGCGCCTGCTGCGCATAGGCCGCGCCGGCACAGATGGTGCAGCGCCGCCGCTGCCGCCATCTTCCGCTTTCGGCGCGCTGACCCTGGGCGCCGCCGCGATCGAGCAGGGCGGCGTGTTGCTGGCCCCGCTGGGCAGCATCGTGCTGGGTGTCAGTACGGGCGCCAGCATGTCGGACACGCGTTCTTTGCGCTTCCTGCCGGACAGCGTGACGTCGGTCAGCGGCGCCGGCCTGATGCTGCCGTATGGCGGCACGGCCGATGGCGTCAGCTGGCGCTACGATGGCCAGGATGTCAGCCTGCTGGGCGCGGGCGGCACCTATGGCACGACGGCCAATCTGAAGGTGGGGCTGGCGATGAAGAGCCGCGCGGTCGACGTGCAGCCGGGCGCCGTGCTCGATCTGTCGGGCGGCGGCCAGTTGCTGGGCGCCGCCTTCGTGGCCGGCCGTGGCGGTTCCACCGATGCGCGCTACCATCCGCTGGTGCAGACGCGGGCCAACGGCGGCTTCATCCTGCCTGAACTGGCCAGCAATCCCGTGTACGCGATCGTGCCGGGTGCGCAAGCGCCGGTGGCCCCCGCCGATGGCGAGCGCGGCGCCAGTGTGCCCGTGCCGGGCCAGCAGGTGACGATAGGCGCCGGCGTGCCCGGTTTGCCGGCCGGCAGCTACACCTTGCTGCCGTCGACCTACGCCTTGCTGCCGGGCGCCTTCCGCGTCGAAATCAATGGCCAGGCCGGCATCGCGCCGGCCGCGCCGAATGCCATGCGCAACGGCTCCTGGGCCGCCAGCGGCCGCCTGTCCGTGGCCGGCACGGCCATCGGTGACGCCCTGTCGCGACAGATGATCGTGACGCCGGCCAGCGTGTTGCGCAGTTATTCGCAGTACCGGGAAACCAGCTATGCCGATTTCGTGCGCGCCGACGCGGCCAGGCTGGATGTACCGCGCGCCATGCTGGAAGCGGATGCGCGGACCATGCTGGTCCAGTTGATGCCAGGCAATGGCGACGCCATCGATTTCCATTTCCAGGGCCAGGCCCGCTTTCAGCCGGCCGACAAGGGACATGGCGGCACGCTGGCCTTCCCGATGGACGGAGGGCATCTGGAAGTGCTGGCGGCCGGCGGCCAGACCAGCGCCGACATGGGCACCGTATCGCTGCGCGCCGTTGACGTCAACGCCGTGGGCGCGGCGCGCCTGTCGCTGGGCAGCTTGCCCGTGGTGCGCTACGGCCAGGGCGGCAACCTGCTCGACTTCTCCAGTGGAGGGGCCGCCGGCGCCATCACCGTGCGTGACGGGGCGTCGCTGTCGGCAGCCGAAGTATTGCTCATCGCTAACTCAACAGTGGCAAACCAGGGCGCCGGCATCAAGGTCGAGCAGGGGGCGGCCATCAGCACGCTGGGGCGCGGCAAGTCCGCCTTCGATGCCGACGACGGCTTCGTCTACCAACCCGGCTACCGCGGCGTGCTGGCCGTGTCCAACGGCCGCCTGCAGATGCTGGCGCCGGAATACAATAGCGTGGGCACGCCGGCCAGCATCCGCATCGGCACTTGCGCGCAGGCAGCTTGTGCGGGAGTCACGTCGCTGTATTCGGAAGGCTCGATCGCCTTTGCCACCAGCAGTGCCTTCGAGCTTGGCGACGCTGTGCGCTACGGCACGCGTCACCTGACCCTGGCGGTCGGGGGCATCAATGTGGGCAGTGCGCATGCGCTCGATGCGGCCGCCGCGCGCGGCGCCCTGCCGCCGGGACTGACCTTGAACCAGGAGGTCCTGGACCGCTTGCTGCGCGGCGATGCAGGCACGGGCGCGCCGGCCTTGCAGACCTTGTCGCTGACGGCCGCCCAGTCGCTCAATTTCTACGGCGACACGACCCTGAGCACCATGGATGCCAGCGGCAAGTCGCTGCTGGACAAGTTGTCGCTGACGACGCCGGCCATGTATGGCGGCGGCAAGGCGGGCGATGTGGCGCGCATCGTCACCGATACCCTCGTCTGGAATGGCGGCACGGCCGGCCCGGCAGCGCTGCCGGGCGCCGTGCTGGCCGGCGGCGCCGGCACGGGCAGCGGCACGCTGGACGTGCGTGCGCGGCGCATCGAGTTCGGCTATGGCCCCGACACGCGCCCGGACACGCTGGCCGACGCGCAGCGCCTGATCCTGGGTTTCGCCGACGTCAGGCTCAATGCCAGCGAGCGCATCACGGCCAACCACAAGGGCAGCCTGGCCGTGCACCAGTCGCAGGGCGCCTATGCCACGGGCAAGGGTTACGCGTACGCAGGCGGCGATCTGTACCTGAACACGCCGCTGCTGACGGGACAAGCCGGTTCCGTCAACCGCATCACGGCAGGCGGGGCGCTCAATATTGCGGGAGCGGGAGTGGGACCGGGCGGCCCGGGCGGACCGGCGGCGCTTGCCGGCAGCGAGGCGCTGGGCGCGGAGTTGCTGTTGGCGGGCAATAGCGTGACGCTCGATACGGCCGTGGTGTTGCCTAGTGGCAAATTGACCCTGGCCGCCACGGGCGATGTGCGCCTGCTTGACGGCGCGCAGCTGGACCTGGCGGGGCGCAAGGTCAGCATCCACGATGCGGACAAGTACAGCTGGGGTGGCGAGGTCATACTGACCAGCCGCAGCGGCAATATCGCGCAGGCCGCCGCTGCCGGCATCGATGTGTCGGCCCGTAACAACCAGGGCGGCAAGGTGCAAGCCATCGCCCTCGATGCGGCCGCAGGCAAGGTCGACCTGCTGGGCCGGCTGCTGGGCGGCGCCAGCGGCCGCTATGACGCGGGTGGCACCGTCTTGCCCTACAAGGGCGGCGCCGTGGATATCCGCGCGCAGGACGTGGGCGATTTCGCGGCCCTGAACCGGCGCCTGAATGACGGCAAGGTTGACGGCGAACGCAGTTTCCAGATCAAGCGGGGGGATTTGACCATCGGCGACGAGATCAGGGCGGGCAGCGTCAATGTTTCGCTCGACAATGGCCGCCTGACGGTGGCGGGCGCCATCGACGCCAGCGGCGAGCGCGTGGGCGCCATCCGCCTGGCGGGCAAGCATGGCGTGACGCTGGCCGGCACGGCCGTGCTCGACGCGCATGGCAGCACGCTGCGCGTCGATAGCTACGGCAAGATCATCGATGCGCCGAACCGGGCGTTGATCGAAATCAATGCGGGCGATGGCGTGCTGGCCCTGGACAGCGGCGCGCGGCTTGATTTGCGCCACGGCACGGCCGCCGGCGGCGCGGGCAAGGGCCGGCATGACGGCCAGGCGCGCGGCACGCTGGACTTGCACGCGGCGCGCCTGGGCAGCGCCGGTGGCGCCACCGACGCCGACGCGGCCACGCACGGCGACATCGCCATCTCGGCCGGGGCAGGCCTGCGCATCGATGGCGCGCGCGATATCGCCGTGCACGGCACGGCGCGTTACGGCGATGCGCCACAAGGCGTGCTCAAGGATGCCAATGGCCAGGTCGTGCCGGGCCCGGACGGCTTGCCGCAGGCGGACCTGGCGGCGGGCGGACGGCCGTACCAGTTCATCGACCAGGCTTACCTCGATAGCAAGCATGACGACAGCACGGACTTCATGGCGGCGGCGCTGGCCAACGCCAATTTGCTGGGAAACAAGCTGGCAGGCTTGCGCACGGCCGCATATGCCGAGGCGCTGCATGTGCGGCCCGGCGTGGAAATCGTCACGCAGGGCGACCTGGTGGTCAGCGGCGACGTCGACCTGTCCGCGCACCGCTATGCGGGCCTGAACGCGAAGACGCCAAAAACCGCCGTGGCCGGCTCGGGCGAACCGGGCAGCCTGGTGTTGCGCGCGGGCGGCAATCTCGACATCTTTGGCAGCATCAACGACGGTTTCGCGCCGCCGCCCGCCACGCCGGACGACAAGGGCTGGGTGCTGACGCCGGGCCGCCAGGCCTACGGCGGCGACGTGGTGGTGCCGGGCCATGGCGTGGTGCTGGCCGAGGGAACGTTGTTTCCTGCCGGCAAGGTCTTGAATTATGCGCTGCCCATCCAGCCGGCGACGCTGGCCGTGGGCACCGTGCTGCCGGTGGCGGCTAGCCTGGCAGCGGCGCTGGAAGTGCCGGTCGATACGGTGCTGCGCGCGGACGTGCGCGATAGCGCCGGCCGCCTGCTGTATGCGGCCGGTACGCTGGTTGCGGGCCAGCCGCTGCTGCTGCCGAAAGGCACGCAGCTGGGCGCCGGTTCGCAGTTGCCCGGGACGGCCGCGCTGGAAGGCCTGACCTGGCCGGCCGGCGTGCCCCTGCCTGGCCTGGCGCAGTTTGACAACTACCTCAAGCCGAACGGGGTCTTGCTGGCCGCTGCGCTGACCTTGCGCGTCGGTGCGCTGATCCCCGCCGATACCCGCGTCAAGCTGCCGGGCGGCGCCCTGAGCGTGCCGCTGCGCGCCATCACGGGCGGCGTGCAGGGCCGTAACTGGGCGGTGGCACCCATGCTGCCGGAAGGCTCCCTGTCGTGGTCGATGCGGCTCGTGTCCGGCGCCGATACCAGCGCGGCCGACACGCGCAGCATCCGGCCCGTGCTGGCGGGCGACTTGCGGCTGGCCGACAGCCATTACGCGCTGTATGAAACGTATGACCGGAAAATCATCCCGGGCACGCCGGCGCGGCCGGGCGGTGCCTGGTTCTGGAATGCGTTCGGGGGCGAACTGGGGTACGAGCCAGGCACGCCGGTGCCGCCTGATTTCGAAGGCATGTGCGAAGAGGGCGCCTGCGACCGCTACAACTATGCCTGGAGCGACAGCGCCAGCCTGTATGATCCCACCTGGCTGGCCGGCAAGCCGGTGCCGCTGGCTGTGGAAGGACAGTGCGACACGGAGATTTGCATCCCGCTGGGCAAGGCGATTCCCGGCACCCCGGACCGGGTGGAAATCGGCGCGCTGAAAAGCGTGACGCCTGCGACCCAGCATTTCAGCGTGCTGCGCACGGGGACGGGCGACCTTGACCTGATCGCGGCCGGCAACGTCAGTACCCTGTCGCCATATGGCATCTATACGGCGGGCACTTCCACCGCCAGCCTGGGCAATGCCGCCTACAATCAGGCGCGCGGGCGCGCCGGCGACGGCGCGACGGTGCTGGGCAGCGGCGGCGCCGCGTATGAATCCCTGGTCGATGGCGGCGCGGCCAGCCCCTATGCGGCCTGGTACCCCGACCATGGCGGCAATGTGCTGTTGCGCGCGGGCGGCAACCTGACGGGCGACATCGTCAGTGCGTTCGGCGTTGCGCGCCAGGAAGACTTGCGCCGGCAGGCGGCCAGCGCCAACGTGGGCAACTGGCTGTGGCGCCAGGGCACGGGCGGCACGGCCGGCGTCGACCCCATACCCGCCAGCTGGTGGATCAATTTTGGCACGTATATCAAGGAAGCCGGTGGCGCGAGCGTCTTGCAGCCCGACCAGCCGATTATCGACAAGCTGCCCATGCTGGTGGGCTTCACGGGCATGGGCACGCTGGGCGGCGGCAACCTGAGCGTCGATGTGGGCGGCCATGCGGGCATGCAGGCGCGGCGCGGCTCGGCCGATGGCGACCAGTCGCCGCGCAGCGAAGGACTGGTGCTGGCCGTGGCCGGCACGGGCCGGGTCGGCGCCGACGGCGGCATGCTGCTGACGGGCGGCGGCGACATGGATGTGCGCATCGGCGGCGACCTCAATCCCGGCCTGCAGGCCAGGGCGGCCGTCAACAACGGTTTTGGCATGCAGCTGGGCGCGGCGACGGATTACCAGAACCAGAACCTGAACCTGAACGGCGTACTGAGCAATCTGCGCGGCGCCCTGGCCCTGCAGACGGGCAGCCTGGGCGGCGTCGCCTTCAATTATGGCGGCATGCCGCAGCAGCACGACAGCAAGGAGCAGCGCGCCTACGATCCCTACGGCGCCACGCTGGGCACGGCCACCGGTGGCGCGACGCTGATGCTGGGCGATGCGGCGGCGCGCGTGTCCACGCGGGGCGACCTGGTGCTGGCCGGCACGGGCGACCCGGGCCGCGTGAAGACAGCCCATTCGTCCGCGTTCACGGCCAATGGCAAGGCCTATGCGCAGGGCGGTTATGGCTGGTTTTCGCTGTGGACGGACGGCACGGCGATCGACCTGTTCTCCGCCGGCGGCAGCCTGGCGCCGAGCGTGCAGCTGGGCGACGTCAATTCGGGCAGGACGCCAGCCAGCCAGGGCAACCATGCCGATTCGGACGGGCGTTTCCTGTTCCCTTCGCAGCTGGGGGTGGTGGCCGCCAATGGCAGCATCTTCCTGGGCAAGTCGGCGCTGGGCGGAAACGACTATTATGCGCCCGGCTATTCCATGCTGCTGGCGCCATCGGCCAACGGCCGGCTCGACTTGCTGGCGGGCGATTCGCTGTATGCCAGCGGCTATGCCGTGAGCCGCTCGGGCGCCGCCGCATCGAGCCTGCCGACGCCGGTTCATCCCGCCTTCGCCGGCTATCAGCAGCCGGCCACCTACGTGGCGGGCAATGGCGGCGTTGACGGCATCGAATCGTCATTGGCGCGCTTTCCCCTGTTCGCGTTTGGCAGCCCCAGCGCCGCGCCGCTGGGCGACGCCGCCGGCACGCCGTCGCGTCTGTACGCGGGCAAAGGCGATATCGTCGGCTTGCGCAGCGGTGAAATCCTGGCGTTTGCCGCTGGCCAGCGGGCCGGACAGACGTGGTACGAGGGTGTCGCGCCCGTATGGATGAGGGCCGGGCGCGACATCGTCAACTCCGGCACGCAGCCGGGCCAGCCGACGGCGCTGCCGAATGCCATCGCCAATACCCGCGAGAACCCGTATGGCAATGGCGGCAGCACGGGCAACCTGTTCGTGCATGAGCGCGCCACGGACGTGTCCATCGTGGCGGCCGGCCGCGACATCCTGCATAGCAGCTTCAACGTGGCCGGTCCCGGCACGCTGGAATTGACGGCGGGGCGCCATATCCGCATGGAAGAGCAGGGGGCGCTGGTCAGCCTGGGCGCCGTGCTTGCCGGCGATAAACGCCCCGGCGCCGGCATCGTGCTGCAGGCGGGGCTGGGCGAAGCCGGCGTCAATGGCGTCAATGGCGTCGATTTCGCCGCCTTCGCGCAGCGCTACCTGGACCCGGCCAACCTGGCCCAGCCTGGCGTGCCATTGGCACAACAGGCGGGCAAGGTCGCCAAGACCTATGCGCTGGAGCTGGCCGCCTGGCTGGCGGCGCGCGAGGGTTTCGCCGGCACGCCGCAACAGGCGAGCACGCGTTTTTCCGCCTTGCCGCCCGAGCAGCAGCGGATCTTCGCGCGCCAGGTCTTCTTCGATGAATTGAAGGCGGGCGGGCGCGAGTACAACGACGCGCAAGGTCCGCGTTTCGGCAGCTACTTGCGCGGCCGCAACGCCATCGCGGCGCTGTTCCCCGCGCAGGATGCGCACGGCGCGCGCATCCGCTATCAGGGCGATATCAGCATGTATGGCCCGTCCGGTGTCAACACCCTGTTTGGCGGCGATATCAGCATGCTCGCGCCGGGCGGCAAGCAGGTATTCGGCACGGAGGGCCAGGCGCCGCTCGCGGTGCCGCGCCTGGTGCCCGGCGTGCTCACGCAGGGTGCGGGCGATATCGCGCTGTACGCCCAGGACAGCATGCTGCTGGGCCAAAGCCGCATCATGACGACCTTCGGCGGCGCCATCCTGGGCTGGTCGGCGCTGGGCGATATCAATGCGGGGCGCGGTTCGAAGTCGACCATCGTCTACACGCCGCCCAAGCGCGTGTATGACCAATGGGGTAATGTGACGTTGGCGTCCGACGTGCCGAGCACGGGCGCCGGCATCGCCACCCTGGCGCCGATTCCGGAAGTGCCTGCCGGCGATATCGACCTGATCGCTCCCCTGGGCACCATCGACGCGGGCGAGGCGGGCATCCGCGTCTCGGGCAATATCAACCTGGCGGCGCTGCAGGTGCTGAACGCGGCGAACATCCAGGTGCAGGGGAAATCGAGTGGCATGCCGGTGCTTGCTGCCGTGAATGTGGCCGCCCTGAGCAACGCCAGTGCGGCGGCGTCGCAGGCGACGGGCGCGGCGCAGGAAGCGCTGCAGCGCGAGCGGGCGGCGGCGCGCGGCAGCTTGCCATCGATCTTTTCCGTGCGCGTGCTGGGCTTTGGCAACGAGCCGATCGAGGACGGCGACAAGCGTGGAAAGGCGGCCAGCTACCGGCCGGATAGCCCCGTCGCCATCCTGGGCCTCGGCGGTACGGGTGCCACTCAGCGCGCCCACCTGACGCACCAGGAGCAGCAGGAGCTGGACCTGTGATGGCCAGCGTGGAAGCGTTGTCGCCGTGCCTGCAAGCGTACTTGGCCACGCACTACGTGCGTCTGCACCGGCGCCTGACGCGCTACCTGGGCTGCGCGGAGCTGGCCAGTGACAGCCTGCACGACGCCTGGCTGCGCCTTGCGGGCAAGCCGGCACCGCCCGCCTGCAGCATGGATGCCTACGTCTGCCGCGTGGCGTGTAACCTGGCCATGGACCGGCTGCGCCAGGCGCGGCCCTGGCAATACGCGGACGGCGCCGAAGCAGTGCTGGAACAGTTGGCAGATGGCGCGGCGGGACCGGCCACGCTGGCCGAAGTGCGCTCCGAGCTGGCCGCCGTCGACCGGGCGGTGGCGTGCCTGCCGCGGCGCCACCGCCAGGTGCTGTTCGGCTTGCGCCTGGAGGACGCCACGCGCGACGAGGTGGCCGCGCGCCACGGCATTTCGCTGCGCAATGTCGACACTTTGCTACGTCAGGCGCTCGATCACTGCGCCGCGCAGACGGGACAGACCGTCTTCGGCGGCATCAGTACGGCGCGCCGGGCTTTGCGGACGGCGCAGGCTGGTTTCCAGCCGGGACCGCCATCGTTTGCTGTTATCAGATAACCATCATGGCACGCCACCCGTCTACAGCATGCGCTGGAAAACCCCGTCCTTGTCCGGCAGCAGATGCTTGAGGTCGGCAAGGGCGTGCAGGACGAGGCAGCTTGATGCTGTCAGTGCGACACCAGTACCGGCAAGGTCATCTCCTGCAACACCGTGCGCGTGACGCCACCCAGCAGCGCTTCGCGCAGGCGCATGTGGCCGTAGCAGCCCATCACGACCAGGTCGCATTGGCGCTGCGTCGCCATGGCCAGCAGGGCCGCGCCCACGTCCTGGCCCGGCGGCGTGTCGTGCTGCAGCACTTCGACGTTGACGCCGTGGCGCGCCAGGTACAGGGCCAGGTCGGCACCCGGCTGCTCGCCGTGCGCGGCCGGCTGGGCGTGCGAATTGACGACGGCCAGGGTCACCTGCTGCGCGCGTTGCAGCAGCGGCAGCGCATCGGTGATGGCGCGCAGCGCTTCGGCGCTGCCGTTCCAGGCCAGCAGCGGATGCTGCGCGTTGCCCGCTAGCGCAGCGGACGGCGCATGCGGCACCATCAGCACGGGCCTGCCGCAATGGAGCATCAGGTATTCGGGCGTGCCGGCGATGACGCGCGACGGCGTATCCTGCGCGTCGGTCTGACCGAGAATCAGCAAGTCGCAATAGCGCGCCTGCAGCAGCAGCGCGCCTTGCGCGTCGTCGTCGACGAAGCGCGTTTCGTAGGTGCCCAGACCTTCTTCACGGGCGATGCGCTCGAAGTCGTGCAAGGCTACGCTGGCCTGGGTGCGTAGCGCCTGCATCTGCGCCGGCGCGAATTGCAGCGCGTTGACGCCGCCGCCATACGCATAGCGCGAGATGCCGCTCATGGCCGAGCCGATCAGGTGGGCGCCTTCGGCAATGGCCAGGCGCACGGCCAGGCGGATGCGCTGGGCACAGTGGTGGGAATTGTCTACGTGGACCAGCAGGGTAGTGTAGGGCATGGCGTTTTCCTCGGTTGTCGGAAGTCGGTTGTCAAGTCTGTAGCACGTAGTCGCCCGGCGCGTCGGCCAGGCCAGGGGGCATGGCCGGAGGCGCCACCTGCGCGCCCGAGCGCTCTGCCAGCCAGGCTTGCCAGGCGGGCCACCACGAACCGTCGTGGCGCGGCACGTCGCGCTGCCAGCTGTCCGCGTCGATATACGGCGCGTCGTGACGGTGCGTGGCCATCTGGTAGCTGCGGCGTGCCTGGCCCGGTGGCGAGACCACACCCGCGTTGTGGCCACCCGAGGTGAGCAGGAAGGTGACGTCTGTGTCGGTCAGCAGTTGCAGCTTGTAGACGGAGCGCCATGGCGCCACGTGGTCCGTCAGCGTGCCCACGGCAAAGATGGGCGCGTCGATGTCGGGCAGGGCGATGTGCCGGCCTGCCGTGCGGTAGCGCCCTTCGGCCAGGTCGTTGTGCAGGAACAAACGGCGCAGGTATTCCGCGTGCATGCGGCAAGGCATGCGCGTGGCGTCCGCATTCCAGGCCATCAGGTCGCTGTCCCGCTCGTCTTCGCCCAGCAGGTAATGGCGCAGCCGGCGCGACCAGATCAGGTCGTTCGAACGCAGCAGCTGGAAGGCGCCCGCCATCTGCTTCGTATCGAGGTAGCCCTGCTTCCACATGGCAGCTTCCAGGAAGCTCACCTGGCTCTCGTCGATGAACAGCGACAGTTCGCCCGGTTCTTTGAAGTCCACCTGTGAAGCGAGCATGGTGAGGCTGGCCAAACGCGCATCGCTGTCGCGCGCCATGCTTGCGGCGGCAATCGCCAGCAGGGTGCCGCCCAGGCAGTAGCCGGCCGCGTGCACCTGCGGCGCGCCCGTGATGCGCGCAACGGCGTCGAGCGCGTCCATCACGCCCAGCTGGCGGTAATCTTCCAGCGACAGCTCGCGGTCTTCCTCGCGCGGATTTTTCCATGAAATCATGAACACCGTGTGGCCCTGCTCCACCATGTAGCGCACCAGCGAATTGTGCGGCGACAGGTCGAGTATGTAGTACTTCATGATCCACGCCGGCACGAACAGCAGGGGCGTGGCATGCACTGTCGCTGTCGTCGGCGCGTATTGCAGCAACTCGATCAGGTCATTGCGGTAGACCACCTTGCCGGGCGTGACGGCCACCTTGTCGCCTGCCTTGTAGCTGCGCTGGTCGGGTGCATATGCTCCCATGGCGGCGTGGCGCCAGTCGTCGGCCAGGTGCTGCGCGCCGTTCGCCAGGTTGGCGCCGCCGCTTGCCAAGGTTGCCTGCCGCACCACGGGATTGGTCAGCATGAAGTTCGACGGCGCCAGCATGTCGAGCCACTGGCGCACGGTGAATGTGACGACATCCTCGTGGTGCGGCGAGACGCCGCGCACGCCCGTGGTGGCGCGGTGCCACCATTGCTGCTGCAGCAAGAAGCCCTGGTAGATGAGGTTGTACGGCCAGCGCTGCCACGCCGGGTCCTCGAAGCGCCGGTCCTGCGGCAGCGGTGCGATGCACGCTGGCTCGCTGGCGCTGCCGGCCTGGGCCGGCTGCAGCGCAGATTGCAGTGCAAATTGTTGCCAACGCCCGATTTTCTTCCACGCTTCCTGCAGCAGGGTTTGCTGCTTCGATGGTGCCAGCGCCAGGTGGCTGAGCCAGTCGGCATAGGCGTTGCCCAGCGCGGCCGGCGAAATGCCGCCCGTGAACTTGCCCAGCCAGGCGTTCAGCAGCAGGTCCAGCGTGGCGCCTTCCGGCGCGCTTTCCGGATAGTCGGGCGCCGGCACGCCTTGCCAAGCGCTGCCCTGGCGCTCATGTTCAACTTGTTGCTCCACATTGCTCGGCTGCGTCTTGCTCATCCAGGACTCCCGTCATTTTTTTACAGGATAGCAAGAGCTTGTTCAAAAAATTATGATCTACATCAAGTTTGCCAGGATGCATGCAGTGTGCCGCTTGCCGCCTGGATGGCCGCGCCCGTTTCCTGCATGAATAGCTGCTGCTGATTTGACACACATGTTGCTCTATCAGGCTTCCTCGACGCGGTTGCGGCCATTCTTCTTGGCCTGGTACAGCGCGGTATCGGCCAGTTCGAAGCCGGCTTTCCAGTCGCCGTCTGCCGGTAGCGGCGCCAGGCCGATGCTGATCGTCGCCGTGATGGGCGTCTGCTCGAAGTCGACGCACGTTGCGGCCACGGCAAGGCGGATGCGTTCGGCCACCTGGCGCGCCATGGCCATGTCCGTATGGGGGAACAGCAGGCCGAATTCCTCGCCGCCCACGCGGGCGACGACATCGGATGCCCGCGCCTGGGACTGGAGCACGGCCGCGATGGCTTGCAGCACGGCGTCGCCGGCGGCGTGGCCGTGCTGGTCATTGACCTTCTTGAAGAAATCGATGTCGGCGATGCCGATGGTCATCGGACTACCCGCGCGCCGGGCCTGCGCTGCCGCGCGCGCGGCGTCGATCTCGAAGGCGCGGCGGTTGGGCAGGCGGGTCAGGGAGTCGCTCAGGGCGCTGCGCTGCAGTTGCTTCCAGCGGGCCGCATTCTGCTGTTCCATGGCGCGTTCGTGGCGCTGGTCGATGAAAAAGGCCCCCATGTAGTTCTCATCGTCCAGCTTGCCCAGATCCATGGCCTTGAGCACGATGGGCAGCATCGAACCATCGCGGTGGCGCATGGCGAAATGGCGCTTGTGCCCGAGTACCGTGGACTTCTTTTCACCGGCCAGATAAGCGCCGATCTGCGCGCCATGCTGTTCGCGCACGGCGTCCGGCAACAGCGCTTCGAGCTGCCGGTCCGTCAGGCTGTCCGGAGCATAGCCGCTCAGCGCGTACATGGCGTCGTTCGCATAGCGGATGCGCGAGCCGGCATCGATGATGATGGCGGCGTCATCGGCGGCGTCGAGCAGGCGCAAGGCCAGGATTTTGTTCATGTGCTTGTCTCCTGTAAAGAAGGCAGAGATGTCGGGCGACCGAAGCAAGGAGAGCTGCTGTATCGCCTTGATTTTTCCTTGAAAACCATCATACATTAAACAAAAATGATTTAAACAAATATTATGATTTTAATGATTTAATTTAGTTTTCATGCGCTAGGAAATGTAAGTCTTGACGGGAGCTGCAGCGTGTTGTAGGCATCTTCACTCTCGGGTAAGGCAATTTTTCCGCCATGCTGCTTACCTATTGATAGAGGAAACTATTTTTTTGTGGATTTATTTATTGTATTTGGTAAATTTATGCGGCAAAATAGAATGCATGCAGATCGGCATGCGAAGGCACGCCCGGCCTGACATGCCAGGCTGGTCACTGTGGATGGAGGAGACGGACATGCTTACGAAAATACCGGCAAGGGGTAGCGAAGCGGTGTACAAGGACCAGCGGCCGTCCGGCAGCGCGCGCCATCCGCAAGGGCCGGGTGCGGGCGTGTTCCGCTCACCCGTGCGGCGTCTGAAGGCGATCGCCTACCTGGCCCTGTTATTGGCTGTAATACCGGCCGTGACTTGCATCGCCATGGGGCGCGCCGGCGTGCCGATGTTGTTCAGCACCGTGTGCGGCGTGGTGTCGTGCGCGGACGGAGATGGGGCGCTTTAGCCGCCTGCGCCTCTTCGCAGACCCATGCCATGAATGCCTGATCTGCAGGGCGCGTGGCCGTGTCGGGCCGCGCCGCCAGGTAACAGGCAAAGCGCGCGGGCCAGGGCAAATCCAGCACATGCACCAGGCGCCCGGCGGCGATTTCCTCCTGCGCGTACAGCTGCGGCACAAGGGCCAGGCCCTGGCCCGGCTCGGCTGCGCGGATCAACAGAAAATCATCTTCGAAGGCGGAGCCGCGCAGCGCTGGTGACGATGGCTTGCAGGCTTAAAACGCATGGCTGACGGCGTAGATCAGCAAACCGGCCAGGCCGCCCACGATGGTGCCGTTGATGCGGATGAATTGCAGGTCGCGCCCGATGGCCAGTTCGATGCGCTCGCTCATTTCGTCCTTGCTCCACAGGTCCAGTCGGCCGGCGATGAAGGCGCCCACTTCGCCCCGGTAACGGCGCACCAGCGACCCGCTGCCGGCGACGATGGCGCCGTTCAGCCATTCCCGCGCGTGCATATCCGCGTCCAGCACCTGGCCCGTGTTGCGTGCCAGGCTGGCGATCGCTTGCGCCAGCACGGGCTGGTCCGCGTGCAGGTCGGCCAGCAGGCGCGTGCGGATGTGGTTCCAGACGTCGCCCAGCATGGCTTGCAGCGTGTCGCTGGCGATCAGCTGCAACTGGTAGCGGCGCACGGTATCCTGCCAGTGCGGGTCGGCCTTCAGGTGCAAGGCGCTGTCGGCGATCCAGCCGGCGATGCGCTGGCGCAGCGGGTGGGTTGGATCGATGCGCACGGCGAGGGCAAACTTTTGCAGCGAGGCGATCATGCGCGGCTCGTACGCTTTCACGGCTTTTTTCACCAGCGCGTTCTCGATCTGGAAGGCGCCCAGCACGAAGTCGCCGATGGCGGCGTGGTGTGCCTCGTCGTCCAGGTAGGCGGCGCTGCGGTCGAGCAGGAAGTCCAGCAGTTCCTGCGGCTTGCCGTCAGCGATCAGCGCGTCGATGCAGTCCGCCGCCACGTCCGACAAATTCAGTTGGCCCAGGTAGTTGCTGGCCTGTACATGCAACAGGCGGCCCAGTTTGTCGTGATCGGCCATCGCCAGCAGCTGTTTCACCACGCCGGCGCTGGCCATGCCCAGCTGCTGCGCGTGGACCTCGTCACTGAGCCAGGCGCCCAGGCGCGCGGCAGGATCGGCTTGCACGATGCGTTCGGCGATGCCTTGCTCGGTAATGAAATGGTTTTCCACGAAGGCGCCCAGGCTGCGGCCGATGTCCGCCTTGCTGTTAGGGATGATGGCCGTATGCCACAAGGGAATGCCCAGCGGGTGGCGGAACAGGGCGACGACGGCGAACCAGTCGGCAATCGCCCCCACCATAGCCGCTTCGGCGAATGCCTCGACATAGCCCCAGGCGGGATGGCCGCCCCGCTGCGAGCGGGCCACGGCGAAGACCAGCGCGGCGAGCAGCAGCAAGCCGACGGCCAGCAGCTGCATGTTGCGCAGGCGCGCGCGCTTGAGCTGATCCGTGCTCTGGTCCAGCTGTGCGATGAGGTCGGGGGAACGTTGCATGGATGGCGGCCTGCGTTGCTTGCGAGACCGCCATCTTAACCGCGGCAGCGACAGAATATGTCGCTGCATTGGACTTTTTACTGCGGTGGGTGCAGCAGCGAACGCCGGCGCGCGTAGCCGAAGTAGATGACCAGGCCGATCACCAGCCAGATGGTAAAGGCCATCCAGGTGACCCAGCTGAGGAAGGTCATCAGGCCCACGCACAGGATCACGGCCAGCGCCGGCACATACGGCACGCCGGGGCAGCGGAAGGCGCGCGGCAGGTCGGGACGCTTCTTGCGCAGCACCACCACGGCGACGGAAACCATGGTGAAGGCGGCCAGGGTGCCAATATTGATCAGCTCGGCGAGGATGTTGAGTGGGATCACGGCGGCGATCAGGCCAAACACGATGCCGACCAGCCAGGTGGCGAAGAACGGCGTATGGAAGCGTGGATGCACGGTCGACAGGCGTTTTGGCAGCAAGCCGTCGCGCGACATGGCGAAGATGATGCGCGTCTGGCCGAAGGCCATCACCAGGATCACGGTGGTCATGCCGAGGATGGCGCCCAGGTCGACGAAGCCGGCGATCCAGTTTTCACCCGCGTATTGCAGGGCCAGCGAGACGGGATGGTCGACGCCGAGGAATTTTTGATACGGCACGATGCCCGTCATGATGGCTGACACCACCACGTACAGCACGGCGCACACGGCCAAGGAGCCGATAATGCCGATTGGCAAGTCGCGCGACGGCTTCTTGACTTCCTCGGCGGCCGAGGTCACGGCGTCGAAGCCGATGAAGGCGAAGAACACGAGGGCGGCGGCGCTCAGCATGCCATGGTAGCCGAACGGCATGTAGGGCTGCCAGTTGGCGGGCTGCACGTGGCGCGCACCGAAGATGATGAACAGCAGCACCACGCCCACCTTGATGGCCACCATGATGTTGTTCAGGCGCGCCGATTCGCGCACGCCCCAGCCCAGCATGGCCGTCAGCAGCAGCATGATGATCAGGGCCGGCAGGTTGATGAAGGTCGTCACGCCGGGCAGGGCGCCCGGGGCGGCCGTCAGGGCCACGGGCAGGGCGATGCCAAAGCCCGACAGCAGCGACTGGAAGTAGCCGGACCAGCCGACGGAGACGGCGGCCGCGGCCAGGCCGTATTCGAGCAGCAAGTCCCAACCTATCATCCAGGCGGCCAGCTCGCCCAGGGTGGCATAGCTGTAGGTGTAGATGGAGCCGGCCACCGGCACGGTGGAGGCGAATTCCGCATAGCACAGGGCGGCGAAGCAGCAGGCGACAGCGGCCACGACAAACGATAACGACAGGGCGGGGCCGGCCGTCAGCGCACCCGTGCCGGTGAGCACGAAAATGCCGGTGCCGACGATGGCGCCTATGCCCATGAGGACAAGGTCGAAGGGCCCCAGCACCTTGGCCAGTCCTCCCGGCTTCTTGCTGTGGGCAATCATGTCATCCAAATTCTTGGTTCTAAATAAGCTCACTGTGTCTCCTGGTAGTTTTTGTCATGGCGCCATTGCCGCCTCGTGGGCAGCACGACGCAGCCAGATTCTAGCCCAGGCGGCCAAGATTCCAGAAGGAAAACTGTACATTGCCGTGCGCGCCAGCCCGCAAGCTTGTCTTGCAGGCAAAAAAACAGCCCCGAATGTGGCCGGGGCTGGAAAGGAGACTGCTACAAATGGTTACTTTGGCTTACTTCGCGAAGTGCGCTTCGATCTCTTCCAGCGTCTTGCCCTTCGTCTCTGGCAATAAAAACGCGGCAGCCAGGAAGTACAGTACCGTGCAACCAGCGCCAAAGAAGAACAGCGTCGAATAACCGTGCAAGCCCACGGTTGGCAGGAAGATGGCGGCGATCACCGTCGAGACGAACTGGTTCACCAGCAGGGCGATGCTCATGCCGTTCGAGCGTATGCGTGTCGGCATCAGCTCGGACAGGGCCAGCCACACGCACACGCCCGGTCCCACGGCGAAGCTGGAAACAAACACGCAGATGGCAATCGCCACCAGCCAGCCATGCGTGGACGACGGCACGGGACCCAGGCTGGCCTTTTCGATGCGCAGCGGCGCCTCGCGCCCGGCGGCCGGGTCGGCGAACGGATTCAGGTGCAGCTTGCGGAAGAAGACGCCGATCACGCTGTCGGCCTGCACGGCGTCTTCGCGGGCGATTGACACTTGGCGCAGCACGGGATCGTCGCTGCGCAAGCTTTTCACGTTGGTGAACGGGCCGTAGGCGTAGGCGATGGTTAGTTGTTGTGGCGTGCCGTCGGCCGCCGCGCCCAGGGCTTGCAGGGTGGCGGTGTCCAGGTGCAGGGTTAGGCCGTCCGCCTGAACCTGGGTGGCGATGGCGGGGCGCACGTCGGCCAGGTGCGCTTCGGCGCCGCGGAATAGCAAGCCGGCCGCCAGCAGCGAGACGACGATGCCGCCCGTGCCCAGCATCAGCAGGAATTTGCGGCCCTTGCGGTCCACCAGCAGCACGGCCACCACCGTCATCACGGCATTCAGTACCTTCAGCAGCACGTCCGCCATGTTGGCCGAGGCGCCCGACAAGCCCGCCTGATTGAGGATGTTGACGACATACGCAAGGATGGAATTGATGCCCGTCGCCTGCGTGCAGGCCAGGATCAGGCAAGCGAGCAGGAAGGGCAGCACGTAGCGGCGGCTCAGCAGCGGATCCCTGGCCTTGCCACTCGCCTTTGCCGCGTTCTCTGGCGTGTCTTGCATCTCGCGCAATTCCAGCTCGGCGGCTGCGGGCAGGCGCGTGCGCAGCAGGGACTGGCGCGCCTGCCCGATGCGGCCCCGTTGCGCCAGCCAGCGCGGCGATTCGGCCAGCAGCAGGGCGCCGACGGTAAATACCAGGCCCGGCGTCAAACAGACCCAGAAGATGCTGCGCCAGGCGTGGTCCTTGGCCGTGAAGATGGCGGCGATGCGGCCAGCTTCCGGCAAGGCTTGCGCCGCTTGCGTTGCCGTTTCCACCGTCTGCGCTTGCAGCAGGCCGATCAGGGCGGCCGCCACCAGGCCGATGGTCAGCAGCAGCTGGAACAGGGCCGCGCCCCGTCCCCGCTGTTGCGCGGGCAGGCATTCGGCCAGGTACAGGGGCACGACGACGCCGATCAAGCCGCCGCTGATGCCTTGCAGCAGGCGGCCCAGCAGCAACGGCGTGTAGCCGTCGGCCAGCGCGATCAGCGGAATGCTGGCGCTGAACAGGGCGCCGGCCAGGAACATCACCCAGCGCCGGCCCAGCAGGTCGGCCAGGGCGCCGGCGAACAGCGAGGAGAGGACTGAACCCAAGAGCACGGCGGCGACGATAAAGCTCAGCTGCTGGGCTGTCAGTTTCCAGGCCACCGAGGCCGTCGATTCCAGGTAAGGCAGGGCGCCGGCGATGATGCCGATGTCTATGCCGTACAGCAATCCCCCCATGCCGGCAATAAATAGCAGGTAGCGCATGGCCCACACAGGGGCCTTGTGTGACGTGTCGTGCATGAAAACTCCGGGACGGGGTTGAGGTTGGGGGAGGTGGTCTAGCGGGTGGAAAGATCGATGGCCGCGCCTTCGACGAAGACGGACACTGGCTGTAGTGTGGAATCGAGGACGACGATATCGGCCCAGGCGCCGGGCGCCAAACGGCCCCGTTCGGATTCGCCCAGGTAATCGGCGGGGTACAGCGACAAACGGTTCGAGGCGTCGGCCAGGTCCAGGCCCAGGTCGACGAAATTGCGCAGCGCCTGGTCCATGGTCAGCACGCTGCCGGCCAGCGAACCCGTGGCCAGGCGCACGCAGCCCAGGCATTTGTAGACGCGCTGCGTGCCCAGGCCGTATTCGCCGTCCGGCATGCCGGTGGCCGAGGTGGCATCCGTCACGCCGTACAGGCGCGGAATGGCGCGCAGGGCGGCGCGCAGGGCGCCCTTGGCCACGTGCTGCAGGTCGGGGATGATTTCCGCGTATTCGGCATGCGCCAGCGCCGCGCCCACCATGCCGGGGTCGTAGTGCGTCATGCCCGTCATGCCGTTGTAAAGGTGGGTGAAGCCGGAGACGCCCGCCTTCAGGGCCGCGACGCCTTCGTCATACGTGCCGGCGCTGTGGCCGATCTGCACGCGGATGCCCAGCGCCGCCAGTTGCGGGATCATTGCCAAATGGCCGGGGATTTCCGGTGCCATGGTGAGCACCTTGATGGGGGCGATGGCGTGAAAGCGCTGCACCAGCGCCAGACTGGCTTGTACCACGTCGGGCGGCTGCGCGCCCAGGCGGTGCAGGTTCAGGAATGGTCCTTCCAGGTGCACGCCCAGCATGCGCGCGCCGTTGGCCGGGCGCTCGGCGATGACGCCGGCCAGGCCTTGCAGGGCGCGCAGGATCGAGGGTTCCTTGGCCGTCAGAGTGGTGCCCAGCAAGGCCGTGGTGCCGTGGCGCGCATGCACCTGCGCCACGGTGGCGCCCGCGTCGCCGCCTTCCATGATGTCGACGCCGGCCGCGCCGTGCACGTGCAGGTCGATAAAACCGGGCAAAATGGTCAGCGCGCTGTCGGCGGCAGGGTCTTCTTGTATCTGGACGATACGCTGATCAAAAGTGATGGTGCCCGTGATCCAGCCAGATGGGGTAAGGATTCTGCCGCTCAGCATGTGTTATTCCGCTATAAAAAGTTCGATGCCCAGCTTTTGCAGCCCTTCGCGGTATTCCTGGCTGATGCTGGCATCGGTGATGACGGTATCGACGCGGTCCAGCTGCACGATGCGGTGCAGGCTGACGCGGCCGAACTTGGAGGCGTCCGTGAGGACGATGATTTTCTTGGCCCGTTCCACCATCTTGTGGTTCAAGCTCGCTTCCGCTTCGTGGTGGGTGGTCACGCCAAACTGCAGGTCGAAGCCGTCCACGCCCAAAAACAGTTTGTCGAAGCTGTACGCTTGCAGACAGGTTTCGGCCTGGCTGCCCTGGATCGACAGCGACTGCTTGCGCAGCAAGCCGCCCGTCAGAATCAGGTCCACGCCGGGAGCGTCGGCCAGTTCCCATGCGATGTTGAGGCCATTCGTGGCCACCGTCACGCCGGTCGCATCGCGCAAATGGCGCGCCAGCGAGATGGTGGTGGTGCCCGAGTCGATGATGATGTTGTCGCCCGGTTCCACCAGCCGCGCCGCGAAGGCGCCGATGCGCTCCTTCTGCTCGTGGTTGATGGCATCTTTCTGGCGTATCGTGTGTTCAAGCGGCGGCGTGCGCGTCAGCGTCGCGCCGCCGTGGCTGCGTGTGGCCATGCCTTGCGCTTCCAGCGCATTCAAGTCGCTGCGGATGGTGACCGCGGACACGCCGAGCTTTTCCACCAGATCGGTCACTTGCACCGAGCCGTGCTGGGCAAGCATTTGGAGGATGGATTCACGGCGTTGGCTGGTATTTCGCATGGTGGCGGGCTCAGTAAAAAATGAAAATACCGAGCTTAACAGATTGCCGCTTCGGCAATGACGGGGACTGCCGCATTGCGGTTGCAGGCGCGCGCATATTGCGCCAGCAAGCTGCCGATCTTGTGCTCGATCAAGGCTGGCGCCTGCGCTGGCAGGCTGCCCTGCACCACGGCCAGGTACTGTTCCGGCAAATGCTGGCTCAACAGCGGCAGCGGAATCGCCACGGTGTCCAGGTTGGCCAGCAACTTGTCGACGGCGGCCGCCACTTCCGGCTCGCCCCAGTAATAGCGGCAACGGTCGCTCAAGCCATAGCGGCGCATCAATCGCTGTTCGTCCGGCGTGCCCAGGTAATGCTTGATCCAGTTCTTCGGCTTGGCCGCCATCACGTCGTCGAGCACTTGCATCAGCTGCGAGGTGGCTTGCGCCGGCAGCAGTTCCTGCTCGATCTGGCACAGCGCGTACAGCGCCTCGCGCAGGGCGAAGGTGGCGGCCGGGCCCACTTTCAGGATGGCGAAATGGTCGCGCACCATGGCATGCAGAGCCGATTCGCGCTGGTAGTCGGTGGAATGGGCTTCGAATACCAGGCCAGGCTGCTCGGCGACAAAGGCCGACAGCTCGGTGGCGGCATCCGCGTCGTAGTGCTGGATGCTGCTCTGGTCGAAATCGACGCCCGGCTGCACCACCATGGCGATCACGCGGCGCCAGGCGCCATGCAGTTCCTTGTCGAGAAAGGCGCGGCGGTGCACGTCCAGCGTGCGGCGCGCCGCTTGCGGGCTGGTGACAGCGCCGGCCTGCGCCAGCGATGCTTCGCCGCCGGGAATCGGCACTTCCGTGCCGATCACGTAGACGGGCGGCTCGAAGCCGGCGGCGGCGGCGGCGGCTTCGGCGACGATGCACAGGCGCGCCGAACGTGCGGCCACGGTTTCATCGTCGAGCTGCAAGGGGTCGTCAAAGCAGCGCATGCTGCAATCGAGGTGAATTTTATGGAAACCGGCCGACGCATACGCGGCGATCAGGGTCTCGGCGTGGGCCATCGCGGTGGCCGCGTCGAGGTGCTGCCAGGCGTTCGGGCCAAGATGGTCGCCGCCCAGCACCAGGCGCTCGGTCGGGAAACCCTGTTCCCGCGCCAGTGCCAGCATGGTGTCGCGGAAAACGGCCGGCGTCATGCCCGTGTAGCCGCCGAACTGGTCGACCTGGTTCGACGTCGCTTCGACCAGCAGCACGGTGTCGTACTCGCTGGCCACGCGCATGGCGGCGCGCAGCACGCTCGGGTGGCTGCAGCAGACGGCGTACAGTCCCACGCGTTCGCCGCGGCGGTGCGCCTTGATCACTTGCTGGATCGGGGACAAGGTAAAAGTCGGGTTTTCCACTTGCTTCATGATGTTTACGCCTTGGTATGTTGTCGTATCAAAAGGGCCGCGCCGCGCGCGCCGCCGGCATCGCCAAAGCGGGGCGGCAAGATGGGCGGCACGTGCACGCCGGGGAACAAATGACGCTTGACGGCGGCCGGCAGCCTGTCGTACAGGTGCGGCAGCTTGGACAGGCCGCCGCCGAGCACGATGACGTGCGGGTCGTAGGCCAGCACCAGGCCGGCCAGCGCGTGGCCCAGCACATCGAGGTGCACGGCCACCGTGCGTTGGGCCACGGCGTCGCCGATGTTGGCGCGGGCGACGATGGCCAGCGGCTCGGCGCCATCGCCGCCGAAGTGCGCGTGGAGTTTACGCATGGCGGGGCCGGAGACATAGCGTTCCAGGCAGCCCGCTTTACCGCATGGGCAGCAATACTCGGCCAGGCCGTGCTGCGCCAGCAGGGTGGCGGGCAGGCTCCAGTGGCCCCATTCGCCGGCCACGCCGTTAAAGCCGCGCAGCAGCTGGCCGCCCACGCAATAGCCGCCGCCGGCGCCCGTGCCGAGTATGGCGCCGAACATGCTGGCGGCATTCTCGGCCGCGCCGCCTTGCGCTTCCGACAGGGCGAAGCACTGGCAATCGTTGCCGATGGCGACAGGGCGCTGCAAGGCTTGCTGCAGCGTTTGCGCCACCAGGCGGCCGTTCAGGGCGGGCACGTTGGAGCTCAGTTGCCGGCCGCTGGCGCTGTCGATCACGCCGGGCAAGCCGATGCCGACGGGCGCCGTCGTACCCAGTGCCGCGTCGCCATGCGCCACCAGCTCGACGATGGCTTGCACGAAGGCGGCAAAATCGTCGCCCGGCGTGGCCACCCGCTCACGGAACACCTCGGTCAGCGCGCCGTCGCGGTCGGCAAAGGCGACCAGCTCGATCTTGCTGCCGCCGATGTCGATGCCGTGGTAGCCCGTTTTGTGGTTAGAATTGGTCATGGCCATAGATGGTGACGCCTTGCACGACACGGTTGACGATGCCGCCGGCGAATGGATTGTCGGGGCGCAGTTGCAGTAGCGCGGACTGGTGCAGCGCATATTGCTGCGCCATCAGCAGCCACAATGGCGCCAGCCAGGCGTCGGGCCAGGCCGGCGCGTCGGCCGCTAAGTTGGCAGATAAGTCGCCGCCGATGCCCACGGTCAGGCACGTCTGCGCCACGCTGTCGCGCTGCAGTTCTTTCAATAGATCGTCCTCGTACTGGCGCGCCAGCGGCTTGCTGCTGCGCAGCAGGATCACCAGCGACTCCGTGGTGACGGCCGATTTCGGGCCGTGGCGGAAACCCAGCGGGGTATTCGCCATCGCCATCACGCGGCCACCCGTCAGTTCCAGGATTTTCAATGCCGCTTCCTTGGCCAGTGCTTCCAGCGGGCCGCTGCCCAGGTAGACCACGCGCTGCACTGGCTGCGAACCCAGGTCCGCCACGGGAGCCGACCAGTCGCGCAACGCTTGTTCGCCCAGTTGCGCCAGCGTCTCCAGGCGAGTCAGATCCGTGTCCTTGCCCAGCACCGACAGGGCCGCCAGCAGCATGCTGCTGAAACTGCTGGTCATGGCAAAACCGCGGTCGCAGCTGCCTTCCGGCATCAGCAGGTTATACGTATTAGCGTCGTTCGCGCCCTGGCGCGCCAGCTTGCCATCGGCGTTGCAGGTGATGTTCAAAAAGCGCGCGCCGGGTACCACCTGGCGCAGCAATTCCACGGCCGCCAGGCTTTCCGGGCTGTCGCCGCTGCGGGCAAACGAGACGAGCAGGGTGGGCGCGTCCGCTTCCAGGTACAGCTCATGGTGCGTCAGCAGGGTCGTGGTGGCGATGGCGCGGATGTGCGCGGGCCAGGCGGCATTCAAGGTGTCGACAACGATTTCGCCCACGTAGGCCGAGCTGCCGGCGCCCGTCAGAATGACGCGCTGCGCGGGATTGGACAGCGCGTCGCCCAGGAAGGCGGCCAGGCTGGCTTGCTCGCTGCGCAAAATGCTGGCCAGCGCGCGCCAGATGGCCGGCTGGTGGGCGATTTCCTCGGCCGTGTGCAGGCCGCCGATGTCGCGCCAGGTTTGAATGTCACGCTGAAGAAGGGTAGTCATGGAGTGTCAGTAAAGTGTTTGTTGGGGAAAGCATAAATACTAAATTTCGAAAAGTCAAATACGAAAGTAAAACGAAAGTAAATTGTTTGGTGGCTTGCGAAATAATGTCGTTTTAACGACGGTGGAGTGTGCTGCGGTGCAGCGTAAAAGCCTGTGGCGGCGCGGCTTGTCGCTGAAATGCGACGATAACGAAAGTATGTTTTGTGACATTTTGGTGAAACGTAAGAAAATTGCGCCAATTTTGGGCATTTTATTAATAAATTGGCGGTAGAACTTTCTTTTGATTGACGATATTTATTTTTCTTCTTAAAGTATTTCCATCACTTCGATTTTCTGAAAGCCGCCTGATGAAACCACTTCCGCTTCCCCGCCGCGCCCTTGCCGCCTGTGTCCTCGCCGCCCTCGCCACCTTGGCTGCGCCTGGCCTGCATGCCGCGACTATCGGCAATTTGCAGACGATTTCCGCCATGCACGCGGCCGACGTGGCCAAGGGGGAGGCACTGGGCTGGGATGTGCGCAGCGATACGGGCATGCAGCTGCGTATCAGCCTGCCGCAGGCGGACGTGCTGCGTATCCAGGCAGGCGGCAAGGCCGGTTTGACGGGGCCGGGCGACAAGGCCGCGCCCATCGTCGTGGGTCAGCCGGCCGCGCAAGTGGCGTACGAGTTCAGCGAGCAGACCGAGCATATCCTGATCAGTACCGCAGCCCTGAGCCTGCGCATCGACCGTCAACCCTTGCGCTTTACCCTGCTGCGCAAGGGCGACGCGGTGCCGCTGTGGCGCGAAGTGCAGCCGCTGTCGCTCGACGACAAGCAGGGCGTGCAGGTGCTTTCCAGTCTGCCGGGCGAACGTTACTTTGGCGGCGGCCAGCAGAATGGCCGCTTCGAATTCAAGGGCAAGCAGGTGCCCGTGTCATATTCGGGCGGCTGGGAAGAGGGCGATCGGCCGAACCCCGCGCCATTCCTGATGAGTTCACGCGGCTGGGGCATGCTGCGCAATACCTGGTCCGACGGTCATTACGACTTGCGTGACAAGGAGCAGATATCGCTGCAGCACGCGGAAGGCCGCTTCGATGCGTATTTCTTCGTCGGCAAGGACGTGCGCGACGTCGTCGCCCGCTACACGGAATTGACGGGCCGCGCGCGCATGCTGCCCCGCTGGGCGCTGGAATACGGCGACGCCGATTGCTATAACGATGGCGACAACGTGAAAAAGCCGGGCTCCGTGCCGAAGGGCTGGAGCGATGGCCCGACGGGCAAGACGCCGGACGTGGTGGAAACCGTGGCGCGCCAGTACCGTGAACATGATATGCCGGGCGGCTGGATCTTGCCCAACGATGGCTATGGCTGCGGCTACACGAGTTTGCCGGAGACGGTAAAGGGCCTGGCCGGCTACGGTTTTCGCACGGGCCTGTGGACGGAAAACGGCGTCGACAAGATCGCCTGGGAAGTGGGGCAGGCGGGCAGCCGCGTACAAAAACTGGACGTGGCGTGGACGGGCAAGGGCTACCAGTTCGCCATGGACGCGAACAAGTCCGCTTACGACGGCATCCTGAACAATTCCGACAGCCGCCCGTTCCTGTGGACGGTGATGGGCTGGGCCGGCATCCAGCGCTACGCCGTGGCGTGGACCGGCGACCAGAGCGCCAGCTGGGATTACATCCGCTGGCACATCCCGACCCTGATCGGCTCGGGCCTGTCCGGTCAGGCGTATGCATCGGGCGACGTGGACGCCATCTTCGGCGGCAGCCCGGAAACCTATTTGCGCGATCTGCAGTGGAAAAGTTTTACGCCCGTCCTGATGGGCATGTCCGGCTGGGCCGCGGCTGAGCGCAAGCATCCGTGGTGGTTCGAGCAACCGTACCGCGACATCAATCGCCGCTACCTAAAACTCAAGATGCGTTTGACGCCGTATATGTATACCCTCGTGCGCGAAGCCGAGCTATCGGGCGCGCCGCTGGTGCGGGGGCTGATGTGGGATTACCCGCAAGACCCGGCCGCCTACACGGAAGCCTATAAATATCAATTCCTGCTGGGGCGCGACGTGCTGGTGGCGCCTGTCTACCGCAGCCAGGCCGTCAGCGGCGGCTGGCGCAAGGGCATCCACCTGCCACAGGGCACGTGGTACGACTACTGGGATGGCCGCCAGGCCACGGCCGACGCCAAAGGCCGCGATCTGGACTTGCAGGTCACGCTGGACAAGCTGCCCGTGTTCGTGCGCGGCGGCGCCATCCTGCCCATGTATCCGGAAATGCTGTACGACGGCCAGAAGCCGAAGGATCAGCTGACCCTCGATATTTATCCACACGGCGATTCCGAATACACCCTATATGAAGACGACGGCAACACGCGCCAGTACCAGGGCGGTGCCTACAGCCAGCAAATCATCCGCATGCGCCAAACGGGCGGCGACGTGCAGGTCGACATCGGCGCCGTGGCAGGCCAATACGCGGGTCAGGAAGCGCGTCGTGGCTATGCGCTGCGCATGCTGGCGGGCCGGGCACCGGCCGCCGTGCGGGCTGGCGAACGTCTGATCGCGGCATCCGGCGAGCGTGCCGCCTATGACAAGGCGGTCGAAGGCTGGTTCTTCGACGCGGCCGACCGGCAAGGTACCTTGCACGTGAAAGTGGCGGCGCACGATATCCGCCAGCCCTTGACCATGCGTGTCGACGGCGCGCTGGCCGTGGCGAGACTGGACGCCGACTTCCCGGCCGCGCCCGTACCGGGCCGCGCCTTGCCGGCCGACGCCATGCAGGTGGTGGCGCGTCCCTTTGAGGAAAACGGCTATCCGCTGGAAAACGCCTTCGATGGCAAGCCCGAGACGTGGTTCCGCACCGTGCGCAGTCCGTCCGTGAAAAGCGGGCCGCACGAATGGGTGATCGGCTTCACGGAGCGGCGCCTGGTGGACGGCATCGAACTGGCGCCGCGCAACGACCAGCACTGGAAACATGGCCAGGTGCGCGACTATGAAATCTACATCGGCGACAACAACGGCGAGTGGGGCGCGCCGCTTGCACGCGGCACCCTGAAACTGGAACAAGGCACGCAGACGATCAATTTTCCCGCCACGGCCGGGCGCTTGCTGCGCTTCCGCGTGATGAGCACGCAAAATCCGGAAGGCGATGGCGCGGCGTCCACCGATCCGATGGTCACGGCAGTGCAAGGCGCGCCGGTGGCGCGGGCGTTCGATGCGGCGTTGGCGACCGACGTGGCGCCCGTCACCTTGTCCGAATTCCGCGTGCTCGAGCACCGCGTGGCCGAAGGCGAGGAGGTGCAGCGCTATCTGTCGGATCTGGCGCTGCCGAAAAATATTGCGCGCGACCGGCCGGCCGGCAAGGCGGTCGAGATGCGCATGAACGGGCTGTGGTTCCGCAAGGGCCTCGGCGTGGGACCTGCCAGCCGCATCGACTTGCAACTGGCGGGCAACTGGAATCTGCTGCGCGCCGACCTGGGCGTGGACGATAGCTGCCGCAGCGCGGGCGGCCTGCAATTCCAGGTCTGGAGCGGTGAACGGCTGCTGTATGACAGCGGCCTGGTCACGGCTCCCGGGGTGGTCAAACCCGAAATCGACGTGCGCGGCCTGAGCCAGCTCAGTTTGCGCACCCTGGGCGCGCGCGGCGCCCACCCGGCCCAGGTCTGTGGTAACTGGGCCAACGCGGTGTTGACCGGCACGGAGGGCGCGACAGTCAAGCCGCGCTAGACACATCATCATTTCACTAAAAACGAGCCCCTCTTCGGACCGGGGAGGGGCTCTTGCAGCCTGACGAAAAAAATCACTGATAACCACTGATAATAAGGGAGATGGGAATGCACTTGAAAAAACTGATGGCCGCCATGGTGGCGGTAGGGTTGGGCTCAACTGCGCTGGCCTCAACTGCGCTGGCAGCGGAGGAGGAGAAACTGGCGCGCGTCGAAGTGACGGGCTCCAGCCTGAAGCGCATCAACGCGGAAACGGCGTCGCCCGTACAGGTGATCAACGCCAAGCAAATTGAAAACATGGGCGCGCTCACCTTGCTGCAGGTGCTCGACAACCTGCCCGCCGCCCGTCCGGCGCAGCAGGATTTCCGCTCGATGTTCACAGGGTCCGATGGCGGTTCGCAAGCGAACTTGCGCGGCCTCGGTGCGCAAGGCACGCTGGTGCTGCTGAATGGCCGCCGCCTGTCGTTCTACGGTGCGCCGGCCGGCTTCCAGACCATGTTCGTCAACATTGACGCCATTCCCGCCGCCGCCATCGAACGCATGGAAATCCTGACGGATGGCGCGTCGGCCGTGTATGGCTCCGATGCCGTGGCGGGCGTCATCAACGTCATCACCAAGAAATCGTATCAAGGCCTGGAAGCGCGCGCCAATGGCGAGTTTTCGCCCAGCGTGAAAGCCTATGGCGAGCGCCAAGCCAGCGTGCTGTATGGCTTGGGCGACTTGGCCAGCGATGGCTACAACATCTACGGTTCCGTGAACGTCTACCAGCGCGACCGCATTGCGCTGGCCGATACCTACCGCAAGCGTCCCTCGTATTTTTACGTGAATAATCCCAATTTCATCCCGAACATGCGCGTGGGCGTCGGCAGCGAACCGGGCGTGATGAATCCCGGGACCTTCTTTGTCTTCGACAAGGCGAAGAACAATGCTCGCACCCAGCGCGCCGCGCCTGGCTGCAACACCAGCATCACCGAAGCCTCGGGCACGCGCTGCGTGTGGAATGCGCTGCCCAACCAACTCGACACGGGTCCGACCTCGGAGCGCGCCACAGCCTACCTGAGCGGCCGGCTGAAACTGGGTGGCGACATGGAAGCGTTCGCGGAAGGCGCCTTCACCCACATCAAGATGCGCGGCGAGAATGGTCCGTCCAGCTTCAATAGCGGCAGCACGAATAACTGGTTCGCGCGCAATACAGGCAATACCTTGAACACCTTCGCCACGCCTTTTCTGAGCCCGAACAACGTCTACCTGAAGGGCAAGCTCGATGCCGACATGGTGGCCAGGATGGGCGGCGCGGCCGGCTTGAATTACCTGTTGCAAGATGCGACGGGCCACTTCGGCCAGAAAAATGTCGATGAAAACTACCGCGCATTGTTGGGCCTGCGCGGCAGCATCGGCGGTGGCTGGGATTTTGAAACGGCGCTGAGCGTGGCGGGCAGCCATTCCACCTTGTTCCAGACGGCCAATCTGAATATCAATGGCTTCAAGCAGGCGTTCGGCCCGTTCACCAAGGATCCCGTCAGCGGCCGCACGTACATCTCGGACAATCCCGCCTACAAGTTCGGCGAAATCAGCGACGCCAACGCGGCGCTCCTGCGCGCCGCCTACCCGACCTTCGCCATCGAATCCTGGACCAAGCTGATGACGTGGGATGCGAAGCTGGAAGGCACCTTGTTCAAGCTCGGTGAGCGCGAAGTGCGCGCCGCCGTGGGCACCAACATCATGCGCGAGAGCTTCCTCACGCCCGGCAACGCGGATGCTGCCAATGGCTTGATCACGCAGCAGGGCGGTTCCTGGTTCGATGGCCGGCGCACCATCGCCGCCGTGTTTGGCGAAGTGGTGGTGCCGCTCAGCGACACACTGGAAGTCAATGCGGCCGCGCGCCTGGACAAATACCCGCATTTTGCCGCCAACCTGGCGCCCAAGCTGGGCGTGATCTGGCGCGCGCGGCCCGACCTGATGCTGCGCGGGACGTATTCTGAAGGTTTCCGCGCGCCCAATCTGGCCGAAGCAGGGTCGGGCGGCGTCTTTGCGCAGGTGGGCGGCATCCGCGACACGGTGCGCTGCGACGAAACGAATGCCATGGCGCGCGCCTTGCTGAAGTCCAAGGTGGCGACGGATGCAGACCTGGGCAAGAGCCTGCTCAATTCGAATTGCGCGACGACGGTGGGCGGCCTGACGCCGCCGAACCAGAACCTGCGCCCGGAAAAAGCCAAGATTTCGACCGTGGGCCTGGTCCTGCAGCCGGCCAAGGACGTGAGCATCTCCATCGATTACTGGTTCATCAACCGTCGCGACGAAATCGTGCGCCAGGACTTCAACGAGCTGTTTACGGAACTGGTGGACAAGTATGGCCCGACCCTGGCCGGCACATCGAGCGCCATCCGCAATAGCTTGACCGACGCGGACCGGGGTAATATGGCGGCGGTGGCAGCGATGTGCGCCAATCCCGCCAACGCGGGCGTGTGCGCGGGCGGCGTGCCGGGCTACTCGGTGGGCAACCTGGGCGGCTTGATCAACTCGTACTCGAACCGGGGCCGCACCCTGATGGACGGCGTGGACATCGATGCGCGCACGCGCTTTGCGCTCGGTGACTGGGGCAAGCTGAGTACCGGCATCGCGGCCACCATCCGCAAGCGCGACACCCATGACAGCGAAGACGGCAGCGACATCAAGGGCAATACCGTCGGCTACTATGATTCACCGCGCTACCGCGCTACAGTCAACGCCGACTGGAGCTACCGCAACTTCGTCAGCAGCGTTTTCATCAACTACTCGGGCAAGACGCGCTGGGCCTACGGTCCCTGGGACAAGGACAACACGCCGGAAAACTGCACCGCCGCCTCCGTGGCCCTGCCTGCGGGCCAGTGCAAGGGCGCACCGTCGTACACCACGGTGAACCTGGCCTTCAGCTGGAAGCCGATCAAGCACCTGGACGTGGGCCTGAACGTGAAAAACGCGTTCAACAAGCAGCCGTACTACGACCCGAACGGCTGGGAAGGCTACAACCATAGTCAGGACCTGTTCGGCCGCCAGTTTGCCCTCTCGGCCAGCTACAAGTTCTTTTAAGGCGTGATCTTGCCCCGGCCCGCCAGCCGGCATAGTGGCGGGCCGGGTATTACCATGAAAAGAAAAAACAATATTCCGAAATGCGCAATATGAAAGATAAACGTAAATGAAAGGGGATTACCATGTCTACTTTCGCGTTTTCCTCACACAATTTCTGTGCGGATTGTCCTTCATAGGCCACGTTCTTGCATGCGCATGTATCTGTCACACCACGATAACGAAAGTTGTCAGCCGGGCCACTCATTAAACCGAAAGATAAATCGCATTTATTTGCTGGGTTGATCGATAAATTTGCGTTATGGCTTTCTTTTTATTGACGATACTTATTTTTCTTTTTAAAGTAATCCCAAGAAAACGAAAATCAGCCGATACGGACTGATTTCCCGAAAGGTGCAACTGCCTGGCTGCACCGGCCGACGACCACCATAAAAATTGCGTTCCCCCGACTCCGCCCTGGAGCGGGGAGGGCGCGTATAACCCTCGATATAGACGGAGAGACAATCATGCATAGCACCCGACTCAAATTGCGCGACATCAGCCGTGCCGCCGCGATCGTGATCGCATTGGCGGCCGGCGTGCCAGGCCAGGCCTGGGCACAGTCGAACGCCACCAGCACCATTTTCGGCGAAGTGAGCGCGCCGGCCGGCGCCACCGTGGTACTGGAAAACCTGGCGACGGGCGTGCAGCGCAGCTTGACGCCCGATACGTCGGGCCGCTATGTGGCCAACTCCATGCCGCCAGGCCGCTATGCGGTGCGCGTGCTGCGGGCCGGTTCGGTCGAAGCGTCGCAGGAAGTCGAAGCGCTGATCGGCGCCGGTGCGGAAGCGAACTTCGGTCCGGCCAGCGCGGCCGGTTCTGTGGGCCAGGAGCAGACCGTCGTGGTGAAAGCGTCGCGCAACCCGATCGACGTGTCGAACACTAACAATGGCGTGATCTTCACCGCCAAGGAATTGAAAGCGCTGCCAGTCGGGAATGACGTGGCCTCCATCGTGCAGCTGACGCCGGGCGTGGCGCGCGGCACCAACAGTGTGTATGGCAATGCGCCATCGATCGGCGGTTCAGGCCAGTCGGAAAACGCGTTTTACGTCAACGGTTTCCCCATCACCAACATCCTGACCCAGGTGGGCGCGTCGGAACTGCCGTTTGGCGCGATTTCCAACCTGCAGGTGCTGTCGGGCGGCTACGGCTCGGAATTTGGCCGTTCCACGGGCGGCGTGATCAACATCACCACCAAGAGCGGCGGCAACAAGGTCGAATTCGGCGGCAAGGTGTCCATCATCCCCCGCTCGCTGAAGGGCACGACGGAAAACCGGTATTACCCGAACACGGGCGCCAATCCGAAGACGGATGGCACCTTGAAGTACTGGAACCGCGATAACGGCAGCACCAGCAAGGTCGTCGGCTTGTACGGCAGCGGGCCGCTGATCAAGAACAAACTGTTCGCCTTCGTGGCGCTGGAACAGACGCGCACGGATGGCGGCTCTGTCGCTGGTGCGCGCGACGACCTGGTGGACAAGGTGCTGCCGAACGGCTGGCGCGAGAGCAAGAGCAAGGTTGACCGCATGATGGCCAAGCTGGACTACAATCTGACGGATGATCATCACTTTGAATATACCAAGCTGTATGACCGCACGACAACGGACAGCCAGAGCTATGGCTTCGACTATGCCACGCTGAAACGCAACAACGTGCCTGGCGGCGGGAGCGAAACCACCATCAACTGCTGCGGCTCGTCGGCTGCGCCAGGCGCGAATGTCGACATCTTCAAGTACACGGGCTATCTGACGGATAAGCTGACGGTGACGGCCATGATGGGCCAGTCGCGCACTGCGCACACCCGCACGCCGAATGGCTACAACCCGCTGCTGGCGCAGACCTCGTCGAACACGTCGACCCAGGTGCCTGGCCTCTCCTATGCCAATCCGCAAGCGGTGACGGGCACCCTGGTTGACCCTTCCTCGGAAGACCGCCAGAAAGCCAAGCGCCTGGACCTCGAATACAAGCTGGGCAAGCACTCGCTGCGCGGCGGCATCGACCGCATCGACGTGGAATCGCAAGTGGGCCTGAGCCTGGCCGGCGGCTACCGCTGGAACTACCAGCGGGCCACGGATCCGAATCTGCCGATCAACGGCGCCTTTGAAACGCCGTACCAGGGCGACGGCTACGGCAAGCAGGGCTATTACGTCAGCAAGGAACTGAACGCCAACCTGGCGCGTCCGACCAGCGTGCAGTCGGCGCAGTATATCCAGGATCACTATCAGGTCACGGAGCGGGTGCTGCTGGACCTGGGCCTGCGCCGCGAGCAGTTCACCAACTACAGTACCGATGGCGTGGCCTTCATTTCGCAGCGCAACATGATCGCCCCGCGCGTGGGCGCCACCTGGGACTACCTGGGTGACGGCACCCTGAAATTCTTCGCCAACGGTGGCCGCTACCATTTGCCGGTGCCGTCGAATTTGTCGAGCAACATGGCCAGCCCCTTCCTGGCCACCAGCGAGATGTTCACCTACACGGGCGTCGATCCCGTCACGGGCGCGCCGACGGGCCTGCATGCGATCAGCAAGCCGTATTCGGCCAACAACGCGTATGGCCAGAGCCGCGATGCGCGCGAAGTGACGGCCGTTGGCCTGAAACCGCTGTCGCAGGATGAATTCTCGCTGGGCTTCGAACGCGCCCTGAGCAAGAAGCTGGTGGTGGGCGCCAGCGTCCTGTACCGTAAGCTGAACGATACCAACGATGACACTTGCGACGCGCGTCCGCTGCAAGCCTGGGCCTCGCGCAACAGCGTCGACACGGGCAAGTGGGGCGGCTTCCAGTGCGCCATCATCAACCCTGGCCGCGACAACAGCCTGATGGTGGACTTTGACGACGGCAAGGGCTTGCGTCGCGTGGATATTTCGGCGGCAGAGTGGGGCAATCCGCTGCCATCGCGCACCTACCGCGCCTTGAACATGTTCGTCGAGCATCCGTACACGAACGGCTGGTACGGCAAGCTGACCTACACCCTGTCCGCGCTGAAGGGCAATATGGAAGGCCAGACGGACAGCATCGGCGGCGGCGACGTGGGCTTGACGGTCAGCGACGACCACAAGGAACTGATGTACAACGCGTATGGCTATCTGCCGGGCGACCACCGCCACGCCTTCAAGGCTTACGGCTTCATGCAGCTCATCCCGGACGTGATGGTCGGTGCCAACCTGTCGCTGATCTCGGGTGCGCCGCGCAACTGCATCGGTGCGCTGCCGGACAACCTGAAGTTCGAGAACGATTACGGCGATTCCTACTTCTATTGCAACGGCAAGCCGGCGCCGCGCGGCAGCCAGGGCCGCCTGCCATGGCAAGCCCAGCTGGACATGAATGTGGCCTATACTCCCAGCGCCGTCAAAGGCCTGAGCCTGAAAGTGGACGTGTTCAACGTTTTCAACAGCCAGACCGTCACCCGCTATACCGAAACGCGCGAAGACCATGGCGCCATCTCCCGCAATTACCTGCAAGTGGATGGACGCACGGCGCCGCGCTCCGTGCGCTTCACGGCGGAATACACCTATTAAACTGCAGCCGGCCCGCCGTGCGGCGGGCCGGTGACGAACATTACCAATGGAAGCGAGAAGAGACCAATGACGACACAAATCAATCGACGCAATTTCCTGTCCGCCAGCGCCGCGCTGGCCGGTGGCGCCATGGCCGGCAGCGCCTTGCTGCCTGGCGCCGCCAACGCCGCCAACGCCGCACCTGCCGCCGACCGCGACAAGGTCCGCCTGGGACTGATCGGCACGGGCATGCGCGGCCAGGTGCTGCTGGCCGAGCTGGTGCGCCGCGACGACGTGGAAGTGGTTGCCCTGTGCGATATCGAGCCGATCATGCTGAAACACGCGCTGGGCCAGGTGGCCAAAGCCGGCAAGCCGCGTCCGCGCACGTATGGCGAAGACCGCGACGAGAAAGCCTACAAGCGTATGCTGGATGCGGGCGGCCTCGATGGCGTGATCATCGCCACACCGTGGGAATTCCACGCGCCCATGGCGATTGCCGCCATGCAGGCGAAGATACCCGTCGGTTGCGAGGTGGTGGCCGGCATCACCCTGCAAGACCACTGGGATGTCTTGAATACCCAGTTGAAAACGGGTACGCCCTATATGTTGCTGGAAAATGTGTGCTACCGCCGCGACGTGATGGCCGCGCTGCAGATGGTGCGCGCGGGCCTGTTCGGCGAACTGCTGCACTTGCAGGGCGGCTACCAGCATGACCTGCGCGCCGTCAAATTCAACAGCGGCAATCCGGCCAAGCCGTATGGCGGCGGCGTGGAATTCGGCGAAAAAGGCTGGTCGGAAGCCCATTGGCGCACGCAACACTCGGTCGAGCGCAATGGCGAACTGTATCCGAGCCACGGCATCGGCCCGTGCGCCATGTACACGAACATCAACCGCGGCAACCGTTTTACGCGCATCAACGCCTTCGCCAGCAAGGCGCGCGGCTTGCACGACTACATCGTCAAGCAGCCGGGCGGCGCGCAGCATGCGAACGCCAAGGTGAAGTTCAAGCTGGGCGACGTGGTCACCACCACGCTGGCGTGCGAAAACGGCGAAACCATCATCCTGCAGCACGACACGAGCCTGCCGCGCCCGTATTCGCTGGGTTTCCGCGTGCAAGGCACGGATGGCCTGTGGATGGACTTGAACAATGCGATTCACATCGAAGGCGTCAGCAAGCCGCACCAGTGGGACGACTTCAAGGTCTACCAGGACAAGTATGACCATCCCGTATGGCGCAAGTACGCGGCGCAGGCCGAAGGCGCGGGCCACGGCGGCATGGACTTCTTCGTCATCCATGCCTTTGTCGAAGCATTGAAGGCCAATGCGCCGATGCCGATCGATATCTACGATGCCGTGACGTGGAGCGCCATCACGCCGCTGTCCGAGCAATCGATTGCCGCCAACTTCCAGACCCTGGACTTCCCCGACTTCACGGGCGGGCAGTGGAAATCGCGCAAGCCGATCTTTGCCCTCGACGGCAAATACTAAGCACCATTCACCCGCTACCGCGCCTGCCGCCGTGGCGGGTTTTTTCTATCCCAGGAGACGTTGATGAAACACAGAAGTTCATTACTCTACACAGTCCTTCCCGCCATGCCCTTGCTGCTGGCAGCCTGCGGCGGCGCCACCGCCACCAGCACCAGCACCAGCACGGGCGGCACCGCCTTGCTGGCCGCCAGCGTGACCGCACCGGCCAACTCCGCCACCGTGGAACTGGCCGGCAACGCCTTCATCACCAGCGGGCAGGAGGGCGCCGTCATCGGCGAACATGGCCTGGCCGGCTGGAGCAATCCGGCTGCCGTCGCCAGCACGTATTTTCGCGTGGCCGGGGCGGGCCCCGTCCAGGTGGCGCTCGATGCCAGCTTGGCCGATGGCGGCAACAGCACCATCCGCGTGAAGCTCAACGGCCAGCCCTTCGACGTCAAGCTGGCCGGCAAGGCGCGCAAGACTTACGCCGTCGGCACGGTGAACGTGCCGGCGGCCGGCTATGTGAAGGTGGACTTGCAGGGACTGACACGCGCAAAGGCCACGTTTGGCGAGGTCGCCGCGCTGAAGGTGATGGCCGGTGCCACGCTGAACTATGCCAACGATCCGGCCAATTACTACTGGTCGCGGCGCGGGCCGTCCGTGCACATGGGCTACGCGGTGCCGGCCAATACCGAGTATTTTTACAACGAGATGACGATACCGAAGGGGCAGGACGCCATCGGCTCCTACTTCATGGCCAACGGCTTCGGCCAGGGCTATATGGGCATTCAGGTCAAGTCGCCCAGCGAGCGCTGGATATTGTTTTCCGTGTGGGATGCCGACAATGGCGCGAAGACTACCCTGGTCAGCAAGGGTGCCGGCGTGGTCGACAATGCGTTTGGCGGCGAGGGCACGGGCGGACAGACTTACCTGTCGTATGACTGGGCGGCCGGCACCACGTACCGTTTCATCACGCGCGCGCGGCCCGATGGCAAGGGCGGCAGCGATTACTCGGCCTGGTTCTTCGCGCCAGAGACGGGCAAGTGGCGCTACATCGCCACCTGGAAGCGGCCGGCCATCAGCACGTACTTGACGGGCGTGCATTCCTTCCTTGAGAACTTCATCGACACCCTGGGCTACACGGAGCGCCGCGTCCAGTTTGGCAACCAGTGGGCAAGGAACGTTTCCGGCACCTGGTCGGAAGTGACGGCAGGGCGCTACACGGGCGACGCTACGGCGACCAATGCGCAGCGCATGGATTACGCGGGCGGCCTGGAAAACGGCAAGTTCTACCTGCATAACGGCGGCTTCTTTGCCGATGTCGTGAAAACCAGCCAGAACTTCACGCGGCCCGCCACGGGGCAGGCACCCACCGTCGATGTGAGCGCCTTGCCGATGCAATAGGCGCCCTTAGCCCGGCCGCTTGCCCACCATCGCTTCGATGCCGCGATAGTAAGTGAGCGGCCGGCCTATCGTCACTCCCATCAATGCTGCCGCCTGGATGATGTCGTTTGTATCGCGCCGGTACACCACCAGCGCATCCATTTCATCGGTGCCGTTGCCGTCGATCTGTATCAGCTCATAGCCGCCTTCGTCCACGGCGCGCTGCGCCAGTTCCGTATCCAGCCACTCGAAATAGGGCAGGGCGCTACCGTCGCTGTCCTTGAGCATTTCGTACGGGAAGTCGGGGAAATCGTCGAACATTTCCTGTATCTGTTCGTGCAGTTCATCGAGCTTGTCGCTCGACGCCATGTAGCCGCCCAGATGCGAGAGGATCGCCACCGCGTAGGCCTGCGCATCGCTATCGATCCACTCGTCGCGTGGAGCGGAGGGCGCATCGGTGATGGCGGTGACGGCTTCGTCGAGCTCCTCTCCTTCCAGGTCACCGCAGGTCAGCTTGGTCAGCAGCTCAGATAGCAGCATGTTTGCCTCTCAATGGTGGTGGCATGGCCGGGATGGCCAGCGTGTGCATCATGTCATAAATACTATCATTGCCCTGCAAGCTGGCGCGTTCTGCAGAACCGACCACATGCCCGTCGCAGGCCGCTTGCGCCGCAGCACCGCATAGATATAGAATGCGAATCATTACTATTTACGAACCAGGGAGTATGCAACGTGTCGGCTGCCCAATCCGGCGTCCACCAGGAAGTGGGCAGCCTGTATCACGAACACCATCGGTGGCTGCAAGGCTGGCTCAAGCACAAGTTGGGCAATGCCTTTGACGCGGCCGACGTGGCGCACGACACCTTCATGCGCCTGCTGAACCGTGACGTGGCCATCGCCGCGCGCGAGCCGCGGGCTTTCCTGACGACGGTGGCCAAGGGCGTGCTGGGCAATTTGTACCGCCGCCGCGACCTGGAAGCGGCCTACCTGGACACCCTGGCCAGTTTGCCGGCGCAGCACGCACCCGATCCCGAAGCGCAGGCCATTTTGCTCGAAGCCTTGTTCGACATCGACCGCCGCCTCGATGGCCTGGCGCCGGTCGTGCGTCGCGCCTTTCTACTGTCGCAGCTCGATGGCATGCCGCAGGCGGCCATCGCACTGGAACTGAATATCTCGCTGGCCACCGTGCAGCGCTACCTGGTCAAAGCCATGCACCAGTGCTTCTTTTCCCAGCCGGGGCCGTGATGGGCGCCTTGACGCCGGAAGCGGCCAGCCTGCAGGCCGTGGAGTGGCTGGTGCGCCTGCAGGCCGGTGACGCCACGCCGGAAGTGGAGCAGGCCTGGCGCGTCTGGCGCGACAGTGATCCGGAACATGAGCAAGCCTGGCTGCATGTGGAAGGCTGCATGGCGCGCATGCGTGCCTTGCCGGCGCCGCTGGCGCATGGCACCCTGGCGCGCAAGCCCGCGCATGCGCAGGCCAATGCGGCGCGCCGGCAGTCGCTCAAACTCCTGGCGCTGCTGGCCGTGGGCGGCGGGGCATGGATAGTGGGCGGCGATGAGCAGGCGCGATGCTGGCTGGCAGACTACCGCACCGGCACGGGTGAATTGCGCCACATCGTGCTGGCAGACGGCACGCGCATCACCCTCAATACGGCCACCTCCGTCGACGTGCGCTATGACGCAGGCCAGCGCCTGGTGACAGTATTAAAGGGCGAAATCATGGTCAGCACGGCGCGCGATCCTGCCGGCCGGCCTTTTATCGTGCAGACGGCCCAGGGCCGCTTGCAGCCCGCGGGTACGCGCTTTGCCGTGCGCGCCGGTGGCGAGGCCACGCGCCTGGGCGTGTTCGCGGGCGCTGTTGACATCATGCCAAAGCTGGCGCCCGGCGCTGTGCAAAGGCTGCACCCCGGTCAGCAAACCAGCTTTACGGCGGCGCAGATCGGTGCCGTGCAAGCCTTGCCTGCCGGCGCGGATGCCTGGACGACGGGCATGCTGGTGGCGCACGACATGCCGCTGGCCGATTTTATCGGCGAGCTGGCGCGCTACCGCCATGGGCGCCTGGCTTGCGATCCGGCCGTCGCCCAGCTGCGCGTGTCCGGCATCTACCCGCTGGCAGACACCACGCAAGTGCTTGACATGCTGACGCGCACCTTGCCCGTCGACGTGCGCCAGAGCACGCGCTTCTGGGTGACCGTGGTGCCGCATCGGAAGAATTCATCAATATTTTCTGAAAAATGAGGGGTTTTCGATTTTCGCGTGACATAGCAAGTGAACCCTTCATTCACTTTCAGGAAAACAGTCCGCATGCCCAGCACAACACCTATTTACGCTTCTTCCTCTTCCTCTTCCGCTTCCACCGTATGCCGCCGCAGCGTGGCGGCACTGGCCGTCAGCCAGGCCCTGTGGCTGCTCGCCGCCGGCGGCGCATTGGCCGTCGCACCTATTACTCAGGCAGCCAATGGGGCGCGCATCGAACTGGCGATACCCGGCGGCACCCTGGAACAGGTGCTGGTGCGCTTTGGCCAGCAGACGGGCACCATGATTTCCTACCAGGCCGCCAGCCTGGCAGGCAAGCGCAGCGCCGGACTGACGGGCAGCTACAGCGTGCCTGAAGCGCTGGGCGCCATCGTCGCCGGTTCGGGTCTGCGTGCCGTGCCGCAGGCGAATGGTGGCTATGTGCTTGACCTGGCGCCCGTGGACGGCGGCCAGACCATGCCCGAGACGAAGGTCACCGCCAGCGCAAGCGCGCATGGCGTGACGGAAGGCAGCGGCGCTTACACGACACAGACCATGCGCTCGGCCACGCGCCTGGGCCTGTCCGTGCGCGAGACGCCGCAAGCCGTCAGCGTGGTCACGCGCCAGCAGATGGATGACCAGAATCTGCAAACGGTGGAAGACGTGCTGCAAAATGCGGCCGGCGTGGCCATCAACCGCTACGACAGCGACCGTACCTCGTTCTTCGCGCGCGGTTTTTCCATCGCCAGCTACCAGTATGACGGCATCCCCACCACGGTCGACAATGCGTTCAGCGTGGGCGACAGCACGCTGGACATGACGGCCTATGACAGGGTCGAGATCGTGCGCGGCGCCACGGGCTTGCTCACTGGCGCCGGCGAACCGTCGGCCACCGTCAACCTGGTGCGCAAGCGCGCGTCTTCGCGGCAGCTGGCGGGGAATGCCGCCCTGAGCCTGGGTTCCTGGAACAATGCGCGCGCCAGCGCGGACCTGTCCACGCCTTTGACTGCGGATGGCAAGGTGCGTGGCCGTGTCGTGGCCAGCTACCAGGACAGCGAATCGTATGTGAACCTGTATCACGGCAAGAAAGCCATGGCCTACGCCACCGTGGAAGCGGACTTGGGGCCCGGCAGCGTGCTGATCGCGGGCTATGAGTACCAGGATAACCGCCCGCGCGGCGGCATGTATGGCGGCTTGCCGCTGTGGCATGCGAACGGCGAGCGCGCCACCTGGTCCCGCTCGGCCACCACGGCCGCCACCTGGAGCCGCTGGTTCAGCACCAGCCAGACGGCCTTTCTGCGTCTGGAGCAGGACCTGGGCAGCGGCTGGAACCTGACGGCCATGCTGAATCACGGCTGGGGCGATTACTCGGCTGCCGAGTCCTTCGCCTACCTGTGGCCCGACAAGGCCACGGGGCAGGGCATGAAGGGCGGCCCCGGCTTCTATTCAGGCACGCGGCGCCAGGATAGCGTCGATGCCTATGTGCAGGGACCGGTGCAACTGCTGGGGCGCACGCATGACCTGGCGTTTGGCGTCTCTGGCAGCAAGCAGTTCTCCAGCTATCCGGGCATCGCCGGCGGCAGCGTCGATTACGGCAATTTCCATCAATGGCGGGGCGTGACGCCGGAGCCGGACTGGAACGATCCCGGTTTCTCGCGCTGGAAGCTGCTCGATACGGTGCAGCAGCGCGGCATCTACGGCACGGCGCGTTTTTCGCTGGCCGACCCCTTGAAACTGATCGTCGGTGCGCGCTACAGCCGTTACAAGGCCGACCATGTTGACGACTGGGGCGGCAGCTACGCCTATGCCAAGCATGCCGTGACGACCTACGCGGGCCTGGTGTGGGATATCGATGCGCAGCATGCGCTGTACACCAGCTACAGCAAAATCTTCAAGCCGCAGGGCTACCAGGACCGGTTCGGCCGCTACCTCGACCCGGTGCAGGGCAAGAATGTGGAAGTGGGCGTGAAGGGCGAGTATTTTGGCGGCAAACTCAATGCCGCGCTGGCCGTGTTCCGCATCGCGCAAGATGGCCTGGCGCAAGAAGACACGGGGCATGTTGTCGGTAATTCGCTGACGCAGGCGTATTTCGCGGCATCGGGCACCACCAGCAAGGGTGTGGAACTGGATGTGTCGGGCGAGCTGGCAAAGGGCTGGAACGTGTCGGCCAGCGTGTCGCATGCGGCTGCTGAGGACAACGCGGGCGCGCGCTTGAACAGCTATGTGCCGCAAACCCTGGCGCGTGTGTTTTCCACCTGGCAGCTCGATGGCGACTGGCGCGCCTTGTCCGTGGGCGGCGGCGTGAACTGGCAGAGCGGCGCCTACCGCGACGCCACGGGGCCGAACGGTGTCGAGCGCGTGGAGCAGGGCGGTTACACCGTGGCCAGTCTGATGGCCAAATATGCGCTGTCGCGCCAGCTGTCGCTGCAGGCAAACGTCAACAACCTGTTCGACAAGCATTACTACAGCCAGCTCGGTATGTACAACCAGGCTTACTGGGGCGCACCACGCAACGCCAGCGTGACCCTGCGCTACATTTTCTGATGCATCAGAGCGGCCAGGCCTGCTTGGTGACGGCCACGCCAACGATGTAGGCAAACAGCAGCACGGCGCCGACAAACGCGGCGCCGCGCACGGCCGGCGTCTTGCCACGTTTCAGGGCAATCGTGCCCAGCACGATGTAGGCCAGCAGCGCGCACAGCTTGGCGGTCAGCCAGGGCTGACTGCCGGGAGACTGGCCGCTCCACACGGCCAGGGCGATGGCGCTGGCCAGCAGGGCCGTGTCGACCAGGTGCGGTAGCACCTTCACCCAGCGCTGCCGCAAGGCGGGCGAGGCGCGCAACATCCAGGCACCGCGCAAGAGGAAAAGAAAGCCGCTGGCGGCGGCGCAACCCATGTGGAAATGTTTGAGGCTCAGATAATCCATGCGTGTGTCGGTGGCGTTGATTGACGGTGGCGCCAGCATAGCCGCCTTTCGTGCGCCGCGCCATACGTCGTCGGGAGGTCGCGCAATCAGCGGCACCATTTTACGTACACCAGCTCCGGATCTCCCTCGTCGAGATGGTCGATCTGGCCGCTGCGCACGAAGCCCGCGGTGGCGAACAGCCGTTGCGCGGCCAGGTTGGACTGGTTCGTCGAGGTGAACAGTTTCTTTGTCTGGCACGCGGCTTCGGCGGCCGCCAGCAGGCGCAGTCCCACGCCGCGCCGCTGCTGCGCGGACGAGACCACCACCAGCGGGACAAAACCGTAGCCAAAGAAGTCCTCGTGCAGCAGCGCATAGCCGGCGGCTTGGCCGGCCCGGAGGGCGACCAGGCATAGATTCCTGTCGACGGCCGCGCGCACGGCTTCGCCCCGGCTTTTGTAAGACACCCGCCATCCAGGCTAGGTCCGCGTGCCTGTATCTAGTCACTTTTGCCGATACGGCTATCCAGATTGCCTTTCCAGAATCACCCTGTGGCCGATAGTGCCTTTCCCCTCTGCCACGTAAGCTGGTCGGGACGGCTGGCCAGACGGCCAGTGCATTCATGGAGAAACATCGTGGCTACCCTAGATGGCACTAAGAACAACAGTAGTAACAAGGCAGTCGAACCGGGCATGCGGCGCAAGCAGGCGTCCGTGTTGGTCAGCAGTACCTTCGCGTTTACCATCTGCTTCGCGGTATGGATGATGTTTGCCGTACTGGGCATTCCCATCAAGACCAGCCTGGGCTTGACTGAAACGCAATTCGGCCTGCTGGCCGCCATGCCCGTGCTGACGGGCTCCCTCGTGCGCGTGCCGCTGGGCATCTGGACCGACAAATACGGTGGACGCCGCGTCTTCTTCCTGCTGATGCTGGCCAGCGTGGTGCCGATCTACCTGATTTCCTACGCCACCGTCTATTGGCATTTCCTCGTGCTGGGCATGTTCGTGGGCCTGGCAGGCGGCTCGTTTTCCGTCGGCACGCCGTACGTGGCGCGTTGGTATGAAAAGGAGCGCCGCGGCCTGGCGATGGGCATCTTCGGCGCCGGCAACTCCGGTTCCGCGCTGACCAAGTTCGTCGCGCCGGGCATCGTCGCCGCCTTCGGCTGGCAAATGCTGCCGAAGGTGTATGCGGTGGCCATGCTGGCCACGGCCATTATCTTCTGGCTGTTTTCGTACACCGACAAATCGCATCTGGCGCCATCGGGCGAGAGTTTTTCGGCACAAATGAAGGTGCTGAAGGACCCGCGCGTGTGGCGCTACTGCCAGTACTACTCGGTGGTGTTCGGCGGCTATGTGGCGCTGGCGCTGTGGATGACGAAGTATTACGTGGCCGAATACGGCTTCGACCTGAAGCACGCGGCGCTGCTGGCGGCCTGCTTCTCGCTGCCAGGCGGCGTGCTGCGCGCGCTGGGCGGCTGGATCTCGGACAAATATGGTGCCGCCAAAGTCACCTGGGCCGTGATGTGGGTGTGCTGGGTGTGTTTCTTCCTGCTGTCATATCCGCAAACGCAGATGGTGATCGAGACCGTGACGGGGCCGCTGGCTATCCACATCGGCCTGTCGCCGCTGTGGTTCACCGTGCTGCTGTTCATCGTCGGCATCGCCATGGCCGTGGGCAAGGCCTCCGTCTTCAAGTTCATCGGCGATGACTTTTCCGACAACATCGGCGCCGTCTCGGGCGTGGTGGGCCTGGCCGGTGGTCTCGGCGGCTTCGTCCTGCCCGTGATGTTCGGCGCCCTGGTGGACTTCACCGGCGTGCGTTCGAGCGCCTTCATGCTTCTGTACGGCACCGTCTGCGTTTCCCTCGTCTGGATGTATTTCTCGTTCAAGCCGCTGCGTGCGGCACCAATCAATCAACCTGCAGGAGTGACGCTGTGAGCAAACCAATGAGCCGCTACATGATCAATACCTGGGAGCCGGAAACCCCGAGCTTCTGGCAAAGCACGGGCAAGGCCACGGCCGCCCGCAATCTGTGGATTTCGATTCCCGCGCTGCTGCTGGCGTTTGCCGTGTGGATGGTGTGGAGCGTGGTGGTGGTCAACCTGCCCAACATCGGCTTCACCTACAGTAACAACCAGCTGTTCTGGCTGACGGCCTTGCCGGGCCTGTCCGGCGCCACCTTGCGCATCTTTTATTCGTTCATGGTGCCCATCTTTGGCGGCCGCCGCTGGACGGCCATTTCCACGGGGTCGCTCCTGATTCCCGCCATCGGCATCGGCCTGGCCGTGCAGGATGTGAACACGGGCTATCCGACCATGCTGATCCTGGCCCTGCTGTGCGGCTTCGGCGGCGGCAATTTCGCTTCGTCGATGGCCAATATCAGCTTTTTCTACCCGAAGGCGAGCAAGGGCTTCGCGCTGGGCATGAATGCGGGCCTGGGCAACCTGGGCGTGTCGGTGGTGCAGTTCGTCGTGCCGCTGGTGATCACGTTCGCCGTCTTCGGCGCCTGGGGCGGCGACTCGCTCACCTGGGTCAAGAATGGCGTGAGCAAGGACATGTGGCTGCAAAACGCGGGCTTCATCTGGGTGCCGTTCATCGCCTTGAGTACCTTGCTGGCCTGGTTCGGCATGAATGACCTGGCCTCGGCCAAGGCTTCGTTTTCCGAACAGGCCGTGATCTTCAAGCGCAAGCACAACTGGCTCATGTGCTGGCTGTACACGGGCACCTTCGGCTCCTTCATCGGTTATTCGGCCGCGTTCCCGCTGCTGATCAAGATCCAGTTCCCCGACGTCAACCCTCTCGATTACGCCTTCCTGGGCCCTTTGGTCGGCGCGCTGGCGCGCGTGGCCGGCGGCGTGATTTCCGATAAATTGGGCGGCGCCAAAGTCACCCTGTGGTCCTTCCTGCTGATGATAGGCGCCGTGCTGGGCGTGCTGTACTTCATGCCGCAAGCCGGCGCAGGTGTGCACACTGCGGGTAGTTTCAAGGGCTTCTTCTGGATGTTCATGCTGCTGTTCGCCGGCACGGGCATCGGCAATGCGTCGACCTTCCGCATGATCCCCGTGATCTTTTTGACGGAGCACCAGCGCGCTGCGGCCGGCAAGGGCAAGGCGGCGCAGGAGCAAGCCATCGTCGACGCCAACAAGGAAGGCGCGGCAGTCCTGGGCTTCACCTCGGCCGTGGCGGCCTACGGTGCCTTCTTCATTCCGAAAAGCTATGGCACCTCGATTTCTCTGACGGGCAGCCCCGACGCGGCCCTGTGGTGCTTCATCGGCTTTTATGTGAGCTGCATTGCGATTACCTGGTGGTGCTATGCGCGCAAGAATGCGCCCATGCCTTGCTAAAGTTGGAGTGTCTGGCAAGTCGTTCTTGCCAGACGTTGAGGAAATGAGAGTATGTCATGGAAGAACTGGAAAAATTCGTCAACGGCTTCAGCCTGTTTCAGCGGCAGTATTTCAGCGAGCCGCAGACCTTGTACGACAGCCTGCGCGATGGGCAGCGGCCCACGACCTTGCTGATCGGTTGCTGCGATTCGCGCGTCGACCCCATGCTGCTGACGGGCAGCGACCCGGGTGACATGTTCGTGGTGCGCAATATCGCTAATCTGGTGCCGCCGTGCACGCCCGACGCGCCGCCCGGCGTCAGTTCGGCCATCGAGTTTGCCGTCTGCAAGCTCGAAGTGGCCAGGGTCATCGTGCTCGGACATGCGCGCTGCGGCGGCATCCGCGCACTGCTGGAACCGCAGCCGCGCGCGGAAGGGCAGGAAACGGACTTCGTGGGACAGTGGATGCGCATTGCCGAACCGGTGGCGCAGCGCGTGCGGCGCGAGCTGGCGCACCGCTCATCGGAGGAACAGCACCATGCGTGCGAACTGGCCAGCATCCTGCAGTCGCTGGACAACCTGCTGACCTACCCTTGGCTGAAGCGCCGGGTGGAGCAGGGCTTATTGAAATTGCATGGCTGGTATTTTGACATCGACAGCGGCGCGCTGATGGCGTATTCGGCGCGCCAGCAGCAGTTTTTGCCGCTCGTGTGTCCAATCGAAAGGGCGCGCCATTTGCACGAGCGCCCTTGGCCGGATTCAACTAAAGCGTAACAGATCGCCGCTGCGGTCAAACGCCAGCAGGCCGTCGATACGCCCTTGCTCGATGGCCGTCACCATGGCGCGCAGGGGCGCCTCGCATGCCTGCGCGGCGGGCGGCTGGCCGTCCTGGCCCGCCAGTCCCGCCACGAAGACCACGTCCCAGTGCGTCTGCATCTGTTTCGACTCCTCCATCAATGTATCGAAGCTGCCCAGTTCATCTGGCAGCTTGTCGGCGCACATCACGGGCGTGAGGGACTTGCCCTGGCCGCCTGGCTGGGCCTGCGCCTGGGTAAAGGTGAACAGCAGACGTTGCGGCTGTTCCTGGTCGCGGGCGCTGCGCAGCAAGCTGGCGTAATCGGTAATGGACATGGTGCTCTTTCTCTGTGTTGAACGATGACGACAGGTATACCGCAGCACGCTCGCGGCGCCCATAGGCAATAGTGACTATCCGGGTGACTACGCGCCTATGCATTCCTGGTGCCGGAAACCGACTTCTTGCCAATACCGCCGCGCGGGGCGCATCGATAGACTGTTTGTATCGACGCTTGAGCCATCCTGCTTGCAGCGTTTTTTAAGACCTGGCGCCGCTGCCTGCGGCGCAATGTGGAGGTAGCATGAGTCACTTTCTGGACCGCCTGAAATTTTTTAGCAAGCCCGCCGAGCCGTTTTCCAACGGCCATGGCACCGTGGTCGATGAAGACCGTACCTGGGAAAACGCCTATCGCCAGCGCTGGCAGCACGACAAGATCGTGCGTTCCACGCATGGCGTGAATTGCACCGGCTCGTGCAGCTGGAAGGTGTATGTCAAGAATGGCCTGATCACCTGGGAAACCCAGCAAACCGATTACCCGCGCACGCGGCCCGACCTGCCCAACCACGAGCCGCGCGGCTGCCCGCGCGGCGCCAGCTATTCCTGGTATGTGTATTCGGCCCAGCGCGTGAAGTATCCGATGGTGCGCGGCCGCCTGATGGAAATGTGGCGCGAAGCGCGCAAGACCATGGACCCCGTCACCGCCTGGGACTGGATCAGCCAGGACCCCGTGCGCTCGCAGCAGTACAAGTCCATCCGTGGATTGGGCGGCTTCGTGCGCGCCACCTGGGAAGAATCGAATGAAATCATCGCCGCCGCGAATGCGCTGACGATCAAGAAATACGGCCCGGACCGCATCGTCGGCTTCTCGCCGATTCCCGCCATGTCCATGGTCAGCTATGCCTCCGGCACGCGCTACCTGTCACTGATCGGCGGCGTGGCCCTGAGTTTCTATGACTGGTACTGCGACTTGCCGCCTGCCAGCCCGCAAGTGTGGGGCGAACAGACGGACGTGCCGGAATCGGCCGACTGGTACAACTCGACCTATTTGATGGTGTGGGGTTCGAACGTGCCGATGACGCGCACGCCGGATGCCCACTTCTACACGGAAGTGCGCTACAAGGGCACGAAAACCGTGGCCATCTCGCCCGATTATGGCGAAATGGTGAAGTTCGGCGACATCTGGCTGGCCCCGAAACAGGGCACGGACGCCGCGCTGGCGCTGGCCATGGGCCACGTCATCCTGAAGGAATTCCACTCGGAAGGGCAGAGCGCCTACTTCCGCGAGTATGCGCGCCAGTACACGGACTTCCCCATGCTGGTGCTGCTCAAGGAGCATAACGGCACCCTGGTGCCCGATTACTTCCTGCGCGCTTCGCACCTGGACAACAACCTCGACGAAACCAACAACCCGGAATGGAAAACCCTCGTCATTGACGAAACCACGGGCGCCATCACGGCGCCGGCCGGCTCCATCGGCTTCCGCTGGGGCGAATCGGGCAAGTGGAACCTGGAGCAGAAGGCAGGCGGCAGCGGCGTGCCCATCGTGCCGATGCTGTCCATGATCAACGACAGCGATGCCGTCACGGAAGTGGGTTTCGCCTACTTCGGCGGCAAGGATGCGGCCGACATGCTGCTGCGCAAAGTGCCGGTGAAAACCATACGCCTGGCCGACGGCAGCACCGCCCTGGTCACCACCGTGTTCGACCTGACCCTGGCCAACTACGGTATCGACCGTGGCCTGGGCGGCGAAAACGTGGCGGAAAGCTATGACGACGACGTGCCTTACACCCCGGCATGGCAGGAAAAACACACGGGCGTGAAACGCGCCGACGTCATTACCGTGGCGCGCCAGTTCGCGGAAAATGCGGACCAGACGCGCGGCAAGAGCATGGTCATCGTGGGTGCCGGCCTGAATCACTGGTACCACATGGACATGACCTATCGCGGCATCATCAATATGCTGATGATGTGCGGCTGTATCGGCCAGTCCGGCGGTGGCTGGGCGCATTACGTGGGACAGGAAAAGCTGCGTCCGCAAACCGGCTGGACGCCATTGGCCTTCGCCCAGGACTGGGTGCGGCCGATGCGCCAGATGAACGGCACCTCATTCTTCTATGCGCACACCAGCCAGTGGCGCCATGAAAAGCTGGAAACGGGCGACATCGCCTCGCCATCGGCCGCCAGCGGCACGGGCGACCTGACCCTGCTCGACTACAACGCCAAGGCCGAGCGCATGGGCTGGCTGCCATCGGCGCCGCAGCTGCAAACCAATCCGCTGGAAGTGGCCAAGGCCGCCAAGGCGGCGGGGCAGGCGCCGGCCGCCTATGCGCTCGATCAGATCAAGGCCGGCCAGTTGCAGTTCTCTTGCGACGACCCGGACAATCCAGCCAACTTCCCGCGCAATATGTTTGTCTGGCGCTCGAATATCCTGGGCAGCTCGGGCAAGGGCCACGAGTATTTCCTGAAATACCTGCTGGGCACGCAGAACGGTTTGCTCAGCGACGAAGACGACTGCATCACGCCGAAACAGGTGAAAGTGCGTCCCGCCGCCGAAGGCAAGCTCGATCTGCTGGTGGTGCTGGACTTCCGCATGTCGACCACGTGTTTGTATGGCGACGTGGTGCTGCCGACGGCCACCTGGTATGAAAAAGATGACTTGAATACCTCGGATATGCACCCCTTCATCCACCCGTTGTCGGAAGCCGTGCAGCCCTTGTGGCAATCGAAGTCGGACTGGGAAATCTACAAGGGCATCGCCGAGAAATTCTCGGAAATCGGCGGCGAACTGCTGGGCACACAGCAAGACATCATCCTGACGCCGCTGATGCACGATACGCCGGGCGAGCTGGGCCAGCCTTTCGATCCCAAGGATTGGCGCGCCGGCGAATGCGAAGCCGTGCCGGGCAAGACTATGCCGAACATGACGGTGGTCGAGCGTAATTACCGCGACGTCTACAAGAAGTTCACCTCGATCGGACCGCTGCTGGAAACCATCGGCAACGGCGGCAAGGGCATTTCCTGGAAAACGGGGCATGAAATCGACGTGTTGCGCGGCATCAACCGCACGGTGCTCGATGAAGGCGTGTCGAAAGGCCAGCCGCGCCTCGACACGGCCATCGATGCAGCCGAGATGATCCTGACGCTGGCGCCGGAAACGAATGGCCACGTGGCCGTGAAAGCCTGGGCCGCGCTGTCGGCCATCACGGGACGCGAGCACACGCATCTGGCCAAGCCGCGCGAGCATGACAGCATCCGCTTCCGCGATGTGCAGGCGCAGCCGCGCAAGATCATTTCCTCGCCCACCTGGTCGGGTCTGGAAAGCGAAGAAGTCAGCTACACGGCCGGCTATACGAATGTGCATGAAATGATCCCATGGCGCACGCTGACGGGCCGCCAGCAGTTTTACCAGGATCACCTGTGGATGCGCGATTTCGGTGAAGGCCTGTGCGTGTACAAGCCGGCGATCAATACCAAGACGACGGAAGCGCTGCTGGGCACCAAACCGAACGGCAACAAGGAACTGGCGCTGAACTTCCTGACGCCGCACCAGAAATGGGGCATCCACTCCACGTATTCGGACAACCTGCGCATGCTGACCCTGTCGCGCGGCGGACCGCACGTGTGGCTGTCGGAAATCGACGCGAAGACGGCCGGCATCGTCGACAACGACTGGATCGAAGTCTTCAACGTGAACGGCAGCCTGACGGCGCGGGCCGTCGTCAGCCAGCGCATCCCGTCCGGCATGACGATGATGTACCACGCGCAGGAAAAGATCATCAACGTGCCTGGCGCGGAGATGACGGGCAAGCGGGGCGGCATCCATAACTCCGTGACGCGCGCCGTGCCCAAGCCGACGCACATGATCGGCGGCTATGCGCAACTGGCGTACGGCTTCAATTACTACGGTACGGTGGGCTCCAACCGCGATGAATTCGTATTGGTGCGCAAAATGAACAAGGTCGATTGGCTGGAAGGCCCGTTGCAGGAAGAAGGAGCATAGTATGAAAATCAGAGCGCAAATCGGCATGGTGCTGAACCTGGACAAGTGCATCGGCTGCCACACCTGTTCCGTCACCTGCAAGAACGTGTGGACCAGCCGCGACGGCGTCGAGTACGCATGGTTCAACAACGTCGAAACGAAACCGGGCATCGGCTATCCGAAGCAGTGGGAAAACCAGGACAAGTGGAATGGCGGCTGGCGCCGCACGGACGCGGGCAAGATCGAGCCGCGCCAGGGCAGCCGACTGAAAATCCTGGCGAATATTTTCGCCAATCCGAACCTGCCGGCCATCGACGAGTACTACGAGCCGTTCACCTACGATTACGAGCACCTGCAAAGCGCACCGCTGTCGCAGACGCCGCCGACCGCCCGTCCGATCTCCGTGCTGACGGGGAAGAAGATGGAAAAGATCGAATGGGGTCCGAATTGGGAGGATGACCTGGGGGGCGAGTTCGCCCACCGCAGCAAGGACAAGCTGTTCGACAACATGCAGAAGGAAATGTACGGCACCTTCGAAAACACCTTCATGATGTATTTGCCGCGCCTGTGCGAGCATTGCCTGAACCCGACGTGCGTGGCGTCTTGCCCGTCCGGCTCCGTGTACAAGCGCGAAGACGACGGCATCGTGCTGATCGACCAGGACAAATGCCGTGGCTGGCGCATGTGCATCTCCGGTTGCCCGTACAAGAAGATTTACTACAACTGGTCGTCCGGCAAAGCGGAGAAGTGCACATTCTGCTTCCCCCGCATCGAAGCGGGCCAGCCTACCGTGTGCTCGGAAACGTGCGTGGGCCGCATCCGCTACCTGGGCGTGCTGCTGTACGACGCCGACAAGATCGAGGCTGCCGCCTCCGTGCCGCAAGAGCAGGACCTGTACCAGGCGCAGCTCGATCTGTTCCTCGATCCGCACGACCCGGCCATCATCGCCGAGGCGCGCCGCCAGGGCATCCCCGACCTGTGGCTGGAAGCGGCCGCGAAGTCGCCCGTCTACAAGATGGCCGTCGATTGGAAAGTGGCGTTCCCGCTGCATCCCGAGTACCGCACCTTGCCGATGGTATGGTATGTGCCACCCCTGTCACCGATCCAGGCGGCCGCCGAATCGGGCAAGCTGGGCGTGAATGGCATGCTGCCGGACACGCAAAGCCTGCGCATTCCCGTGCAGTATCTGGCCAATTTGCTGACGGCAGGCGACCAGCCGCCCATCGTCTCGGCGCTGGACCGCATGCTGGCCATGCGCGCCTATATGCGCAGCAAGACCGTCGACAAGGTGGAGAACCTGACGGTATTGAAGCAGGTGGGCTTGACCAAGGCGCAGGTGGAAGACATGTACCACATCATGGCCATCGCCAATTACGAAGACCGTTTCGTCATTCCCAGCAGCCACAAGGAAATGGCCGAAGACAGCTTCAACGAGAAGGGCTCGTGCGGCTTCAGCTTCGGCAATGGCTGCTCGGACGGCACCAGTGAACCGACCTTGTTCGGCAAGAAAAAACACGGTTCGGCCATCTTCATGCAGATGCCGAAGTCGCGCAAAACGGCGCCAGGCGCTTAAGGAACCGATATGACACACGCTATGAATCACTATCAAATCCTCTCGCGCCTGTTGCTGTATCCCGAGCCCGAGCTGATCGCGCATCTGCCCGAGCTGGACGCGGCGCTGGCGGCCATGCCGGAACAGCACGCCTTGATGTACCCCTCGTTGCGGCCCTTGTTGGCGCACCTGGAAAGCAGCAGCCTGATCGACCTGCAGCAGCAGTACGTGGCCACGTTCGACCGCAACCCGTCGCATTCGCTGCATCTGTTCGAGCATATCCACGGCGAATCGCGCGACCGTGGCCAGGCCATGGTCGACCTGATGGAGGAATACAAGCGCCATGGCTTGCAGATGACGGGCGACGATTTGCCCGACTTCGTGCCGCTGTTCCTGGAATTTTTGGCGCAGCTCGACGAGGCTGCATCGGCGCCGTTGCTGGGCGACGCCGTCCACGTGCTGGCGCATATCGGCCGCAAGCTGACGGTCAACGGCAGTCCGTATGCGCCCGTCTTCACGGTGCTCGAACGCCTGAGCCCCGTGGCGGCCGAAATGCTGGCCGAACCGCCCATCCGCGACATGGATGAAGCGCTGGAAACCTTCGGTCCCGGTGCGGATGGCGTCGAGCCGTTGCTGCGCCAAGGTCTGGGCCAGGCCCCGGGCGGCGTCCATCCCGTGCATTTTCACCCGCAGCCGCGGCGCGCCGCTTAAACGGCCCCCTGCGCCCGCATGACGAGGAGTTATCATGAGTAATTATTTGCATCAATTTGTGTACGGCATTTATCCATACATCGCGCTGGCCATCTTTTTCCTCGGCAGTCTGATCCGCTTCGACCGCGAGCAATACACGTGGAAGTCTGATTCCAGCCAGCTGCTGCACCGTGGCAGCCTGCGCCTGGGCAATATCCTGTTCCACATCGGCATCATCGGCCTGCTGTTCGGTCATGCGGCCGGCTTGCTCACGCCCGTCTGGGTGTGGGATACATTGGGCGTGTCGCACAGCCTGAAACAGGGCGTGGCCATGGCGGCCGGCGGCATCATGGGCGGCCTGTGCCTGGCCGGCTTGCTGATCTTGCTGGTGCGCCGCTTTTCCAATGACCGGCTGCGCGCCGTCACCACGGCCGGCGACAAACTGGTGATGGTCTGGATCCTGTTGACCTTGCTGCTGGGCCTGTCGTCGATCTTTGTCTCTGCCTCGCACATGGATGGCCACATGATGGTCCTGCTGATGAACTGGGCACAGCACATCGTCACCTTCCGCGGCGACGCCGCCAGCTTCATCGTCGATGCGCCGCTGGTCTTCAAGCTGCACCTGTTCATGGGCATGTCGCTGTTCGTCATCTTCCCGTTCACCCGTCTGGTGCACGTGTGGAGCGGCTTTGGCGCAGTTGCCTATTTGGGCCGCGCCTATCAACTGGTTCGCCGCCGCTAAGAAAGGAGTCAGTCATGGGAATCTCCGTCAATGGCATCGATATCGACGATGCCGACATCGCACTGGAATTGCCGCACCACGAGCGTGCTGGCAATCCGCTGAAACAGGCCGTGCATGAACTGGTGCTGCGCCGGCTGCTGCTGGGTGAGGCCGAGCGCCTCGGCGTGCAGGGCGGCAGCGATGACGACCGCATCGAGGCGCTGTTTGCGCAGGAAGTGCGCGTGCCGCCCGCCGACGACGAAGCCTGTCGCACTTTTTATGCGCAGCGCCCGCAATTGTTCCGCAGCGGCGCGCTGGTCGAGGCGCGCCACATCCTGTTCCAGGTGACGCCGGAAGCGCCGCTGGAGCTGCTGCGCACGACGGCGCAAGCCGTGCTTGACGCCCTCAAACTGGCGCCCGAGCGCTTCGCCGAACTGGCGGCGCAGTATTCGAATTGCCCGTCCGGCGCTTTGGGCGGAAGCCTGGGCCAGCTGTCGCCGGGCCAGAGCGTGCCGGAATTCGACGCGCTGCTGTTCCGCCTGGAGGCGGGTGCGCTGGCCGGTCACTTGCTGGAAACGCGCTTCGGCTACCACATCGTGCAGGTGCAGCGCCGGGTCGAAGGCCAGGCCATCGCCTACGAGGCGGTGCGGGCGCAGATCGCCGACCGCCTGGCGCGCGCAGCGTGGCAGCGCGCCGTGCACCAGTATCTGCACTTGCTGGTGGGACGCGCCGATATCGCGGGCATCGAGCTCGAAGGCACAGCCAGCCCGCTGGTGCAATAGACCGAAAGGCGTAGTGCGCTAGGCCTTCTGGGGCGCAGCCAGATCGTGCCCCAGCCCTTACAATCAAGGAAGTAACAGGAGTAGTGTCATGGGTAGCGTCAAGTTGCAGGACCGTTTTGGCCGTTCGATCGATTATGTGCGGCTGTCCGTTACCGACCGCTGCGATTTGCGCTGCAGTTACTGCATACCCAAGGGCTTTCGCGGCTTCGAAGAGCCGAAGGATTGGCTGACGTTCGACGAGATCGAGCGCTTGCTGGGCATCTTCGTGCGGCTCGGCACGCGCCGCGTGCGCCTGACGGGCGGCGAGCCGCTGTTGCGGCGCAATCTGCCCGAGCTAGCGCAGAAACTGTCCGCGCTGCCCGGTTTGCAGGACCTGTCTCTGTCGACCAACGCCACCCAATTGGGCAAGCACGCCGTGGCACTGCGCGCGGCCGGTGTGGACCGCATCAATGTCAGCCTGGACTCTTTGGACCGCGCCTGCATGCAGCAGATCACGGGACGCGACAGCCTGCAGCCCATTTTAGACGGCCTGATGGCGGGCAAAGCCGCCGGTTTTGACCCCATCAAGATCAATATGGTGGCCATGCGCGGCGTCAATGACGGCCAGATCGAGGCCATGGCCGCGTTTTGCATCGAGCAGCAGTTCATCCTGCGCCTGATCGAAGCCATGCCCATGGGCAGCACGGGCCGCAATGCCAGCTACATGCCGCTGGGCCCCGTGCGCGAGCGCCTGGCGGCCCGCTTTGGCCTGGTGCCGCAGGCGATGGAGCTGGGTGGCGGGCCGGCGCGCTATATGGCGACACCCGATGGACGCTCGAGCATCGGCTTCATCACGCCCATGTCGCAGCATTTCTGCGCCAGTTGTAACCGTGTGCGCCTGTCTGTCGATGGTACCCTGTATCTGTGCCTGGGCCAGGAAGAGAAATTCGCCTTCGGCCCCATGCTGCGCGGCGGGGCCACGGATGCGGAGATCGAAGCGGCGATCCGCGCCGCCATTGAACTCAAGCCGCAGCAGCACGATTTTAGTACGCAGCCAGACAAGATTATCCGGTTTATGGCGCAGACGGGCGGTTGAAGCAGTTTGTATTTACATTCAAGGGCTGTATGAAATTCAAGGCGATGTTTTCCTCCTGGCAGAAGCTGTCGACCAAGATCGTCGGCGCGCTGCTGCTCATGCTGGTGCTGGCCTTGAGTGCGATCGGCTGCACCCTGTTCTTGTCTTGGCAGCTCGAAGGCAGTTCTGCCGCCATCAATGAAACGGGCCGTTTGCGCATGCAGACCTACCGTCTGACCCTGCTGCTCGCCAGCGACGCCGGCGAGCAGGCGCGCCAGCAAGTGCTGCTGATCGACGAGACTCTGGCCAAGATCGGCCACGGCGACCCGCAACGCCCCTTGTTCCTGCCGCCCAGCACGGCCATCAAGTCGGAATTCGAGCGTATCGGCACCGCCTGGCGCGGCACCTTGCGCCCGGCCGCCCTGGCCGCCGATTCCAACGCGCGCGCGCGCCATTTCGAGCATGACGCCGATACCTTTGTCGGCCAAGTTGACCAGCTGGTGCGGCTGATCGAGCACGATAGCGAACAGCGCACCTTCTGGCTGCGCGCCTCGCAGCTGATCCTGGTGGGCATGGCTGTCATCGGCACGGTCAGCATGATTTACCTGATGTTCATGCTCATCATCGAACCGGTGACGCGGCTGCGCCTGGGCATGCAGCGCATGAAGGAACGCGATTTCAGCGTGCGCCTGGCCGTCGAAAGCAATGACGAATTCGGCCAGCTGGCCAGTGGCTTCAACCAGATGGCCGACCGCCTGCAGGCGCTGTACGGCAACCTGGAAGAGGGCGTGCGCAGCAAGACGGCCACCCTGGAGTACCGTAACCGCGAACTGGCGCTGCTGTACGAAAGCGCCGCTTTCCTGCAGCGCCCGCAGCCACTGGAAGACATTTGCGGCGGCTTCATGCAGCGTATCGTCGATTATTTCGAGGCCGATGGCTCCACCGTGCGCGTGCTCGACGCCGAGCGCGGCAACCTGCACATGGTGGTGCACCACGGCCTGTCCGAAGAACTGGTAGCATCCGAGCATTGCCTGAAGGTGGGCGACTGCCTGTGCGGCACGGCTGTCGAAATGAAGGTGGCGAAGGTGCACGACATGCGCCGCATCGACAAGGCGCACGAGCTGCGCTGCCACCGCGAGGGCTTTGCCACCGTGTCCGTCTTCCATATCCACGCGCATGAGCAGCACCTGGGCTTCTTCAACCTGCATTTCCGCCATGCGCGCGTGTTTTCCGCGCGCGAGCTGGCGCTGCTGGAAACCCTGGGCCAGCTGCTGGGCATCGCGCTGGAAAACCTGCGCCTGGCCGCGCGCGAGCGTGAAATGGCCATTTCCGAAGAGCGCAATCTGGTGGCGCAGGGCCTGCATGACAGCATCGCGCAAAGCCTCAATTTCCTCAACCTGCAAGTGCAGATGCTCGACGATTCGGTGCGCAATGCCCGCTTCGATGAAGTGGCGGGCATCGTGCCGGCCCTGCATGCGGGCGTGAAGGAAAGCTATGAAGACGTGCGCGAACTGCTGGCGAACTTCCGCAGCCGCCTGATGGAGGACGACCTGATCGGCTCCCTGCGCGCGGCGGTGGACAAATTTCGCCGCCAGACGGGCATCGACGCCGAGCTGCTAGCCGATGTCGATGGCGCGCCATTCCCCCGCGAACAGCAATTGCAGTTACTATTCATCGTGCAGGAAGCGTTGTCGAACATCCGCAAGCACGCCCAGGCCAGCCATGTCGAGGTGCGCCTCGCCGATCACCAGGACTTTACGCTGACGATCAGCGACAATGGTGTCGGCTTCGATGCCTGCGCCGTGCTGGAAAAGGGCGACAGCCATGTCGGCATCCATATCATGCGCGAGCGCGCGCAGCGCATCGAGGCCACGTTCGACGTGCATGCCTGTCCCGGTGGCGGCACCACGGTCGAACTGCACCTGTCGCGCGAGCAGCGCCGCGCCGCATAAGCAACTATCTGAAAGTACAAAAAAATGGAGACTCCCGTCAAACCGATCACCGTCATGCTGGTGGACGACCATGCGTTGTTCCGCAGCGGCATCCGCTCGCTGCTGCAGCGGCATACCGACTTTTCCGTGGTGGGCGAGGCGGCCGATGGCGTGGAAGGCATCAAGCGCGCCATCCAGTTGCAGCCCGATGTGGTGTTGCTGGACCTGAATATGGCCGGCATGTCGGGCGTCGAAGCGCTGCAGCTGATGCAGCACGACTGTCCCGACACGGCCATCGTCATGCTGACCGTCTCCGAAGACGCCGAGGATCTGGCGACGGCCCTGCGCGCGGGTGCCTGCGGCTACCTGATCAAGAATATCGACGCCGATTACCTGGTGCGCGCCATCCGTCGCGCAGCCGCCGGTGAAGTCGTTATCGCCGAAGCGATGACGGGCAAGCTGGTGGCGCAGCTGCAGGCGGGCACGCGGCGCGAGGAACCCGTGTCGGAACTCGACAAGCTCACGCCGCGCGAAAAGGAAATCATCGACTGCCTGTCGCGCGGCGAGAGCAACAAGGGCATCGCCCGCACCCTCGACCTGGCCGAAAGCACGGTCAAGATCCACGTGCAGAACGTGCTGAAAAAACTCAACCTCACCAGCCGCGTGCAGGCGGCCGTGTATGCGGTCGAGCACCGCCAGGGCAAGTAGCCCGCAGTGCAGGCTAGTCACCGCGGGCTAGTCGGCTAGTCCTTTTGCCGATGGCGTTGTGTGCGCTTTTAAAGTAGTATGTTGAATATATCTTTAACGAATATATCTTCAATATCTTCAAATACGAGTCCATCATGGCCATCACCCCGATCAGCGAACCTTCCCCTTCTTCCACGACAGCCGACGCCGCTCCCTGGCATGCCGGCCATGCCGTCTGGCAACTGGGTTTCCGCCCGTTTTACCTGCTGGCGGCCGTGTTTGCGGCCATCAGCATACCCCTGTGGCTGGCCAGCTATGCCGGCTTGCTGGCGGGCGGCCTGCAGGTGGGACTGGGCTGGCATATGCATGAAATGGTATTCGGCTTCGCGCTGGCCGTCGTCGTGGGCTTCCTGTACACGGCGGGGCGCAACTGGACGGGCTTGCCCACGCCGCACGGCGCGCAACTGATGGCGCTGGTGGCGCTGTGGCTGGCAGGGCGCGTGGCCATGCTGTGCGGCCCCGGATTGGTGGCGGCGCTGGTCGAGTGGCTGTTCCTGCCGCTGGCCGCCTGGCCCTTGTACCAGGTGCTGCGCCGCTCGGGCAATACGCGCAACCTGTTTCTGGTGGGCCTGCTGGCTTTGCTGGCGCTGGCCAATGGCCTGTTCCACGCGGCCGTGCTGGGCTGGTTGCCGCTGTCGCTGTTCGTGCCCGTGCAGGCGGCCATCTTCATCATCGTGCTGATCGAATCGGTGATCGGCGCGCGCGTGATTCCCATGTTTACGCGCAATGGCGCGCCAGGCAGTACGCCGGTGGCCAGTCCGAAGCGGGCGCTGGTCGCCGTGGCCTGCATGGCGGCGGCCGCCATCGCCTGGCTGGCAGGCGCGCCGGCCTGGCTGACGGCGCCGCTGGCCCTGGCGGCAAGCGGCGTGTCGCTGGCCAATCTGCTGGCTTGGCAGCCGCAGCGCACCTTGCGCGTGCCCTTGCTGTGGATTTTGCACCTGTCGTATGCGTGGATAGGCGTCGGCTTTGCGCTGCTGGCGCTGGCCAGCCTGGGGCTGCTGCCGGCCAGCGCCGCATTTCACGCGCTGACGGTGGGCTCGATGGCGGGATTGATCATCGGCATGATGACGCGCACCACCCTGGGCCACACGGGGCGCCCTTTGACGGGCGGCCGGGCGGAAGCGGCGATGTACTGGCTGATCCAGCTGGGCGCGCTGGCACGCCTGCTGGCCGCTGTCGGTCCCGCAGCGCTGGCCATGCCGCTGCTGCTGGCAGCAGGCGCGTGCTGGTCGCTGGCCTTTGGTCTGTATGCGTGCGTGTATGCGCCGTATCTGTGGCGCGCCAGGGTGGATGGGCGCGAAGGCTAGGCGCTAGTCAGAGAGGGCGCCAGGCCATCAGTTTCCTGATCTCCGGCGTCCAGTAGGACAGCGATTCGCCCACGACGAATAGCAGCATGCCCAGCATCAAGGCTCTCAGCAGAAAATCCCTGTACCAAAGCATAGCGTCCCTCCGAATTTCATATTGGCAAGTTTATCATTGGCATGCACTGCCATGTTGAGTTTCTGGCATGGCCGGTTGGCCGGGTGGTGCCGTCTGCGCCGTGAAGGCAGCGATGGCATCGATGGCGTGCGCCAGGGCTTGCTCCAGTGTATCGAGCGCGGCCGACGCATCGGCGCCGGCGTGCAGCAACTGTTCTACTTGCTGAGCGGCCTGCAGGGTGGCGGGCAGGGCCAGGCTGCCAGCCTCGCCCGCCAGCTTGTGCGCCAGTGCCGCGGCAGCGTCGCGTGCGTTGGCCGCCAGCAGCGCGCGCATGGCGCCCAGCGTGTTGCGGTAGGTGTTGCCAAAGCGCGACAGATGCTGGCGGTAAGGCGCCTCATCGAGCCACTGCGCCATGCCTTGCGCCAGGTCGATCACGGATGCCGCACCGCAAGGCGGCACGGGCATCGTCGCTTCGGCCACGAACGGCGTCAGGGCAGACAGCACTTGCGCATGGCGGCGATGCGCGCGCGCAATCAGGGCGATGGTCTGCGGCACGTCGAACGGTTTGCTGATGAAATGATTCACGCCCGCTTCCAGTGCCGCCGTGCGCTGTGCCTGGAATGCCCCGGCCGTCAGCGCCACCACGGGCAGGTCGTGAAACTGCGGCAGCCGGCGCAGCGCGCGCGTCGCCTGCAAGCCATCCATGACGGGCATCTGCACATCCATCAGCACGATGTCGACGGCGGCGGGGTGGGCCAGTAGCCAGTCCAGCGCCTGCTGGCCATCGCAGGCGAACGAGGGCAGGGCGCCCTGGTCGCGCAGGATGTGGTTGACCACGTCGCGGTTGATCTCGCTGTCGTCGACCACCAGCACGCGTACGCCGGCGAGCAGGCGTTCTTCCAGCGTACCCAGGCTGGTATCCACGCCGGCAGCCCTGGCGCGCTGTTGGCGCGCTTCCATCGTCGCGTTGTACAGGCTGGAAGCCGTCACCGGTTCGTTGAGGACGGCGTCGGCCGGATCGGCCGGGTCCGTATGGCGCCGCGCTGGTTGCGAGGCTGGCGCGCCGCTGGCCGCCAGGATGACGATGGGGCAGTCCTGCGGTGGCAGGTGTTCGCGCAGCGCGCGCGCCGTGGCTTCGCCATCCAGCTCCGGCATGCGCGCCGCCAGCAGGACGACGCCGGGCCGCGCGCCCTGGGCGCAGGCGAGCGCATGGTCGAGGGCCGCCCGCCCACCGGACACGGCATGCACGCTCCAGCCCAGGCCGCGCGCCACGGCGGCAACGGCATCGCGCGTGTCGGCGTTGGCATCGGCCAGCAGGACATGCAAGGCTTGCATGTCGGGCGAGGACAGGGCGCCGACGGACATCAGTTGCAGCGGCACCGTGAAACTGAAGTCGCTGCCCTGGCCCAGGCCGCTTTTCAGGCGCAGCTCGCCGCCCATCAGGCTGACCAACTGGCGGCAGATGGTCAGGCCCAGGCCCGTGCCGCCGAAGCGGCGCGTGGTGGACGTGTCGGCCTGGGCGAAGGCGGAAAAGATCGTCTCCTGCGCCTCGGAGGCGATGCCGATGCCCGTGTCGCGCACGCTGAAACGCAGCACCGCGGCGTCGCCGTCGCGGCGCTCCAGTGTGGTCAACAGCTCGACCGTGCCTTGCGGCGTGAACTTGATGGCATTGCTGGTCAGGTTGACCAGCACCTGTTCCAGACGCAGCGCGTCGCCCAGCACCTGCTCCACACCATCGGGCAGTGGCCCGATCAGCACGGCGATGGGCTTGTCATGCGCGGCAACGCCCATGCTGGCGGCGATCTTCTCGATCACCTCGGCCAGGCGAAACGGTGCCTGCTCGATGGTCATGTGGCCCGCCTCGATTTTCGACACGTCGAGCACGTCATTGATGATGCCCAGCAAGGACTGGCCGGCGGCGCGGATCTTGCGCGTCATCTCGCGTCCTTCGCCGTCCAGGCTGCCGCGTTCCAGCAGCCATGCCATGCCGAGGATGGCGTTCAGCGGCGAGCGGATTTCATGGCTCATGTTGGCGAGAAATTCCGCCTTGCTGCGGTTGGCCGCCTCGGCCGCATCGCGCGCCAGCAGCATGGCCTCTTCGGCCTGCTTTTGTGCCGAGATATCCTGCGCAAAGATCAGCGTGGCCGGTCCATCCTTGAGCATCACGCGCGTGGTGGTCTTGAACATGGGCACGGGAAGGCCCTGCTTGTCCAGGCCGATGGCTTCGAACACCTGTTCGCTGGGCGAGTCCGCCTCGATCAGCGCTTCGTTGGTGGCCAGTGCCGCCTGCGATTGCGGGGAAATCATGGCGGACCAGGGCAGACCGTTCAAATCGTCTTCAAACGCGTAACCATGCAGTCTGCGATAGCGGGGATTCGAGTAGATGAAGTGGCCATGGCGCAGGATCGCGATGGCCACGGGCGCATCTTCGATCAGCGTGCGAAAGCGCGTCTCGCTGTCGGACACGGCTTGCATGGCCTGGCGCTCCGTTTCCTGTTCCGCATGCCAGGCGGCCTGTTGCCGGCGCCGCCGCTGGCTCCAGAACAGCAGGCTGGCCCCGGCCAGCGCCAGCATGGCAAAGCAGAGGACATAGGCCAGCGCCTGCCGCCGCAGCGGGGCGGCGATGGCCGTTTCTTCGCGGCTCAGGCCGACGATGATGGCACGGTCCATGTGCAGCGCGGGAGGCGCGATGGTCGCCATGGCCATGATGCGGGGTGCGGCGCCGCCGGCAATCTCGACGCCGCTCAGGACGCCAGCCTGATAGCCGCTGTCGCGGAAGCGCCGCAGGAAGCTGCCGGGCGTGTCCACATTGCCGCCATTGGCAGCCCTGGCGGGATAGTTCAGGAATTGCCGGCCGTCGCCATGCAGCACCACGGCCCAGACGTCGGGGGCATACATGGCGGTGCGGAACTTGGCCGTGAAGTATTCAGGGTCGAGGGTGGCCACCACCACGCCGGCAAAGCGGCCCTGCCTGTCCTGCACCATGCGCGACGCCGTGATGACCAGGTCACGCTTGAAGGACAGGAAGGGCGCCGAAATGTACAGCATGCGTGCATCAGGGGCGTCGCGCGCCGTCTGGAAGTAGCCGCGGCGCGAAAAATCCTGCTTGGCCAGTTCCGGGATATTCGTGGCGATCGGCTTGCCCTTCGCATCGATGACCAGCATGGTGCGCACGCCCGGCATGGCGTCGACCAGCGCGGCCAGGCGCCGGGGCAGGGCTTGCCCGGCGTCTGCCGCGGCGCCGGCGTCAAGATAGTCGCGGATCACGCCGTCGAGCACCAGGTTGGTCGCCGCCAGGTCGACTTCAATATTTTTTGCCAGCAGGGCCGTCAGCACGCTGAGCCGTTCACGCTCGGCCGCGTCGTGCCGCGAAGCTTCGGCCATATGCGCGTAGGCAAGGGCGGTAGCCACGAGGAGCAGCCCTAGGAGTAAAAACAGCCATTCGATCCATTGTCTGCGTACCGCCGCCGCATCTGTGTGGTAAGTCATGAGGCGATGCTATACCCGATAGGGATGGATAACAACGTTAGCGTATGACTATGCATGCGATAGTGTGGTCAATTTGCCGCCCGCCGCCATCGCGCGGGCCGTGCCGCCCAGCGGCAGCCGCAGGCGGAAGGCGGCGCCGTGGCCCGGCGCGGATTCCACGCCGATGCCGCCGCCCATCAAGGTGACGAGCTGGCGCGCGATGGCCAGGCCCATGCCGGCGCCATCATGGGCGCGGCTCGGCGAGTCGTCCGCCTGCGAGAATTTGTCGAAGATCTCGGCTTGCTGCGCCTGCGCGATGCCGATGCCCGTATCGCGCACTTCGATCTGCAGGTCTGCGCCACTGAGCATGACGTGGACATCGACCCGCCCTGCGGACGTGTAACGGATGGCATTGTCGAGCAGGATATCGAGCACGCGCACCAGGCGGACGCGGTCGCAATCGATGCTGAGCGGCGTTGCGGGCGCAATATGCGAGGCCAGCAGCAGGCCCTTATGCGCCGCGCGCTGCCGGTGCGGCGCCAGCGCCAGTGTCAGCAGCTGGTCCAGCGGCACGGCGGCAGACTCCAGCCGCACCTGGTCGTTTTCGAGCGCGCTCAGTTCCATCGCCGCCTCAACCATGGCCAGCAATTGGCGGCCGCTGTCCTGTATCGTTTGCGCGTAGGCGGCCTGTTCCGGCTCCCGCAGCTGCTCCAGCAGTAGCTCGGAGAACCCCAGGATGCCATTCAGGGGCGTGCGTAATTCATGCGACATGTTCGACAGGAAGCGCGACTTGGCCTCGCTGGCGGCGATGGCCCTGGCGCGGCTGTCGACCAGGCGGCCGATCAGCAGCACCAGCGCAGCCCAGGACAGCACGATCAGTGTGCTCGTGACGGCAGCCATCAGCAAGACCTGGTTGCGGCGCGAGACGTAGTCGGCCAATACCGTGTCGCGGTCCAGCCCAACCAGCATGTAAAGCGGGTAGTTGGCCAGTTTTTCGAAGGCGTAAATGCGCAGGGTGCCGTCGACTGGACTGCGCTCGGTGAAGCTGCCCCGCGAATTACCTTGCATCAAGGCAAATATCTTGCTGCCGCCGACATCCTGGCCGATGGTGTTGACGGCACCGACCCGGCGCGCGCGCACCACGCCGTCGCTGCCGACGAGCGTGAGCGAGCTGTTGTCGCCCAGGTCGACTTCGTCGTACAGGCGCGTAAAGTAATACGGGTCCATCGAGACCACCACCACGCCCTTGAAGCGACCATCGGCATGGTTGATGCGGCGCGTCATCTGGATCGACCATTTTTTCGACACGCGGCCCAGCACCGGCTTGCTGATATACAGTTCGCCGCTGTCGCGCTGCATGTGTACCCGGATGTGCTCGCGGTCGGCCAGATTGGTCGGTTTGAAGGGGCGGCTCGACAGTACAGTATCGCCCCGTTCGTCGACGATGGTAAACAGGTTGTACAGGGGGCCGGGATTGAGGCCTTGCTGCAGGTCCGCCACGATATCGAGGTGCTTGTCCAGCGCCTGGTAGCGGCTGCGCAGGTAAGTGACCGCCTGATCCGCCGCCGCTATCGTGCGGATCGCGTGTTCGTCGAAGACGCGCGCCATGCTGCGCGCATCGCGCCCGGCATCGGTGATGGCGGCGTCGCGCGCGCGCTGCAATTGCAGCATAGTGATGCTCCACAGCCCCGCCAGCAGGACCGCCATGAAGAGCGACAGCAGGGCGCGGGTATCCCAACTCTGCCAACTCTGCCAACCCTGCCAGCGCTCCCTGGTCATGGCTTTCCAGTTTCTATACTCCCGCATGCTGCCTCCGCCAGGTCTGCCAGGTCTGCCAAGTCCGCCACTATGCGCGGATGCCCGGCGTCACTGGCGCGTTGTTTTGTTAATTATATCGAATATAATTGATTTTATTGAATAAATTGATTTTTATGCGGAAGTGTTGTATCCGGCGCCGGCGCCGGTGCCGGCAGGTGTGCATTGCCGTCTAGCGCGTCAGCCAGCGCTCCACCATCGCGCGCAGCTGGGTGGCCGTAAAGGGTTTGGACAGATAATCGTCCATGCCGGCCGCCACGCAGCGCTGCCGGTCGTCCTCGGTAACGCCGGCCGTCAGGGCGATGACGGGCAGGCGCGCCGCGCCGCTGGCCGTTTCGCGGGCACGCAGGGCCTGGCAAGCCTGGTAGCCATCCATGACGGGCATCATGCAGTCCATCAGGACCAGGTCGTACTGCTGCTCAGCCAGTGCTTGCAGACCCAGTGCGCCGTTCTCCGCCGTGTCGATGCGGTAGCCGCAGGCGGCCAGTTGCAGGCACACCAACTGGCGGTTCAGCGCCGTATCCTCGACCAGCAGGATGCGCGCGCCCGGCGCCAATGTGGGGGCAGGCGCGGATGCGGATGCGGATGGCGGCGCTATCTCTGGTTCCGGCACATGGGCCGCCATGCAGGCTATCGGCGCGTGGACCTCTTGGCGCATGACGGCCATGGCGGCATACGCCGCTTCCGCGCGTGCTTGCAGCGCCAGCGCCATGGCCGCGTCGCGTTCCTGGCGGCGCAGCAGGGCCATGATCAGCGCGATGGCCAGGCCCAGCCCGAGCAGGCTGACCACGGCCGCGCCGCCCATGGTGCGCAGCATGCGCCGCCAGCCCGCCAGGTAGACCTCGTCCGTCACGGTCACGTTGATGGCCAGCGGATAGTCGCGCACCAGTCGTATGCCGGCCAGGCGGCCGACCGTGCGCCACTGCTCGGCTGCGCGCGGCAAGTCCACCTGCAGCACGCCATGCGTCTTGCCTTGTTCCAGCAAGCGGTAGGTGCTGCCCGTCAGGTTGCGCTTGCCCATCATGGCGGGCACGGCCGGCCAGCGCGCCAGCAGCGTGTAGTCGCTGCGGTACAGGGAAAAGGCCGTGTGTTCGCCGATGCTGGCGTTCTGGAAGAATTTGCTGAAGAAGTCGCACGACAGGCCGACCAGCACCACGCCCAGGAAGCTGCCGTCCGGCCCGCTGATGCGCCGGCTGATATAGAAGGTCCAGGCGCCATTGCCCTTGTTTTGCACGGGCGCGCTGAGATGCATGCCGCCGTCCGGGTGGCGCCGGTGATACTCGAAGTAATCGCGCTCGTCGAGGCGGATGGGCGGTGCGGGATAGGCGCGACTGAAGGTCAGCACGCTGGCATCGCTGCCGACGATGGACACCACGTCCACTTGCGGTACGCCGCCGATCTTGTGCCGCAGCATCTGGTGCGTGGCCGGGGTGCCGACGGCGGCGGCCAGCGCGGCCGCGTCTGCGGGGGCGGCGGCCTGGATGTCATTGCTGACGCTATCGAGCACCAGGCGGGCCGCCGTCATGCTTTGCGCCGTGTTTTCCGCCAGCAGCAGCGACAGCTTGGACAGGTCCTGCTTCCAGTTATCGACGGCTTCGCGGTGCAGCAGCACGCCCGAGACGACGATGCACAGCGCCAGCAAGCCTACCAGCACTGGGCCCACCACGGCCGCCGTGCTGCGTGGGCGATAGCGGTGCGCCAGGCGCAAGACGGCCTGGCGCGCGGTCATGCTTGCGTGCCCGTGTAGTCAAGCATGCTGCGGCGTACCTCCTGCTCCACTGCGCCGATCAGCGCTGCCGTTTCCGCCAGCCAGCCGGCTGCCGCCACGCCCTGGTGGCGCACCAGTTGCTCGAGCTCCGCCAGGCGCGCCACCAGGGCGCTGGCACCCAGCAGGGCCACGGTGCCGCGCAAGGTATGGCAGCTATGCACGATCGCTTGCGCCGCGCCGCCCCGTACGGCCTGTTCCACGCGCGCAAACATGGCCGGCGACGTGTCCAGGTAGGTCTGGGACAGGGCGCGGAACATCTCCAGGTCGTGCCCGGTGGCCTGGAACAGCACGGCTGGATCGATGTGGCGATAGGCTGGCATGGGGGCTCCGTGGCGAGGGGGAAGCGGTGGAGGGCTAGGCGGCCAGGCTGTTGCGCCGCGCATGGCCGGCGCAGCAGGCGCGCAAATAGCCGCGCAGCTCGTCGTAATTGACGGGCTTGGCAAAGAACACCACGCCGGGCGGCACGCCACCGCGTTCTTCCAGTTCCTCCGGCGTCAGGCTCGACAGCATGGCGATATGCATGTCCGCCAGCAGCGGGTCGGCCAGGATGGTGCGTATCACTTCGTAGCCGTCGATGCCTTCCATGATGATGTCGGCCAGCAGGATGTCGGGCTGATCGCGGGCGATTTCCATCAACGCCTGATAGCCGTTCTCGCAAAAGCGCAAGCTAGCCTGCAAGCCCCATGAACCGATCTGCTTTTCATACAGCGCGCGTTCGATTGGATTGTCTTCGATCACCAGGATGGACGGCGGACGGCCCGATGGGGCGGGGCGGTTGGCCCGTGCCGTGCGCTGGTCCTGGCCTGGCTGGCCGGGATTGCCCTTGTAGGCCTCGACGGCCGCGAGGGGAATGCGCCGGTGGCCGCCCTTGGTCTTCCAGGCTTCGATCACCCCGGCCTCGACCAATTGCTGCACCGAGGTGACCGAGATGCCGAGGATTTCGGCGGCCTTTTGTGTAGTGCAGACGTCTGCAGTGTGCATGATGGGCTTTATGGTCGCGGATGAAGTTGAAGGGAATGATACGCAATCGTGCTCAAAAAATCAATTTCAACGAATTAGATGAATTCACTAAAAACCTGCCGTGTGGCGGTGGGCCTGGCGCCGGTGCCCGTGCGCGTGCGGCAAAGGGCAATATGGCCGTGCGGCTCCAGGATATCGCGCCATTCGCTCCACTCCGCGTTGCTGTGGCGCAGCAGGGTTTCCATGTGTTCCGCATCCAGACCCAGTACCCGCGCAGTGGCCATGGCCGGCCCGCGCGGCCCCACGCCATTGCGCAGTATCAGGTCGGCGAAGCTGCTGGCCAGTTTCAGCAGCCAGGCCAGGTCTGTCCTGCGTCCGGACTGCCCGAAGCCGGGCGGCGCCGCATGGCAGAGTACGGCGTCGCACAGGATTTCCGGCATGCCCCAGCCCCGCATGAGCATGGCCGACAGCTCCAACTGGTGGTGGCCGAAGCGCTGCGACTCTGCGCACAGCAGCAGGGTCTTGGCGGCATTGCCGTGCTGGCCCAGCAGTTGTCCATATTCTTGCGGATGCAAGGTGGCCAGCGCCAATTGGCCGCAGTTGGCCAGCAAGCCGCAACTGTACAGCTCATCGGCCGGCGCCAGCTGCAGCGTGTCGCCTGCCACGCGGACGGCGCAGGCCATGGCCAGCGAGTGCGACCAGAAGCGCTGCGGGTCGAAGTGCGCACACGTGGCCGCTGGCACGGCGGGGGTGGCAAATGCCTGGCGCAGGGCGGGCAAGCCGATGGTCGCCAGCATCGCGGCGTTGACCGCCGCATGTTTGCGCTCGCCCGGTGGCACGCCGGCATTCGCCAGGCCGATGATCATACCGGTCAGGGCCGGATCGCAGCCCAGTTGTTCTGCCAACGCATCGAGCGGCAGCTGTTGCTGGCACAAGGTCGTCAGCCAGTGGCGCCGCCAGGCGGGCGAGGGCAGGATGGCGCCGCCGAGCAGGCGCGCCAGATCGATGTGTGCATTCATGGCCGGCTCCCAATGCCACGGTAGTCATCCGCCTGCGCGGCGCCGGTTTGCAGGGCCGTGACCGCTTGCGACAGCACGTCGAGCGCCATCAGCAGGTCCGCATGCAGGCGGCGCAGCGCGCCGATATCGTTGGAAAAGCCCGCATGCACGGCTTGGCGCGCCAGGGCCTGCAGCGGGAGCAGTCCCATGGCGTGGCTGCTGTCGAGAATTTCCTGTGCCAGCACGCGTGCCGGGGCGGGGCGTTCGCAGCGCAGCGCATGGGCGATGCCGGCCAGGCGGTCGCGCGTCTCGGCCACGAACAGGGCCAGAATCTCGCCCTGCAGGCGTCGGTCGTAGCCGAACATGGCATCCAGGCGGGCCAGTTCGAACGGCGGCGCGTCCAGCGCCTCGGGCTGTGGCGGCGCCGTGTCTGCCACCCTGCACGGCTGGCTGGCCCTGCGCGTTTGCAGCAGTTGATGCAGATCGGCAGCCGGCGCGCTGGCGGCTTGCGCGCGGCCGGCCTGGCGCCAGCGGAGGCGGCGCCAGAACAGCGCGGCCAGCAGCAACAGCAGGCCTGCCAGGGCCAACGCCGGCCGCATCAGCGAGACATCGTCGCAGCGAAGGTAAGGATGGACGGCGAGGAAGGCGTTCATGGCAATGCCTGCATACAGAGAGAGCGGTTGAAAACGGATGTCATGGCGATGCTCCAGGGCGATCAATGCCGCTGATCCTGCGTGGCGACTGGTTCAAAATGTTTCCCAGTCGCCGCCGTCAGCTGCGGTCGTGCTTCTGGCCTGACCGGCGGCGCGCTGGGCGACCAGCTTGAGCGGCGCCGTCTTGCGCGGTGCCGGCGGCTGGGCGGCTGGGGCGTGGCGCACCGGCGTGCTCTGTTGCGCCACATTGGCCTGGCCATGCGCTAGCTTGAAGGCACCCACCACGCCGGCCAGGTTGCGCGCCTGCTCTTGCAGCGATTGCGATGCCGCCGCCGCTTCTTCGACCAGGGCCGCATTTTGCTGCGTGACTTCATCCATCTGCGTGATGGCGCGGTTGATTTCCTCGATGCCCGTGCTTTGCTCCGCGCTGGCGGCCGAGATTTCGCTGACGATGTCGGTGACGCTGCGCACCGTGTCGACCACTTCCGTCATGGCCGCGCCGGCTTGCTGGACCAGCTTGCCACCTTGCTCCACCTGCTCCACGGAGTCGCTGATGAGCGTCTTGATTTCCTTGGCGGCCGCCGCCGAACGGTGTGCCAGGTTGCGCACTTCGGTCGCCACGACGGCAAAACCGCGTCCTTGTTCCCCGGCCCGCGCCGCTTCCACGGCCGCATTCAGGGCCAGGATGTTGGTCTGGAAGGCGATGCCGTCGATAACGCTGATGATGTCGGCGATCTTGTTGGACGAGTTGTCGATCGCTTGCATGGTGCGGATGACATCGCCCATCACCTCGCCGCCCCGCACCGCCTTGTCCGAAGCGCTGACGGCCATTTGCTTGGCCTGGCGTGCATTGTCCGAGTTTTGCCGCACGGTAGCCGTCAGTTCTTCCATGGCCGAGGCGGTTTCTTCCAGCGAGCCGGCCTGCTGTTCCGTGCGTGCCGACAGGTCCAGGTTGCCTGCCGCGATCTCGCTTGAAGCCGTGCTGATGGTCTCCGTGCCGGCGCGTACTTCGGCCACGATGCGCACCAGGCTCTCGCTCATGTCCGCCAGGGCCGTCATCAACTGGCCCACCTCGTCGTTCGAGGTGGCGCTGACCTGCACGCTGAGGTCGCCACCTGCAATGGTGCGGGCCACGCCGATGGCGCTGGCCAGCGAGGCGACGATGCGTCGCGCCAGCAGCATGCCCATGCCGGCCACCAGTATCGTCACGGCCAGGGCCAGGCTGATGGAAATCCAGCGCGAGTTGGCCGCGGCGGCGGCGCCCTCGGCCGCGCCCGTGTTGCCCAGCTTTTCGTTGTGGCGGTGGTGGGCGGCAAGGGCGTCGACCAGTTCCTTGATGATGGGCTGGTTCTGCATCAGCAAGTCGCGCGCCGCGTCGAGTTCACCCGCCTTCGACAGGGCCAGTACCTTGTCGCGCACGGCATCGTAGCGCAGCAGTACGGCACGGTCCGTGGCCAGCAACGCTTTGTCTTGTTCATCAGAAAGGTTTTCCTTTTCATACTTGTCGAGCGCCTGCTCGACTGCCGCACGCGCTTCCTTGATGCCCGCTTCCAGCTTGTCGCGCATGGCGGCATCCTTGCTCGCCACGTGCTGCCAGACGGCCGTGCGCATCTGTGTGAAGGGTACGAAAGCCTGGTTCAAGGTCAGCAGGCTGGGAACGGTGTTGACGGTGGCATAGCTGGCCGCCGTGTACACGCGGTCCGTTTCATATATGCCGACGCCCGCCAGCGCGGCCAGTCCCAGAACGGCGGAGAGTATCAATGCATACAGGCGTTGGGCGATAGTCATGATGGGTGCCGCTCCACGTGAAGGTTGAAAATCGGGAAAATCGTTTGTAGAGTTCGTGTTTTTCATTTTACGATAAAAATTTGATTTATTCGAGATATTTGTTATTTATTTGATTTATTTTGTTTTTTTGAGGTCGCCGATGGAGAACGGACTGAGCGGAGGATGGGGTGTAATGAAAAGCAACACCGCGGCGCCTGGCTCGTCTGCCTTGGCGGCTCCTGGTATGACGTCGCGGTGCGACATCGTGTTCGAGTGGGGCGGGGCGGCCGTCGATCCGGTGCGTCAGTTGCTGCTGGTCAATCCGGACTACATGGGCTTCCTGGAGCGCCTGGCGCCGTGCCCAAGCCAACGCGAAGGGCTGCATGGGTTCGGAAATGGGCTTGCAGCCGCAGACGGGCGTAACGTTTACCGTGGAAATCAAGCCCTTTCTGTCGCCGCTGGGCTTCCCATGTGTGGTGGTGATAGCCGGCGGCCATGGTTCACTGGGCACGAAGAGCGGTGATAGTCTGGTGGCGTTTGCCTTGCCGGACGAGGCGGTGAAGGCGGCGGGGAAAACGACAGAGTCACCATCGTTGCGGTGCCGCTACTGTTGGCTGCGCCGTAGCCTCATTAGCTCTGGTGCAGGCGAATTTTTAACTTTGCATGTTGCATGTAGGAATGTCGTTTGCTAGACTCGGGATCGGACTCATATCGCCTCTCCTGTGATTTATTCAATGAAAACGACGACTCTCTCGGTAATAACTGCCGCCTTACTTTCCATTAGCGCTTGCTCTCCTAAAGCACCCAATGCCGAACTGGATGCGGCGAATAAAAAGATCGCCACGCTGGAAGCCGAGCTGGCGGTTGAAAAGGCAAAAAACGCTCCAGTTCCCGTGGCCGGCACGGTTGTGACGGGGAAACAGTGGAATTATGATGTGAGTGAAGATAAGATGGATGGCGGCACGACCTCTTTCGCTAACGTGTATAGCACCAATACCGTCAATTTTGACTTCCCCTACAGCGGATTACAAAACGCCAAATTGACTTTGCGGACAGGATACCGTCAAGGTAAAGATGTGATTTTTTCGATTAGAAAGGGGCAGATATTATGCCCCTCCTATCAGGATTGCACGGTGCTGGTGAGATTTGATGATGAAAAGCCCGTCAATTATTCCGCGGCGGCTCCTGCGGACAATAGTTCAGAGACGATTTTCTTGCGCAATTATGAGAAATTCCTGGGGAAACTGCAAAAAGCGAAAAGAGTGCGGATTGCCGTGGATATTTTTCAGGAAGGCGCACCCGTATTTGAATTTGATGTCAGCGGATTTGACCGTCAACAATATCAGCCAAAGAAATAAATTCGTTTCTTGATAAAAGGCGTTGTCCGCAAGCTTGTTGCAGACAACGCCTTTTTTATTGCGCCGCCAATCCCAGCTTCAAGCCCACCAGCTTTCCTGGCGCAGCCTCCGTTTTTTCCGGCGCTCCCGCGCTGACCCTGGCTGCCGGCGTGCCGTCCTGCTGCAGGGCCGCCAGGATGGCCGCGCTGCGCTGAGTGCCCAGCTTGCTCAAGGCGTCGGCAGGCAGCGGTTGTTTTGCTTCCAACTGCTCGCGCAAGCCGGCATAAAACGCGCCCGTATCGGCCACTTGCGGCTCTCCCTCGATCAGCTTGCCCAAGCGTAGCAAGACGGGGATTTTTGCCGTCGCCGGAGCGGAGGCGGCAGCTGATGCGGCCGCTGCCGCCGGAGCTGACGACTCCGCCGCTTTCTTCTGCTTGTCCAGCTCGGCCTTGCCGAAGCGTTCGCCGTACAGCTCGCGCAGGGCGCCCCGTATCTTGCGTTCGCCCAGGTTCAACGGCCCCGGTTCTTCGCCCGCTTCGAGCTTGATGCCGGCCTTGGCGGCGACGGCGCGGCGCACGGCCTGGGCGCGCAGGGCGGCCCCGTCCGTGTCGCTGTACTGGCCCGGCACGGCCAGCTTCAGCTGTTCGCGCTTGGCCAGGATTTGCGCCACTTGCTTGATCTTCTCCCGTTCGGGCGGCAGCAGCACGGCGCTGCCCGCATCGAAGTCGATGGATTCGAGCTTGTCGGCACTGATGCCCAGCAAGTTGCCCAGCGCGCGGAACGGCGCCGTGACGATTTTTGTCAGCACATTGCCCACGGCTTTCCAGATCAGGGCGCCATAGCTGAATTGCGGGTCGTTCATGTCGCCCGACACGGGCAAACCGAGGTCGATGCGCCCGTCGCTATCCTTGAGGATGGCCAGCGCCAATTCCAAAGGCAGTTTCAGGGCGTCCGGACTGTCGATGCGCTCGCCCAGGGTCAGCTTGTCGAGCACGATCTGGTTGGTGCCGTCGAGCTGGCGGTTGCGCACCTTGTATTGCAAGTCCAGCGAAATCTTGCCTTCGGCCACTTTGTAGCCGGCGAACTTCATCGTGTACGGCGAGGCGGAGACCATGTCGACGTTCTTGAAGACCACGTTCAAGTCCGTGTTGTCCGTGGGCGCGAACGGGTTTAGCTGGCCGCGCACGCGTGCCAGGCCGAATTCGTCGATGCGGCCATCGAGTTCGATCTGGCTGCGCGCATCGCGTTTCGTCGACAAGCCCGTGACGACACCGTTCAACTCATAAATCTTGGCGGCGAACTGGGGCCGCAAGCTGAGGTCGGCAAAGTCCAGCTTGGCGTTTTGCAGGCGCACGCGGCGCACGCGCACGGGGAAGGCGGCGTCGGCGGCCGGCGCGCTGGCTGTTGCCGGAGCCGCTGTAGCAGTTTGTGCGGGAGCTGGCTCCGGCGCCTTCACCAGCAAGCGCTGCGCGTTTAGGCTGCGGTCGTTTTCGATGATCAGCTGGGCGTTTGCTTCCACCACGCGCAGTTCCGGGATGTCGACAAAATCGGGGCCCACGCTGGCGGTCAGCTTGTCGGCGCGCACGCTTTTCCACGAGGCGAAGCGCTTGCCATCCGTTTCATTGAGCACCAGGCCGGCGATATCCACGCCGCCCTCATAGCGTACTTTTGGCGCTTTCGGCGCGCCGCCGCCCGTCGTCAGGCGGCCGCTGCCGGAGAGCGACCCGCTAGCCAGCTTCAGTTTCACATGCTGCGCCAGCAGCGCTTGCACGGGCGCCAGGGTCAGTTGTTTCAGATTCAGCTGCGCATCGACGGCGCCCGTGCCCGGCACGAACTTGCCGTTGGCCGTAAGCAAGCCACCTTCGCGCAAGCCTACGCCCAGCTCGAACGGCAACGCCTGTTGCATATCGTTGCTGACGTTTTGCAGGGACAGGCGGGCGTCCTGCAAGTTACCCTTGATGCCCGTGCCCGCGTCATCGAAACGGGCGCCGAACTTGCTCAGTTCTACCTTGTCTATCTTGGTGGACCATGGCGCAGAAGGTGCGGACGGGGTTTCCTTGCCTGTGTCGGCTTTGCCGGAGGCAAACACGGGCAGCTTTTGCGCAATCGTAAATTCCCCTTGGCGGTTGCGCGCCAGGTCGATTTGCGCGCCGCTGGCCGTTACGGCGCCCAGGTGCACGGTATGCGCCGCCAGGTCGATCTTGCCTTTCGTAAAGCCCAATTGGTCCAGCTTGAACGGCATTTGCGCGCCGCGCTGCATGGCCAGATCCGCCAGGCTGACATTGGCGCCGTCGACAAGGATGCTGTTTCCCGCCGGCCCTTGCTGCAGGGCCAGTTGCAAGCTCAGCTGGAGTTGCTTGGCGCTCAGCTGCAGCGCAGGGGAGACGGTTTCATCGACGGCGGACACATCCACGTTGGCCAAGGCCACTTGCTTCAAGTGCACTTTCCACTTGCCCGGTTTGGACGGTGGGGCAGGCGCAGCGGAGGCTGCCGGTGCGGGATTGCCAGGCAGCATCAGGTTCGCCACGTCGATCTCGCCCTTGCTGTCGCGCCGCACGGCCACCTTGCCGCCGTACAGATTGACCTTGTCGACGGTGATGCTCTGGCGTGCCAGGTCGGCGTTCACTCCGGCGATGCCCAAGGTAGCCAGCGAGGCGAATGGCTCTCCTTTGCCCTTTACATCGCCTTGCACCAGCGCCAGGTCGCGCAAGGCCAGGCCCGCGCCTTTGACCGTGGCTTGCAGCGTGCCGTCGGCATAGGAAAAAGCGTAGGGCAGGCGCGCCGACAACTTGCCGCTGCTCACTTGTGCGCGCGTGTAGGCTTTCAAATACGCGGCCAGGCCGGGCAGGGAAGTGTCGTTCAGTATCAGCTCGCCTTCGCCCCGGATCGGGCTGAGCGAGGCCGTGCCGCGCCAATGCAGCTTGCCGCCGCGTGCCGCGTCGGCACTCAGGCTGTAGCTGCCGTTGGCATCGGGCAGGGTCGAGATATTGTCGAGCGTAAAGTTGATCGGCGTGAAGTTGTCCGCATAGCCCGCCTTCTGGTCTTGCCAGTCCACTTTGCCTTGTTCCAGCGCAAAGTGGGCGATGACGAGGCGCGGCATGCCGCCGTCGCTCTTTTCCGGGTGATTGCGTTGCCAGGTGGCCAGCACTTCGGCCAGGTTGAACTTGCCGTCCGGCGTGATGGTCAAATGCGTCTGTGGGGCCGTGATGCGGATTTCCGCCAGGCTCCAGGCGCGGCGCACGATGGATTTCCATTCCAGCTGCACGGCCAGGGTGCCGATGGACAGCAGCGGGTCACCGCTCGTGCCGCTCTTGCCATCTGCGCTGGGCGCTTCCTTGAAAGCGATCTGGTCCGCTTCCAGGCGCAAGGTAAACGGGTTGAAGCGTACGTCGGCGATGCTGGCCTGGCGCGCGAGTTCTTTCTCGGCAAATTTGGGTAGCTGGTTTTTGATGACGTAGGGCACCAGCCAGAAACCGGCCGCGCTGTAGGCGGCCAGGGCGCAGCCTGTGCCAACGGCCCAGCGCTGCCAGCGTTTCCAGCGAAATGTTTTCGTCTGCACGCTTTTGTTGTCGATTGTGTTCACGAACTGACCTTTTGATCTTGTTGGGCGGCATATCCTGCGCGCCGTGACTGTCAGTATGCCTCTTTGCGGCCTCGTCTGCAAAATCCAAACGTGTTCATGTGATAACAGGCGCCGGGGTGGTCTTGTTTCTTCTAAAAAACTCACACAAACTCACTCTTTCTTGATAATGATTCTCATTATCGGTATCATGGCGGCAACCGTAAGTTCCCATTTGTACCTATTTTTTATTGAAAGCCCGATGTCATGCCTGTCGTCTCTCCCCGCACCCGCTTACTTCCAGTCGCCGCCGCCCTGTCGCTGGCCTTCGCTTCCCACGCCGCGCTGGCGTTTGATGCGGCCAGCGGCCAGGACGACTTGACGGCTGGCGATGCGAAAGTCATGCAAGCCGTGCAAGTGACGGGGGCGCGCGCGCAAGGGCTGGTGCCCGTCACCACGGAGGCGGGCAGCTTTCGCGGCGCCAGCATCATGGACGTGCCCTCGACCGTCAACGTGATCACGCGCGAATTGCTGGAGCAGCAAGCCGTGTCCGGCCTGTACGATGCCGTGCGCAATACGGCGGGTGTGACGCGCCAGCAAAATGGCGGCGAAACGTGGGATCAATTGGTGATACGCGGCATTGCCGTGGAAAACCGCACGAATTACCGCCTCAACGGTTCCATGCCGATCATGAACTTCTCGCAAGTGCCCATGGAAAACAAGGAGCGGGTGGAAGTGCTGAAGGGCGCCTCGGCCCTGTACTACGGTTTTACTTCGCCCGCTGGCGTGGTCAACTTCGTCACCAAGCGGGCCGGCAGCAAGCCAGTCACCAGCATGGGCTTGAGCCTTGACGAGCGTGGCAGTGCCGTAGCGAATGTCGACGTGGGCCGCCGCTTTGGCGCGCAGCAGGAATTTGGCGTGCGCATCAACGCGGCTGGCGGCACCCTGGGTTCCTACCTGGATAAGGTGGGCAACGGCAATCGCCGTTTCGTGGCCACCGCACTGGACTGGCGCGTGACGAACCAGCTGCTGTTGAAAGCGGACCTCGAATACGAGCGCCGCAAGGTGACGGAGCAGGCGGGCGTGGCCTTGCCGGCCGCCGTGAAAGGCGTGATCAGCTTGCCGCGCGCCGTCGATCCGCGCCAGCTGATCGGCCCAGACTGGTCGAATTTCGAAGCGCAAACGAAAAACGCGCAATTGCGCGCCGACTATGCCATCACGGATGGCTGGGCCTTGACGGTGGAAGCGGGCCACTCGGAAACGGCGCGCGACCGCCGCCTGGCCATTTTCCGCTTGAACAACGCGGCGGCGCTGGCCACGGGCGCAGGCCGCATCACCGGCAATATCCAGCACAGCGTGACGGCATCGGACTTGCTGCGCTTTGAACTGGCCGGCAATTTCAGCACGGGTTTTATCGCCCATGAACTGACCCTGGGCGCCTCGCGCACGGACAAATCGCAAGATCCGATTTACCAGAGCAATTACACGATTGCATCGCAAAACCTGTACCAGCCCGTGCCCGTGACGAATGTCGTGTTCGGTCCCAAACCGACTTCGCCGACGACGGCCGCGCTGGAGACGCGCGACACGGGCTTGTATGCGCTTGACCGCATGGTCTTCAGCCCGCAATGGCAAAGCGTCATCGGCGTGCGCCGCAGCAGCTACCAGAGCGACCAGGGCGCCAGCCATTACGACGTCAGCAAGACCACGCCGATGGTCTCATTGATCTACAAGCTGACGCCAGCCATCTCGTTCTATGCGTCGTCGGCACGCGGGCTAGAAGAGGGCGAGACTGGCCCGACGGGCACGCTCAACCAGGGCGTCAAGATGGCGCCTGGCGTGAGCAAACAGAAAGAGCTGGGCACGCGCTGGCTGATGCCGAACGGCACCTTGCTGTCGGCTGCGCTATTCGACATCAAGCGCCCCGGCTATTACACGAATGCCAGCAATGTGTTCACCTCGGATGGCGAGCAGCGCTACCGCGGCCTGGAACTGTCGACCCAGGGCAAGCTGACGCGCCAGTTGTCGTGGCAGACGTCGGCCCAGTTCCTCGACCCGAAGTTTGCCCACATCAACGCCGACTACAACGGCAAGGCGCCGGAAAACGCTTCCAAGCGCACGGGCAGCGCCTTCCTCGCCTATGCGTTCGACGTCGTGCCGGGCCTGTTCGTCAACGGCGGCGCGTATTACTACAGCGCCCGTCCCGTCAACGACCTGAACCAGGCCTTCCTGGGTGGCGTGAGCCTGTTCAGTGCGGGCGCCCGCTATGCCGGCCGCATGATGGACAAGGCCGTCGTGTGGCAGCTGAACGTGGAAAATGCGGCCGATAAGCGCTACTGGGCCGGCGCCGGCACGCGTCTGGCGTCCGGTGCGCCGCGCGCCATCAAGCTATCGATGAAAGTGGATTTGTAGGAAGCTTTGACTTGCACGCTGTGCGCCGGGTGCTTGCACTGATACAATGTTGCCATGTTCATCAGCAAAGGCAAGGCCCGCATCGTCCTGTGGATCGCGTGTATCGCCATCTTCCTGGCCACGCTCGCCCCCACGGTGTCGCGCGCGCTGACAGTCGCCAGCGGCATGGCCGTGCCCAGCCTGGAAATCTGCTCGGTGGCGGGTGGCATGACCATGCTGCCCGCAACATTCTCCACGGATGCGCCCGATACCTCCAAGGGCAGCATGCGCATGGGCGATTGCCCGTGCTGCAGCATGCACGCGGCCACCCTGGATGTGCCGCCCACGACCCTCGTGCTCGCTTCCGGAGAAATCCTCACAGGCTTGCTGCCCCTGCTGTTCTACCAATCCGTCACGCCCCTGTTCGCCTGGACGCCCGTCCAGCCTCGTGGCCCGCCTGCCGCTTTCTGATCTGTCCCTTTCCCTGAACTGCCTTGCGCCGCGCGTGTCGTGCGCTTGCGTCTGTTCATCTTGCCCATACAGATTTTGAAAGCCGCAGCATGAAACATTTCCCCTTATTAATTACCCTCGCCATCGCCATGCCCGCCGTGGCGCAAACGCGCGCTGAAGATGTTTTGCCCGAGATGAAAGTCATCGTCGCGGGCGTCAAGGAAGGCTACCGGCCCGCCGCCGACACGGCGCTGATGCTCAGTAGCACGCCCGGCTACAGTGTGGCGGCCGGTGGCGGCGTGTCCGGCTTGCCAGTTGTCAATGGTTTCGCGGATGATCGTATCAAGATTCGCATTGATGGCATGGAACTGACATCGGCTTGCGCCAATCACATGAATGCGCCGCTGTCCTATATCGACCCGCAGCAGGTGGAGCGCATCCGCCTGATCGCGGGCGTGACGCCCGTCAGCGCGGGCGGCGACAGTATCGGCGGCACCATCGAGGTGCAGTCAAGCGCGCCCGTGTTCGCCCAGCCTGGCGCAGCGCTGTTGACGCAAGGCAGTTTTGCCGTCTCGGGCCGCAGCGTCAACAATAGCGTGGCGACCAGCGTGCGTGCCTCGGCCGCCAGCGACACGCTGAGCATCGGCTACAGCGGTGCTTACACGCGCGGCCACAGCTATGACGATGGTCACGGCAACAAGGTGCTGGGAAGCATGTTCGAGAGCATCAACCAGGCCATCGTGCTGGCGGCGAAAGGCCAGGGCCAGCAGCTGACTCTGCGCGCCGGCGTGCAGCACATCCCATACCAGGGCTTTCCCAACCAGTACATGGACATGACGGACAACCATGGCCAGTTCGCCAATCTCGCTTACCAGGGCACATTTGCCTGGGGCGTGTTGGACGCGCGCGCCTACTGGCAGCAGACGGACCACGAGATGGGCTTTTTCTCGCCTGAGCGCACGGGCACGATGCCGATGCTGACGCACGGGCGCAATACAGGCTATGCGCTGATGGCCAGTTTGCCGACCGCTGCGGGCGAGTTGCGCCTGGGCCAGGAATGGCACGGTTTCCGCCTCGACGATTACTGGCCGGCCGTGCCCGGTTCCATGATGATGGGGCCGCGCACCTATCTGAACATCAATGACGGCAAGCGCGACCGCACCGTGCTGTTTAGCGAACTGGAAACGCGTCATGATGCGCGCTGGAGCAGCGTGCTGGGCGTGCGCGGCGAATCCGTGCGCATGGAGTCGGGCGATGTGCAATCGTATGGCACCAATATGATGAACATGCCCGACGTGATGGCCGCCAGGGCCTTCAATGCGCGCAGCCGCAGCCAGCGCGACACGAATATCGATGCCTCGGCGCAAGCGACCTTCACGCCGGACGCGGCCAGCAGCTATGCATTCGCGCTGGCGCGCAAGGTGCGCTCGCCCAACCTGTACGAGCGTTATTCTTGGGGGCGCGGCTCGATGGCCATGATCATGACCAACTGGTTTGGCGACGGTAACGGTTACGTGGGCAATATCGACCTGAAGCCCGAGACGGCTTACACGGCGGCGTTGACGGCCGACTGGCATGGCGGCGGCGAGGACGGCTGGTTCCTGCGCGTCAATTCCTATTACAGCAAGATCGACAACTACATCGATGTCGACGTGCTGGCGGCCTTCAATCCCTATATGCAGATGGGCGCGAATGGTAACTTTCTGCGCTTTGCCAACCACGACGCCAAGCTGTATGGCGCCAATGTGACGTGGCAGTTGCCGCTGGCCAGCAGCGCGCGCTGGGGCCGCTTCATGGCCACGGGCAACGCCGTTTACACGCGGGGCAAGCGCAGCGATGGCGGCGATCTGTACCGCATGATGCCGTTCAACGCCTTGCTGGCCGTCGAGCACAAGCTGGGCGCCTGGAGCAGCCGCATCGAAACGAAGATCGTTGCCCGCAAGGACAAGGTCGATGCGCGCCGCTTCGAACCGGAAACGGGCGGCTTTGCCCTCGTCAATCTGCGCAGCAGTGTGGCATTGAGCAAGATGGCCAGCCTGAGCGCGGGCGTGAGCAACCTGTTCAACCGCGCCTACGCGGATCCGCTCGGTGGCGTGTATTTGTCCGGCTTGAATGCGCAGGGCGGGGCGCTGCAAGCCTTGCCGGCCGAGGGCCGGTCGGTTGATGTGGGGCTGCAGCTGAAGTTCTAAGGCTTGCAATCAGCAAGGGCGCCTTCCTGCTGCCGGTGGTGGTGGAAGGCGCCTGCAAGAGTCACCGCATCGACGGTAATCAGATGTTCGTGACAATGTGTGCATGTTTCTTTTCGGTAATTTGGTATTTTCCATGTGACGATAACCCATACTGAGCGAGGTTGCGCATGTGGTATGAAGTGGCTTCTCTTCCCTTGAAACCCTGAGCTGTTCGACTAGGCCATATCACGGTCAAGTGTGGCAACGCCCCAGCGTTGACTTCAGTAATGTTTCCGGAGAGCGGATGCGCCCGGCATCGGGCATCGGGTATACGGCGCCATCCCAGGTAATCCGGCACAAAGCCATCAAATTCCGCCTCCGCTCTTTTTTCGCCGTGACCCCGTCAGGACGCGCAGCGCGGTGGCGATCGGCACCTTGTTCCTGGCAAGATAGGCGGCGGCAGTGGCGGTATCGAGCATTTCCTGGAAGATAATGCCAACCTCGACCTTTTGGGCCGTCAAATCGTCCTGTCTTGCGCAGTCCAGGGTGTCCATATCGGTAGCAGCGACTTTGTCATTCTTGGAGCGCATTTTTGCCTCAGTAGAAAAGAGAAAAATGTCTCCTTTTATTTGCCTTAAAGATAACTTATTTTTGTACCTTTGTGGAATTTTTTCTTTAATCGATAGTGCATTGAAGAATTAAATTTAGCTATCGCGGAGTTCAGGGTAAACAAATGCGCGTTGTCGGCATTCGATACCGTCCACGTCCTACAGTGATCGAAGTTCGCTAATTCAGGTATGTCATGCGGAGGACGAAGGCAGGACACATGACCCCCCGTCACCCATTGCCTGATCAACCATCCTTTGCCAGCGGCGTCCGGATGCGGTCTAATCATGGCTTCTTCCTTCAAGAGGTTGCCATGCTGCCCACTCCCGCCATCGCCGCGCTGCGCGAAAAATTTCCACTGATTACAGAATTGATGGCCTTGCAGCCCTTGAGCTGGTTCAATCCCGCCATCGCGCCGGCGGCCGAGGCCTTGAATGATGTGGGCTTGACGGCGGCCGACGTGGCGGACGCCAGTGCGCGCCTGGCGCGCTTTGCGCCATACCTGGCCAAGGCGTTTCCTGAAACGCAGGCCAGCGGCGGCGTCATCGAGTCGCCCGTCGTGCCGCTGCCAGGCATGCAGGCGGCGCTTGGCATGACGATCGGTCAGCTATGGCTCAAGCAAGATAGCCATTTGCCCATTTCCGGCTCGATCAAGGCGCGTGGCGGCATCTATGAAGTGCTGAAACACGCGGAAATGCTGGCGCTCGATGCCGGGCTGCTGAATGAGGGCGACGATTACAGCCTGCTGGCCAGCGACGCCGTGCGGGCATTCTTCGGCCAGTATGCGATCGCCGTCGGTTCCACAGGCAATCTGGGCTTGTCGATTGGCATCATGAGCGCGCGCCTGGGCTTTCGCGCCACCGTGCACATGTCGGCTGATGCGCGGCAATGGAAGAAGGATAAATTGCGCAGCCATGGCGTCACCGTGGTCGAGTACGCGACCGATTACAGCGTGGCCGTGGAAGCGGGGCGCAGGCAGGCGGAGAACGACCCTACCTGCCACTTCGTCGACGATGAAAACTCGCACGACCTGTTCCTCGGCTACGCGGTGGCGGGCCAGCGCCTGAAAGCCCAGTTCGATGCAAACGGCGTCGCGGTGGATGCGGATCACCCCTTGTTCGTGTACTTGCCGTGCGGCGTGGGCGGCGGCCCTGGCGGCGTGGCCTTTGGCTTGAAGCTGGCGTTTGGCGATTTCGTGCATTGCGTGTTTGTCGAGCCGACCCACTCGCCGTGCATGCTGCTGGGCGTGCACACGGGCTTGCATGATCGGATCAGCGTGCAGGAGATCGGCATCGACAACCTCACGGCCGCCGATGGCCTGGCTGTGGGACGCCCGTCCGGCTTCGTCGGGCGCGCCATGCAGCGGCTGATCGACGGCTACGCCACCGTCACGGATGAAGAACTGTACCGCTTGCTGGCGACGCTTGAGCAAACGCAAGGCTTGCGCCTGGAACCGTCCGCCGTGGCCGGTTTCGCGGGCATCCAGCCTGTGCTGGCCGCGCCGCAATATCAGCAGCACCTGGAAACGGCCACGCACCTGGTATGGGGCACGGGCGGCAGCATGGTGCCGCAAGAGGAAATGGCCGCCTACGTGGCGCGCGGCCGCGCGCTGCTGGCGGCCGGAGCCGCTTGATGCCGGCCGGTGCGCCGCGCAGTGCCACGCTCAGGGCCACGCTCACGGCCAGCCAGTTCGCCAACCTGCACACGTTTCTCGTGGCGGCGCGGCAGGGAAGCTTTGCGCTGGCCGCGCAGGAACTGGCGCTCACGCCCAGCGCCGTCAGCCACCGCATCGCGCGGCTGGAAGCGAGCCTGGACCTGCGCCTGTTCGAACGATTGACGCGGCAAGTAAAACTGACGCAAGACGGCGAACGCATCTTTGCCGCCCTGCAAATTGGCTGGGATGGCTTGCATGCGGCCATTGCCGGCGGCGATGCGCTGGCGGGCAGCGTCACCGTGCATGCGCGCCCCTCCATCGCCCAGTGCTGGCTGCTGCCGCGCTTGGCAGGGTTCGCTGCGCAGTATCCGGACTTGTCGCTTGACTTGCGCGTGGGCAATGATGCAGTCGACTTTCGCGCCGGCCAGGTCGACCTGGCCTTGCAGTATGGCGATGGCAGCTTTCCCGGCCTGGCGTCGCGCAAGCTGATGGATGAATGGCTGGCGCCTGTCTGCAGCCCCGCCTACGCGCGCGAACACGGCCTGTTTGAAATGCCACAAAACTTGTCAGGGGCGACCCTGTTGCACGACACCCTGGCCTGGCCCGCCTGCGCGCCCGACGCCGAATGGCGCTTGTGGCTGGATGCGCAGGCGCCAGCGGTGAACTTGCCCGCGCGCAGCCTGCGTTTCGACCGCGCCGACCTGTGCGCGCAGGCGGCCATCCACCATGCGGGCGTGGCCATGGGCCGGCGCCAGCTGGTACAGCCGTGGCTGGCCAGCGGCCAGCTGGTCTTGCCATTTGGCGGCTTTACCCTGGCCAGCCCGCAGGCGTATTACCTCGTGCACAGCGGGCGCGCCGCGCTGCCGGCGCGCGTGCAGGCGCTGCTGGACTGGCTGCTGGGGCAAGCACTTGATACACTGCACCCCTCATTGTAAACGCTAAACACGCACGAAAGAATTCCCATGCAGCCATCCCCATCGACCTCCACCGCGCCAGCGGAATTGCGCGCCACCGCGCTCGCCTGCCTGCTGGAACCGGACCCGGCCACCAAGGTGGCGCTGGTGGCAGCCATGGCCGAAGCGCCAATGGCGCTCGATGCGCTGGCGCCGCTGGCGCCATCCGGCCCCGTGCCGGGCCGTCCCGAGCGCCCGGAACTGGTGCCGCCGCGCCTGGTGGGGCGGCGTTCGATGATCACGCCGGAAGGGCGCGCCATGCTCGTGCATGCGCTCGCGCACATCGAATTCAATGCCATGAACCTGGCGCTGGACGCCCTGTGGCGCTTCCCGGACTTGCCGGCCGAGTACTACACGGACTGGCTGCGCGTGGCCAAAGAAGAAGCGACGCACTTTGCCATGCTGCAAGCACATCTGCAGGTGCTGGGTCACACGTACGGCGACTTCCCCGGCCACGACAGCCTGTGGGAAATGGTCGACAAGACGCGCGGCGACGTGCTGGCGCGCATGGCGCTGGTGCCACGCACCCTGGAAGCGCGGGGCCTGGACGCGATTCCGCCCCTGCGCGCCAAGCTGGCGCAGGCGGGCGACATGGCGGCGGCCGCCATCCTCGACATCATCCTGCGCGATGAAGTGGGGCATGTGGAAATCGGCAACCGCTGGTATGGCTACCTGTGCCAGCAGCGGGGCCTGGAATTGCGTGCCACCTATGCCGAACTGGCGCTGCGCTACGAAGCGCCCACCCTGCGCGGGCCGTTCAACCTGGAAGCGCGGCGTCGGGCGGGTTTTTCGGAGCTGGAACTGTCCGACTTGCCCGCCTGACGCTATCTATGGATGGGCCGTGATGCTGATGTGCCAGTGGCTCAGATGTCCTGCTTCGATATGCACCTTGATCGGCTTGAGCCAGGCGCCTGCGCCCGGAATCTTGTCGGTCGGCGCGGCGGAAAAACGCCCGTCGACGAGGGCCAGCTTGACGAAGCTGGGGCCGATGTAGATGATACGCGTGCTGGCCGGTGCCGCTTCCTGGGCCAGCATGGCCCGGTTCGCCGCGATCCACGCCAGCAGGGCTGCCAGTTTCGGCTTTTGCGCGGGGTTGGCCAGCACTTCCGCTTTCGCGTCGATGATCAATTGGTGGATGGCCGCGCCATTGTTTTGGCCGCCCAGCGCATCCGAGTAGCCGCCCGCGCCGTCCGCGTAGCGCAAGTCGATCTGCTGGCCGTCGCTGTGGCCGCGGTGGCCGAGGATGGAATCGCCCGCCGCCGTCTGCGTCACATGCTGGCCGCTGATGTCGTCGAAACGGTACGCCTTGCCCGCCAGCCAGGCGATGGCCAGGCGCGTGGCCCATGAATCGCCGCCCGCGTCGCGCGTGCCGTAGCGCCGCGCCGCCAGCGCCGCCTCGTTGTTGGCCAGGTACAGGGGAATGTAGGCCGTGCTTCCCTTGAACTCCACTTGCCCCCCTTCGGCCGGGTCGGAGCTGGCATCGGTGTTGTCGATGCGGCCCTTCAGGCGCAGCGTGACGACGGCCTTCTTGTCGAGTTTTGCGCCGGCAAAGGCGGGCAGCACCAGGCTGGGGATTGTTACCTTGCCGGCGCTCTTGGTATTGGTCTGGGACAATAAATTCTCCGTGCTGAAGGCGGGATTGCCGCCGCCGGAAGAAACGCCGATGTTCACTTCCGTTATCGTCGCGGCCGCCGGCGTGTAGTGCAATTCCAGCGGCACGGTGTGGGTGGCCGTGGCCGCGCCTTGCGACACGGACACATACGGCCCCGCCAGATTGCCCGTCAGCTTGATTGGCTGCAGTACGGGCTGGGCAGCCTTGTTGGGCGAGAGGAATGTTGCCTGCGTCACCTTCAAACCCTTGCACACGAGACTTAGCTCCACCTTCGTGACGGTGGCCAGGGCGCTGTCGCCGATATTCGTGGCACTGACATTGCCGCTCAGGGTCAAAGCCCCCTCCTTGGTTTGCTTGCTGACGTCGACGCATTCTGTCCTGACGATGGTGCCCTGCGTGAAGTGCGTCTGGTTGACGGCGCCCGTGGCGGCCAGGTTGACCCCGGGCAAACCGGTCACGGCGTACGACCAGGTATCGTTGTACTGGCTTTGCGCCGTCGTGTAGACGGGGTACTCGGCCGTGCTGACGGTGATTTTCACGCCCACGTTTTTCGTGCCCTTGGGCACCGTGAAGGCGACGGGCGAGGTGATGGTCTGGTTTTGCGCGGCCGCCGTGGCCGTAAATGTCTTGCTGCCCTCGTCAGCCTGCGGCGTGACGTCGCCCGTGCCACGGGAGCTGGCGGGCACCGCGCGCGCGGGCGGACCGGCGCCATCCTGCGTGACACTGCCCGCCACATAGCGCTGCGTCGGGGTGGTGCGCTGGACCAGGCCGGATTCGTACGGATACACGATGCCGACGCTGACGGTGCTGCTGTTGGCGAAGACGACGGCGCTGACGCTGACCACGTTCGGATGGACCAGGTCGTTCAAGGTCAGCTGGTAGGTGTCGGGCAGCACGCCATCGAAGTGGAAGGCGCCCGTGGCGTCGACCACGGCCACCTGGCGCTGGTGGCTGTTGTAGCCAGCCAATAACATCTTCTTGCCGGCCAGCCCCGTGGCATTGCCGCCTGCCGGCGTGCGCAGCTGGCCTTGCAGGGAGGTGGAGGATTTGACGACGATCAAGGCATAGCTGGCCGTGAATTCACCATCCTGCGAGACGAAATTGAGGGTCAGGTCGTAGCTGCCGTTGGGCAAGGATGCCAGCAATTGCTGCATGGCCGTGGCGCTGATGCCGAAGGTGCCGCTGGCGGCATCGAAAACCCAATACTGCTTGAGGCTGACGGCCGCGCCGTCCGGCCTGGACAGCAAGCCGTCGCTGTCGTCCTGCAAGGCCATGGGGGCGGCGCCCACCAGGCGAAATGCCAGGGCGCCCGGCTGCAGGCGGTTGTTCGGCCCCAGCCCCGTGATGGCCAGCACGGGTGCCGTGGCGGGCAAGTTGCCATCGTCGTCCGGCTCCACATAGGTTTCCACGCTCGTGGGCAGGGCCGTCTGGATCAGCAGGTTCAGGGTGGTGACGCTGCTGCCCTTGCTGAGGGAAAACTGTGCGTGCTGGTAGACGCCCGTGTCGCCGGGCGTGGAAAAACGCAGGCTGCCGTCCTGCAGCAGCACGTCCGTGACGGCGCCGCTGACTTTGACGCTGTCGGCGCCGTCCGCAAAACCCAGCTCGGCCAGCGACAGCGTCACCACTTGCGCGGGCAGCACGGGATCGAGTTCGATGCTGGCGTTGGCGCTGAAGGTCCACGCCAGGGCCGTGCTCTGGAAGGCGATGTTGCGTTCGATGCGCACGATGATGGTGTCGTCGGGCGTGACGGTGGCGCCCGCGTCGATGCTGCCGGCCAGCACATTGCCATCGATAATGGTGCTGCCTTCCGGCGCGCTGGTCAGCACGGCTTGTACATTGCTGGCCGCCGCGCGGCCGTTGTTGCGGATGTGCACGAGGTAGGTGTAGTCCCAGGCAGTGCGGCTGACGCGCTGTTCGGCCACTTTTTCCAGCTGCGTCACTTCGAAGTCTCCAGCGGCCTGGACGGTGGCGCTGGTAGTCGCCGCGGCGGCCAGCATGACTTTCGGTGCGGGCGGCTGCGTGGGATCGCCGGGCCCACCGCAGGCGCACAGGCCCAGCGCCAGGGCCGTGGCCAGCGCGGTGGCGGCCAGCTGGCGCCGGCGCCGGCACGCGACGGCCAGCACGCCTGCCAGCAGCAGCCAGGGCGTGGAAGGCAAGGCGACGGCGGCCGGCTGCGTGCTGCCCGCCTCGAGCTCGATGAAGGAGACGGGGTCGAGGATGGAAAACGGCTGCGCGCCGGGGCTGCCCGCGCCCAGGTAATCGAAGGTGATGGAAAAGCCCGTGGCCGTGGCGCCGGGGACGATGCCGCCCGCCAGCGCCAGCGCGTCGAGGTAACCGCTGGCGGGAATGGCGGGATCAGGCTGCACCAGCAGCACGTCCCAGCCCGGCGCCGTGGAGACGTCGTGAAGGTTGGCGTACTGGCCCACGCTGAAGAACAGCGTGAATTCCTCGATGGGCACGGCCAGGGTGGTATTGCTGACGGTATAGTCGTAGCGCCACTGCGTGCCACCCAGCGATGTTGCCGTGTAGCCGATGCTGCTGCTGTGCGCGACAGACATCGCGCATAGCAGCAGCGCCAGCAGCGCCTGTTTAATAAAGCTCATGATCGTTCCCCCGTTGACTGGCGCCAAGCGTGCCCAGGCAAGAGGTGAAGCAGGAAGCGTTCCCGCATAAATTGTGCCGCAAAAACAAGGGCTTGTCTGATACGGACCGGCGCCGGTGTCAAATCTGCCGACACGGGTCTTTAGCGATGAGCGCTGTCAGCGTTGTCCTACCCATCTTGTCGAAACTGTCTGATTGTATGCCTTGCGGAAACACGCGATGATCGTGTTCATGCTGTAACAGCCAACCAGTCCGACGGAGTATGCGATGCCCAAGCCAGACCAGTCCATTCACGTGAACAAGCCGTTTCTGCTGATCTGCCTGTTTACCTTCTCGACCCTGGCTGCCACGGTGATGACTGCGGGCGAGGCGCAGACGGGCGATGCCGCGCCGTCGCCTGTGGCGCGCGAAGCTGGCCACGGCGCCTTGCCGGTCTGCGGCAGCGATGCCCTCACACTGTCGGCACGTTGCCAGCCTGGGCGCCAAGCTTGACTTGAACGGCCCCTTGCAGCCGCTTCTTCCGGCGCTAGCGCCGGCAGCTTGCACGATGTTGTCTTCTCTTGCGCCTCGGAATCGACTTGCTCGAACGCCTGCAGGGCCAGCGCGGCTAGCAAGGTGCCCGATCAGGTGCGCAACTCCTTCGCCGTGTATCTTCGCCCGTCACTTCGCGCATGCGCTGCAGCGCGCGGGCAGATCCACGTCCGTCCCGGCGTGGGGAATGGCCAGCGCCTTGATGTGCATCAAGGTGGCGGCATCGGGCAGGAGCTGGCCATCCGCGTCGCGGTAGCGGAACTTGCCGGGCTGGCCCAGGCGGGCGATGCCGTTCTGGTGGTCGCCCGTGTAGCGCAGGCCGGCGGCGCGCGCCGTGGTGGTGGCTATTTCCATGGTGATTGCCTACCTTGCCCGCCGCACACCCGGCGCGCCGTTATGCTAAGGTGCGCATTCGTAACGCCGTGCGCGGCAGACAGGAGCAGCAGATGTTTGGCAGAAAAAAGAATCTGGAAGAAGACCACGCCGCCCAGGCCGACAAGCAGTATGAAAAGAAATACACGGAAGACAGCTTCTGGGACAAGGTCGTCAAGTTCGCCAAGACCGCGGGACGCGAAGTCATCGAGAAAGCCTTGTGGCTGTATTACGCGGCGCAGCAGCCACATACCCCGCTGTGGGCCAAGACGGCCATTTACGGCGCGCTCGGCTATTTCATTTCGCCCATCGATGCGATTCCCGACATCACGCCCGTGGTCGGCTATGCGGATGACCTGGCCGTGCTGGCGGCAGCCGTCGCCACGGTTGCCACCTACATCACGGCCGAGGTCAAGGAACGCGCCGCCGACAAGCTGCGCGGCTGGTTCGGCGCCTAGGTGCCGGGAACGGGCTGGCCCTTCACCGCATTGCGGTAGCGGGCGCTGGCCTCGGCCTTCTTGACCGCCTCGCTGGCGATGTTCTGTGCCTTGATGCGGGCTTTTTCACTCTTGCTGCGCTGCTGCGCCACGTCCTTGTTGCCGATGCGGTTCGTCATGCTGGTCTCCTCGTTGAGTGTCAAGTTTGACCAGCACAGCATACGTTCTTGCCCGGGTGCCACCGTGCGCCCGCTCACACAAGCGGCATGCCTACCGGGCTTGCGCGCCGCTGCCCCCATGAGCCAGCAGGCGCAGCACGACTTCTTTCTGGAATGAACGAAACTCCTTGTCGGCGCTGACGTTGGCGAAGGCCAGCACGGCGGTCCTGCTGGCGCGGTCGACGCAGACGACGGAGGCGGCGCCCGGGTCGCCGCCGCTGTGCGTGGCCAGCGGCTTGCCGTCGACGTCGCGCAGCAGCCAGACCAGGGCCTGGCGCACGGACGCATCGGCAGGCGCGACGGCGGCGGCTTGCGGGGAAAAAAACAATTGCAGGGTGGCATCTTGCAGGTAGCGGTGGCCATCGACCCGGCCGCTATTGCTGAAGATAGCCAGGAAACGGGCAAAGTCATGCGCCGAGCTGCGCAGCAGGCCGGCGGGCCAGTCGGGATAGCCGACGGGCGGCAGCACTTGCAGGCCCGGTTCCTTGTGCGCATACGGTTGGGCGACGACTGCGCGCCGGGGCAAGCCGGCCAGGTTCCAGGCCGTGCTGTCCATGCCCAGCGGTTCGAACAGGTGCTCGTGCGCGTAGGCGTCCAGGCCATCGGGGTTCAAACGGCCCACCAGATAACCGAGCAGGGCGATGCCCACATTACTGTAGCGCCATTCCGTGCCTGGCCGGGCGGCAAACGACAGGTCCGCGTCATACCAGGCGCCGCCGCGCGACAGATAACCCTTGACGAAGTCGCGCAGGGGCAGACGCGGATCGCCCTGCACCGCAAACGCCGCGGTCTTGTCGTACACGGCATCGGAAATGCCCGAGGTGTGGCTGAGCAAATGGCGAAAGGTGATGGGCACATCGGGAAACTTCGGATGCATGAGCGGGAAGTCCAGATAGGCCGCCACCTTGTCGTCTAGCTGGAAGGCACCCTGTTCCAGCAGCATCATGACGGCCGTGGCCGTGACGAGCTTGCTGACGGAGGCGACATGAAACACCGTGTTGGCATCGGCCTTCTTGCCGGCCTGGATGTCGGCCCAGCCATAACCGCGCGCGAAGATGGTTTGCTCGCCGCGCACCACGGCCACGCTCATGCCCGGCGTTTCCGTGCGGGCCAGGCCATCGCGCATGAAGCCGTCAAATGCCGTTTCCCACGCCAGCTTGGCCGGATCGGTGGCGCAGCCCGTTTGCAGCAGGGCCAGTGAGACGCCCAGTCCCAGCACGCTTCTTCGTTTCATTGATTCTCTCTTTGCTGTTTTTAACGATCTTAACAATATTTCCGCCCGTCATAGGGGCGATTGACAAAACATTGCTTTACAGCAGTGACAAAGGGGCAGAGCGGTGTTTATTTACGCCAGTAGCGTTACAGCAGGGTGTGACCGTTTTTTAAGCCTTGTTTGTAAGCCTAGCCCTCAACCTTGTACAGCGACACACTGTCGTTCTGCGCCTGCATCTCGCGCACTTCGATGGGGTCGTGCGTGGAGCGCAAGCGGGGCAGGCTGTGCGGGTAGTGGGTGGTGATGAAGGCCAGCATCTGCTCGCGCACGATGCAGCGCAGCTCGAAGGCCGTACCCGAATCTATCGCACTGATCAGAAAGCGCACGCGCACGGCCCGCTCGTTCGAATCCGTCGCTTGCACGGTGCAGACCCGGCCATCCCATTGTGTGGCGGACGCGCAGATGCGCGTCAATTCCGCGCGCAGCGGCTCGATCGGGATACTGAAATCGAGCCACAGAAAGACCGTGCCCAGGATGTCCGAGGAGGTATGCGTCCAGTTCTCGAACGGATTTTCGATGAACCATTGCAGCGGCACGATCAAACGGCGTTCATCCCACACGCGCACGACCACATACGTGCCCTTGATTTCCTCGACCGTGCCCCATTCGCCATTGACGATCAGCACGTCGTCGATGCGGATGGGTTGAGAGAACGCAATTTGCAGCCCCGCAATGAAATTGCCGAGCACGGGGCGGGCGGCGATACCGGCCACCAGGCCCGCCACGCCGGCCGAAGCCAGCAGGCTGGCGCCGATCTGCCGCGCGCCGGGCAAGGTCAGCAGCACGAAGGACAGGCCCAGGATGACGACGATGGCGTGCGCGCTGCGCGTCAGCACGCGGGCCTGGGTAATCCTGCGCCGCGCGCGCAAGTTGTCGGCCGCATCGACGGGATTGATCTGGGAAATCGTGATGCTGAGCGACTCGATGCATTGCATGGCCAGCCAGGTCAGCGCGATGATCAGCGCCACGCTGGTGAGATGCGACATGGCGACCAGGCCCGGCGTGTCGTCGGGCGCGCCGGCCAGCACCACGCGCAAGCCGAAGACGATCATGCACAGCTGGCTGGCGCGGAAGGCCACGCGCGCGACATTACTGGTGAACGGGTGGCCATTGGCCAGTTTTTTCAGCAAGCCGATGCCGGCCCGGTGCACGACGATGGCGACCAGGGTGACGAGCAGCGCGGAAACGAGCACGGTCAGCGCCGAGCGCAGCGGGCCTCCCATCAGCGAGTGGAACGTGCTGAGATCCATAGGCGAAAACTCCTTGAAATGGGTGAGATGGAGATCGGAAGCGGCTATTTTACGGGCAGATGACGTCGCGGGGGCGTGCGTTGCCGAACGGATAAGACCTGCCTCCAGGTGGATACTGGCAGAAATTGCTGCGCTGCGCCATGCCACGTTGACGTTTCACTACGGAAAGCAAACGCGCGTCGCCGCATGGAAAACATAGTCATACTTGCCATGCTTTTTGTTTTTGCAAAGGAAAACGATGATAGTACGATCACTCCGAATGTCCTTGCGCTTTATCCTGCCGCTGGCCCTGGTGCTGGGACTGTTTGCATATATTGTGGTACCCCTGCTCGACAATATCACCCTGCGCTGGTATGTGCGCGACCTCGACAGCCGCGCAGAATTGCTCGCCGGAACCCTCCGACCATCGCTCATCGAATACCTGCCCGCGCAAGATGCCAGCCGCATCGGCGAACTGTTCCAGGGCGCCACGCGCGACGAACGCCTGATCGCCATCGGCTTTTGCGACAATGCGGGCCACCTCGTCTACCAGTCCGCGCAATACCCGGCCTCTATCGGCTGTTGGAGCACGCCGCCCACGGGCGGCCTGTACAAATCCCTGGCGCAATTGCCGCAAGGGCAAGTCCACATCAGCGAAACGCCTGTCATGCAGGATGCGTCCCAGCTGGGACGCCTGGTACTGGTGCAGGACATGAGCTTTGTCGAGCGCCGCAATACCGATACCAAGCGTTTCATCTTTGCCTTCCTGGCCGTGCTGGCCGTGCTGATTTCCATGATGACCGTCTTCGTGGCCCACCTGAGCTGGCGCGGCTGGCTGTCGGCTGTGAAGGATATCTTGCGGGGCGAGTTGCTGCCGAAAAGTAATGGCGCAGTGGCCGCCGCCACGGCGCCCGCCGCCGCGCCCGCGCCGCCGCCGGAAATGCAGCCGCTGATCGGCGACTTGCGCGAATTGCTGCAGGAATACCATCTGGAACGCCAGGGCGATAACGGCTGGTCGTCCGACTGGACGCCGGACAAGCTGCGCGCCTTGCTGGAAGCGGACTTGCAAGGCGACCAGGTACTGGTGGTATCGAACCGCGAACCGTATATCCACACCAAAACCGAAGATGGGATAGCGGTGCAGCGCCCGGCCAGCGGCCTGGTAACGGCCGTGGAAGCGGTGATGCGCGCCTGTTCCGGCACCTGGATCGCGCATGGCGCCGGTTCCGCCGACCGCGAGACGGTGGATAAATTCGACCACGTGCCCGTGCCGCCCGACAATCCCAGCTATACCTTGCGCCGCGTGTGGCTGACGGAAGAGGAAGAGCAGGGCTATTACTATGGTTTTGCTAACGAAGGCATGTGGCCGCTGTGCCATATCGCCCACGTGCGCCCCGTGTTTCGCTCGTCCGACTGGGAGCAGTACGTCAAGGTCAACCGCCGCTTCGCCGAAGCCGTGATTGCCGAGGCGAAGACGGACAATCCCGTCGTGCTGGTACAGGATTATCACTTCGCCTTGCTGCCGCGCATGGTGCGCGAAGCCTTGCCGAAGGCGACCATCATCACTTTCTGGCATATTCCCTGGCCAAACTCTGAATCGTTCGGCATTTGCCCCTGGCGCGAGGAAATCCTCGACGGCTTGCTGGGCAGCACGATTCTTGGCTTCCACACGCCATTCCACCGCAAGAATTTCCTGGAAACGGTGGATCGCTACCTGGAAACCCGCATTGAGCCGGAAGCGTCGACCATTTCCTATGGCGGCGAGATGACGCAGGTGGAGGATTATCCGATTTCCATCGCCTGGCCGGACGACAATCCCGACCAGCCGGACGTGGCCACTTGCCGTGCGCAAATCCGTGCCGAACTGGGCGTGGCACCCGGCCACTTGCTGGGCATCGGCGTGGACCGCCTCGATTACACGAAAGGCATCGTCGAACGCTTCCAGGCCGTCGAGCGCATGCTGGAACAGCAGCCCGGCATGGTAGGCAATTTTACGTTTGTGCAAATCGCCGCCCCCAGCCGCGCTTCACTCGATGAATATCAAAGTTTCGATGCGCGCGTGCGCAAGATGGTCGAGCGCATCAACCGCCGCTTCGGCGGCGGCGATTACGTGCCCATCCTGCTGAAGGCCGAGCACCATGGACAGGACGACTTGCAGCGCTATTTCCGCGCTTCCGAGGTGTGCATGGTGACGAGCTTGCATGACGGCATGAACTTGGTGGCCAAGGAATTCATTGCCGCGCGCGACGACGAGATGGGTGTACTTGTTCTAAGTCAATTCACGGGCGCCGCGCGGGAACTACATGAAGCGCTGATCATCAATCCTTACCACATCGAGCAGGGTGCCGATGCGCTGTACCGTGGCTTGGTGATGCCGCCCGTGGAACAGCGCGAGCGCATGAAGAGCATGCGGGCACGTGTGAAACATTTCAATGTCTACCGCTGGGCCGGGCGCATGCTGCTGGACGCGGCCCGCTTGCGCCAGCGCGACAAGGTCATGACCAAGATCGACGCCCACAGCCGCATCAAGCGGCGCAAGGGAATTTGATGATGGAGATGTCTGACGATAGCGCAGCCCTGTTGCAGCTGCTGAGCATGCCCGGCAGCGCCGTCTTCCTCGACTTCGACGGCACCCTGGTCGACCTGGCACCCACGCCCGATGGCGTGCGCCTGGAGCCGGGCATGGTCGAAGCGCTGGCGCTGCTGTCCGAGCGCCATGGCGGCGCGCTGGCCCTCATTTCCGGGCGTCCCGTGGCGCAGATCGATGCCATGCTGGCGCCCTTGGTCTTGCCGGTGGCGGGCGTGCATGGCGTGGAGCGGCGCGGCGCCGATGGCGCGCTGCATGTGGCGGCTACGCCTGACGTGTCGCCCGCGCTGGCCCGCGCCCGGGCACTGGCGGCGATGTACCCCGGTTTGCTGGTGGAACAGAAGCGGGGCGCCGTAGCCCTGCATTACCGGCTGGCGCCTGAACTCGAGCAGCTGTGCGTGCAGGAAATGAGCGATGCTGTGCAAGCGTGCCCCGGGGTGTTGCTGTTGCATGGCAAAATGGTTCTGGAAGCCAAACCGGCCGCCACGGACAAGGGAGGCGCCATCGCCGCCTTCCTGCGCGAAACCCCGTTTTCCGGGCGCCGGCCCGTGTTCGCGGGCGACGACACCACAGATGAGGCAGGCTTTGCCTTTGTACAACAAGTTGGCGGGCAGGGCGTGAAAGTGGGCAGCGGCCCCAGCGCCGCCACCCTGCGCCTGGCCAGCCCGGGCGCCTTGCGCGCCACGCTGCTGGCCGCGTCCGTATTCGCTTTCAAGGAGTAGCCTATGACGACCCTTTACGATACCCCCAGCGGCGCCCATGCGCCGCAAGCCAGCCCGCCTTCCGCGCAAGCGTCCCTGAACTGCGGCGTGGTGGGCAATTGCGCCTTCAGCGCGCTGATCGACCAGGCGGGCCAGGTCGTCTGGTCGTGCCTGCCCCGCTTCGACGGCGATCCCGTCTTCAACCGCCTGCTCGACGAGACGGAAAACGGCAGCGTGTGGGCCATCGACATTGAAAACTTTGCGCGCAGCGAGCAATGTTACGAGCCGAACACGGCCGTGCTGCGCACGCGCCTGTATGACACCGAGGGGCGCGGCGTGGAAATCACGGATTTCGCGCCCCGATTCCTCAGCCGCGACCGCATGTTTCGCCCGCTGATGCTGATCCGCCGCGTGCGTCCGCTCGACCACGCCGTGCGCATCCGGGTGCGCCTGCGTCCCCGCTATGACTGGGGCAAGCTGGCGCCGCAGATCACGCAGGGCAGCCACCACATCCGCTATGTAGGACCGGAGCAGACCTTGCGCCTGAACACGGATGTATCGCTCAACTATGTATTGAGTGAAACGTATTTCGTGCTGGGCGGCACGGCCAACTTCCTGCTGGGCCCCGATGAAACCTTGGCCGGCGGCATTGAGGAGACGGCGCGCATCTTTGAAAAGGAAACCATCAATTACTGGCGCACCTACACGCGCCGCCTGGCCGTGCCGCTGGAATGGCAGGACGTGGTCATCCGCGCTGCCATCACCTTAAAACTGTCTTTATATGAAGACACGGGCGCCATCATCGCCGCCATGACCACCAGCATCCCGGAAGCGCCGGGCAGCAGCCGCAACTGGGATTACCGCTATTGCTGGCTGCGCGACGCGTTCTTTGTCGTGCGCGCGCTGAACAGCCTGTCCGAAGTGGGCACGATGGAAGAGTATTTGCGCTGGCTGACGAATATCGTGGCCCGCTCGAAGGGCGGCCACATCCAGCCCCTGTACGGCATCGGCCTGGAAGAACAGTTGCCCGAATCCACGCTAGCCCACTTGCCCGGCTACCGGGGCAACGGCCCCGTGCGTGTTGGGAACCAGGCGCAGGAACATTTCCAGCACGATGTGTACGGCAACATCGTCCTGGGTGCGGCGCAAGCTTTTCTTGATCACCGCTTGTTCCACCGGGCCGGCAAGGCCGAGTTTGCCGCGCTGGAAGCCGTGGGTGACCAGGCATTCCGGCTGCATGCGGAGCCGGACGCGGGCATGTGGGAGTTGCGCACGCGGGCGCGCGTCCACACCTCGTCCATGCTGATGAGCTGGGCCGCTTGCGACCGCCTGGCGAAAGTTGCGCATAAGCTGGGCTTGCCGGACCGGGCCGAGCACTGGAACAGCCGCGCCGTGCTGATCCGCGAACGGCTGCTGCGCGAAGCGTGGAGCGAGGAACGCCAGGCATTCGCGGAAAGCCTGGGCGGGCGCGACCTGGACGCCTCCGTCTTGCTGATGGCGGAAGTCAATTTCATCGACCCCATGGACCCCCGTTTCATCGCCACCGTCGATGCGCTGGAAGCGTCGCTGTGTGACGGCCCCTACATGCGCCGCTACGAGGCGCCCGACGACTTCGGCAAGCCGGAAACAGCCTTCAATATCTGCACCTTCTGGCGCATCGACGCCCTGGCCCGTATCGGCAGGAAGGATGAAGCGCGCAAGATCTTCGAAACGATGCTGCTGGCGCGCAACCACCTGGGTTTGCTGTCGGAAGACACGCATCCCGTGACGGGCGAAATGTGGGGCAACTTTCCGCAGACCTACTCGATGGTGGGCTTGATCAATTGCGCGGTCAGGTTGTCGGCGCCTTGGGATAGTGCTATTTAAGTGTGGGCCTGGATCGCGGGTCTGAGAAAATACCCATGGCTGCGTTGCTTGGGCTTGCCGTACATTCGTACTGTCTGCGCCCGCGCGCCAGGGTCTGCCCATTCGCTGGGCATTTTTCAGGCCCGCTGGGCCCGTGGAGCCCGGGTTGAGGGTTCGGGCCCTGGTTTGCTTTTCCATCGTTTAGATATCAAGTCAAAGTCTTGGGTAAAGCCGGCTCGCCCCGCCCATACAACCTGCACTCCGCCGCCAGCGCCAGCAAATTCGGGTCGCGCTCGCGGCTGCTCAGCATCAGCAGGGTGATTTGCTGGTGCGAGCCGTAGCGCGCGTCCAGCGGCAGCAGTTCGATGCGCGAGCTGAAGGCGCGCACCCTGCCGGGCAGCAGGCTGTAGCCGAGGCCGCCGCTGACCAGGTTGATCAGTGAGAAGATATCGCCCACGCGCATGGCTGTGTCGGGCACGAATCCCGCCAGTTCAAATGCATGGTTGAAGCTTTGCGAGGTGACAAAGCCTTCGTTGAGCGTGACGAATTTGTCATCGCGCAGTTGCCGCAAGTCCACCGATGCGGCCCCCGCATAGGGCGAGGCTAGCGGCGCGGCCAGGTAGACGTCGTCCTGGAACAGCGGCACCGCCACCAGTCCGGCATGTCGTTCTTCCTCCTGCACGCCGACGATGATGGCGTCCAGGCGGCCGTCAGCCAGGCTTTGCAGCAGTTCGCGGTTCGAGCCCAGGGTCAGGTCGATGTCGAGACCGGGCCGGCGCAGCTTCAGGGCGATTACCAGTTGCGGGATGCAGTGCAAGGTCAAGGAATATAGCGAACCGATCTTCAGCCGCACGGGGTTGATGCCCGACATTTCGCGCACCTTGCGCACGCCTTCCTCGCATTCGGCCAGCGCGCGCCGCGCCGATTCGGCAAAGGTGTAGGCCGCATGCAGCGGGATCAGGCTGCGTCCCTCGCGCTTGAACAGGGGGCAGCGCAAGCCGTCTTCCAGCGAGTGCAGGGCGCGGTGCACGCTGACGGTGCTTTGGCCCAACGCATCGGCGACCCTCGCCAGCTTGTTCAATTCCATAAAGCTGAGAAAAACTTCCAGCTTTTTCAGGGTAATTTCTTCATTGATAGCCATGATCACCGTGATTATCGTGAGTTCATTCACTTCAGAGTAATGAATATGGTAGCAGCTTGATTGTCGCGGCGCCGTTTTCGTTCTATCGTTAGGCTTCGATAGCTCATCCGGAGGCATGATGTCAACCGCCACAGCAGCGCCAGCGCAGCGGCAGAAACAATGGGACACGCGGCGCACCGAGAAACGCCGCCGCCTCGACGCCGTGCGCCATTACGCGAACGGTCCCGTGCTGCAACAGGGCGACATGGTCGCCGTGCTCGAAACCTTGCTCGCGCCGGGCGACCGCGTTGTTCTCGAAGGCAATAATCAGAAGCAGGCCGATTTCCTTGCCCGCATGTTGACCCAGGTCAATCCTGACAAGATCAACCATCTGCACTTGATCATGCCCAGCGTCAGCCTGCCTGAACACCTGGACCTGTTCGAACGGGGCATCGCCCGCAAGCTCGATTTTTCGTTTGCCGGCACGCAAAGCCTGCGCATCGCCCAGTTCCTGCAGGATGGCTTGCTTGAAGTGGGGGCCATCCATACGTATATCGAGCTGTATGCGCGCCTGTTCGTCGACCTGACGCCGAACGTCGTCATGGTGGCCGGCTACATGGCAGACCGCCAGGGCAATCTGTACACTGGCCCCAGCACCGAAGACACGCCCACGCTGGTGGAATCGGCGGCTTTCCGCGACGGCATCGTCATCGCCCAGGTGAACCAGATCGTCGATGATGTCAGCGACTTGCCCAGGGTCGACGTGCCCGGCTCGTGGATCGATTTCGTGGTGCAGTCCGACAAGCCCTTTTTCATTGAGCCATTATTTACCCGCGACCCGCGCGTGATCAAGCCCGTGCACGTGCTGATGGCCATGATGGCGATCCGCGGCGTGTATGAAAAACACCAGGTGCAGTCGCTCAATCACGGCATCGGCTTCAATACGGCCGCCATCGAGCTGATTTTGCCCACGTATGGCGAGCAACTGGGTTTGAAGGGCAAGATTTGCCGCAACTGGGTGCTCAATCCCCATCCGACCCTGATACCGGCCATCGAGACTGGCTGGGTCGAGAGCGTGCATTGCTTCGGCGCGGAGCTGGGCATGGAAGGCTATGCGGCCGCGCGGCCCGACGTGTTTTTCACGGGTAGGGATGGCTCGATGCGCTCGAACCGCGCCCTGTGCCAACTGGCCGGCCAGTACGCGGTCGACCTGTTCATCGGCGCCACCCTGCAGATGGATGGCCTGGGCAATTCCTCGACCGTGACGAACGGCCGCCTGGCCGGCTTTGGCGGCGCGCCCAACATGGGCCACGATCCGCACGGCCGGCGCCACCCGACACCCGCCTGGCTGGACCTGATCGAGACGGACGATCCTCTCGCGCGCGGCAAGAAGCTGGTGGTGCAAATGGTCGAAACGTTCCAGGATGGCGGCCAGCCGACGATTGTCGAATCGCTCGATGCCGTGGCCGTGGGCCAGGCCAGCGGCATGCCGCTGGCGCCCGTGATGATTTATGGCGACGACGTCACCCACGTGCTGACGGAGGAGGGCATCGCCTATCTGTACAAGGCCCGTTCGCTCGACGAGCGCAAGGCCATGCTGGCGGCGGTCGCCGGCGTGACGCCCATCGGCCTGCGCCACGACCCGAAAACCACGGCCAAATTGCGCGCCGACGGTTTGATCGCGCTGCCCGAGGATATCGGCGTGCAGCGCGGTGCCGCCAGCCGCTCGCTGCTAGCCGCGAAAAGCATCGCCGACCTGGTCGAATGGTCCGACGGCCTGTATCAACCCCCCGCCAAGTTCAGGAGCTGGTAGTGACGACGATGACGATGACGACGATGATGATGACTAGCGCCATGCCGGTGCGGCAGCGCTGCTCCGCGCTGGCGCGGCAAGTGCTGCAGGCGCTGCTCGATGAAGTGACTCTGACGCCGAAACCGGGCCTGGTCGATTTGCGCAGCCGTGGCGCCCACGCGGACTTGAACTGGGCCTTGATGTGCCATTCCGCGTGCGCGCTGCAGCCGGTGTTTGCCGCCATGGCGCAAGCGGGTTGGGACGGTAACGATGACGACGATGACGACGGCCTGCGCCAGCGCATTGGCGCCATCGGCCGCGATGGCGAGGTGCTGATGCTGGCGGCCACGGGCGGCGTGAACACGCACCGGGGCGCCATCTGGGCGCTGGGCCTGCTGGTGACGGCGGCGGCGCAACAGGGCGCGCGCGGCGCGTCGCTGGCGCCAAAAGCCGTGGCGGCGCGGGCCGGTGCGCTGGCGCGTTTGCACGATCGCAGCGCGCCTGGCGAGACGGGCAACAAGGGCGAGCTGGCCTGCCGCCGGTATCGGGTCGAAGGCGCGCGCGGCCAGGCCCGCGCCGGATTTCCCCTGGTGACCGGTGTGGGACTGGTTCAACTGCACGCCTCGCGGGCACGCGGCGACAATGAAACGACGGCGCGCCTGAATGCCTTGCTGGCGATTATCAGCCAGCTGGACGATACCTGCGTGCTGTCGCGCGGCGGCGAGGCGGCCCTGCAGGCGCTGCAAACGGGGGCTGCCCAGGTGCTGGCCGCCGGCGGCGCGGCCACTGCCGCCGGGTCGCAGGCGCTGCTGGCGCTGGAAGCGGTGGCGCTGGCGCGCGGCGTGTCGCCGGGCGGCGCGGCGGACCTGCTGGCGGCCACCCTGTTCCTGGATCGATTGACAGAAGGAGAAACGCATGGAAACGCGTGACTATACATTCCCGGCCGGGCAGCCGGCGGCAGGGCGCGCCCTGGCCGGCGTGGTCGGTTCGGGCGACCTGGAAGTGCTGCTGCAGCCCGGCGACGATGGCGTGACCCGCATCATGGTCAACACCTCCGTCGACGGCAAGGGCGCTGTCTGGGATGCGCTCCTGCAGCGCGTATTCGGCGGCGAGCCGCTGCCGGCGGCCAGCATCGTCATCAACGATTGCGGCGCCACGCCGGGCGTGGTGCGCATGCGCATCGAGCAAGCCTACGAAGAATTACAAGCGGGGAGGGCGGCGTGAGCACATTACAAGAACTGCTGGAGCGCGACAGTTTCATCGAACGGGGGGCGCGCAGCCGGGCGCGGGCCTTGCTGGATGCGGGCAGCATGCGCGAACTGCTCGATCCGTTTTGCGGCATCGCTTCGCCCTGGCTGCCACAACAGGGCGTGACGGCGCAGTTTGATGACGGCGTGGTGGTGGCCAAGGGATTGTTCGACGGCCAGCCGGCCGTGGTGCTGGCCATCGAAGGCGCCTACCAGGGGGGCAGCATGGGCGAAGTGGGCGGCGCAAAAATCGCCGGCGCGCTGGAACTGGCGGCGCGCGACAACCGCCAGGGCGTGCCGACGCGCGCCGTGATCGTGTTCGAAACGGGCGGCGTGCGCCTGCAGGAAGCCAACCTGGGCCTCGCGGCGATTGCCGATATCCATGCGGCCATCGTCGACCTGCGCCGCTACCAGCCTGTCATCGGCATCACGGCCGGCACCGTCGGCTGCTACGGCGGCATGTCGATCGCGGCTGGCCTGTGCAGCTACCTGGTGGTCACGCGCGAGGCGCGCCTGGGCCTGAATGGTCCGGCCGTGATCGAGCAGGAGGCTGGCGTGGACGAATTCGACTCGCGCAACAAACCGTTCATCTGGAGCCTGACGGGCGGCGAGCAGCGCTTTCACAGTGGCCTGGCCGACGCCTATGTGGCAGACGATACGGCGCAGATGCGCGCCACCGTGGCCGAATTGTTCCGGCGCGGCCTGCCGGCGCAGCACCGCAGCAGCCAGGCAGACGTCTTCCTGGCCCGCCTGGCGGAAGTGGACGCCGGCCCGCAAGCCACGGCAGGCGCCGTGCGTGCCAGCTACAGCAAAGGAGTCGCAGCATGAACGCCATCACCGATACCAGCCGAGGCGCCATCTGGCTGGCGGCCCTGACCGACAGCACTGCACCGCTGGACGGCTATCCCGCTTCCGTGCGCGTGGTGGACGCGCCGCTGGCGGGCGAGCCGGCGCGTTACCTGGCCGTGCTGCCCGACCCGGACAACCGTTTTGTGCGGGCGCGCACGGGTGAAATCGGCCTGGTCGAAGCGTGGCGGCTGGCGCGCGCCGTGCAGCAGGTAGTTTTGGAGGACCACGAGTTGGCCGTCAAACGGCCCATCGTCGCCGTCATCGACGTGGCCAGCCAGGCCTACGGCCGGCGCGAAGAAGCGTACGGCATCCACCAGGCGCTGGCCGGCGCGGCGGGAGCCTATGCCGAGGCGCGTCTGGCCGGCCATCCCGTGATCGGCCTGATCGTCGGCAAGGCCATGTCGGGCGCCTTTCTTGCGCACGGCTACCAGGCCAACCGCCTGATCGCGCTCGATGATCCGCAAGTGATGGTGCACGCGATGGGTAAGGCGTCGGCGGCGCGCATCACCTTGCGCACGGTGGAGGCACTGGAAGCGCTGGCAGAGACCATCGCGCCCATGGCCTACGACATCCGCAACTACGCCACCCTGGGGTTGTTGTGGCAAACCTTGCAGGTGGCGCAGCCGGACGCGCCGTCAGAGCTTGATCTGGCGCAGGTGCAGGATAGCCTGCAGGCGGCGCTGGCCGACATCCGCGCCGACCCAGGGCACGATCTTTCCAGCCGCCTGGGTGCGCCGCACCGCCGGGCCTCGGGCAGGGTCAGGGAGATACTAGGGCAGCAGTGGTAGGGAGCAGATGCACCAATAGAGTAGACATCAAGTCATTCCATTCCTATGCAGGAGACACATCATGATCATTGAGGGAACCGCACTGCTGGCGTTATGCCATTCGCTCAAGGTGGGTACGTCTCATACGGGCCTGGGCTGTACGCCGGGAAGCTCTTTGCCGTTCTTTGCCGTCAAGGCGGTGGCGGCCTGATGCCGGATTTCCGCGCGCATGATTTGCTGTGGGCGTCCGGTCTGCCGGAAGATAGTCCCATGCCCGCCTGGCTTGACGCGGCCTGGCTGCAGGCGGCGCCGCTGGTGGTGCGGCGCGCCAGCTGCGTGTCCGGACGCATCCCCGTGGGCTTGCGCGGCATGCTGCGCAGCGAGCGGTATGCGTGCGAAGTGGAGGCAGCCGCCGTCTTGCGCCGGGTGACGCCGGAAATGTTGGCGCGGTTGGCGCGGCTGGCGCGCGCGCCGGAGCCTGGTGTTTCCTGTACTGCGCTCGATGCGCTGCGGCAGGTGGCGCCCTTGCTCGACGCCACAGGCTGGGCCTGGGGACCGACGGGCGGCGTGGGCTTCGCGCTGGCCAGCGGCTTGCCCGTGCTGCGCGCCGACAGCGACCTCGATCTCGTGCTGCGCATCGCCGCGCCACCGGACGCCGCCCAGGCCGACGCGCTGCGCGCCATTGCGGCAAGTGTCACGGCGTGCCGTCTGGACTTGCAGATCGACACGGGCATTGGCGGCTTTGCGTATGCCGAGTGGGCGGCGGGGCGTGCGAAGATTCTGCTCAAGACGGATCATGGCCCAGTGTTGACGGCCGCGCCATGGGAGCTTGTATGAGCGTGGTATTTACCTTTCCGGGCCAGGGCGCCCAGTATCCGGGCATGCTGCATGCGCTGCCGGACGATGCGGCCGTGGCGGCGGCCCTGGCTGAAGCGGCGGGCGTGCTGGGCCAAGATCCGCTGGCACTGGACACGGCTTGTGCGCTGGCCTCGACTGGGGCCGTGCAACTGTGTCTGCTGATCGCCGGCGTGGCGATGGCGCGCTCGCTCGCCGCGCGCGGCGCGACACCCGACATGGTGGCCGGCTTTTCCATCGGCGAGTATGCGGCGGCCGTCGTGGCCGGGGCGCTCGATTATGCGGATGCCCTGCGTCTGGTGGCGCGGCGCGGGCAACTGATGGAACAGGCGTACCCGGTCGGCTACGGCATGGCGGCCATCATCGGGCTTGATCAGGCGCAACTGGAGCCATTGCTGGCCCAGGTGCATGGCGCCGCAACGCCTGTGTATATCGCCAACCTGAATGCGCGGCGCCAGATTGCCATTGCCGGCAGCGAGCCCGCTCTGCAAGCGGTGATGGCGCTGGCCCTGGCGCACGGCGCCAGCAAGGCGCGGCGCCTGGCCATCAGCGTGCCGTCGCACTGCCCGCTGCTGGACGCCGCCGCGCTGGACTTGCGCGCCGCCTTCGACGGCGTGGCCGTGCGCCGCCCGTCGCTCGTCTACCTGAGCAGCAGCGCGGCGCGCGCGCTGTTCGACCCGGCCCGCATCCGCGACAGCCTGGCCGCCAACATGGCGCAGCGCGTGCAGTGGACCGCTACCTCGCGCCTGGCGTGGGAGCGGGGTGCCCGGCTGGCGCTAGAAATGCCGCCCGGCAGCGTCCTGACGCGCTTGACGGCGCCTGACTTCACGGATGGCGTGGCCGTCTGCTGCGATGGCAACCGGGGCGACAGCTTGCTGGCGCTGGTGCAGCGCGAGCGGGGTGACACCGTGCCTTAAAGCCTGGCACTCAATCCAAGCTGGAAGCCCCGGCCTGGCAATGGCGCAATGTACTTCAGTGGGGAATTGTGCGGCCTGGCATCGTCATCAAGAAGGTTGGTGCCGCTGATGAACACTTCGATACCTGCAAACGGCGAATTTGGCACCTGGAGTTCGCGGCTCACCTGGAAGTTCACCATGTTGTATCCATCGAGCGGCACTTCCTCGCTGACGCTTTTCCCCAGGTACTTCTGCTTGTCGTAATAGGTGCTGGAAACCCTGGCCTTCCACCCCTTGTTCTCCCACAGCAGATTCGCGCCGTAGCGATTGGTTGGCATGTTGGGCAGATACTCGCCGTCGTTGTGCGCGCGCAGCTTGTCCGGATTGTCCGCCTTGTTCTTGACCAAGTCGGCAAATGCTGAGATGTTCAGCTTGCCGTAGCCGCCCAGCTGAATGACCTGGGATACGTCGATCTCGAATCCCTTGACCGTCGTATCGGTCTGCTTCCAATACTTCAATGGCAGGCGATTTGCCGTCTGCATCCCCGAGTGGCCAAGGTAGAGATAGTTCTCGTACTTCATGACGTAGCCGGTTGCCGACATGGTAAAGCCGCGATTGCCGAACAGGGCGGTGAGTTCGGTATTCCTCGCGCGCTCGGCCTTCAAATTCTGGTTTCCTTCTTCCTGGGCCAGGATCGAATAGTGCCGATTGCTCGCATACAACTCATTGACATCGGGTGCTCTTTCCGAGGATGCATAGCGCATTTTTGCACCGAAAAGCTGGCCAAATTTGGCCGAGGCGCCCAGGCTATAGCTGTTCAGGCTGAACGCCCTGTCCTCGAGTTTGGAATTGCTCGCATTTCTCGACGTCTTGAATCCGCTCTTGCGGATCTCGTGGTCCACTTTTTCATGGCGAAAGCCGGCATCGAAGGTGGCCCAGTCGAAGTCGAGGCTCTCCTTCACGAACAGCGCGCGGCTAGCTGTGCTCGCATCGGGAAGGTAAAGTTGCGACCCGGTACCGGCGATATCCCTGGCTTTATGGCTCAAACCAAGCAAGCCGCTCAATGCCCCCGCGCGCCGATGCGCGAGCAGGATCTCGGCTTGATTGGTGTCAAACCGGTAGTCATTCGCTCTGGTGGAGCCAAGACGTTCTCCCGACGCATTGTTCAAGCGCGAAACGCGCAATTGCACGCTTTCAACGTAGGCCGCAGGGGCGAGCAGATTGGCTTCCAGCGCATATTTATCCTGCTTGATCACCACACCGATGGGCAGCCCCTCGTCATGATTCGCGCCGAACGACTTGTTTTCCATGGAAAATCCAGGGATGCCATACTCGCTTTCCTTGGAATCGAGACTAACGGCCACGTAGCCACGATCAAAAAAGTAGGTCGTGCCGACGGCAAGGTGGGAGTTGCTGGCATAGCTGTTGCCCAGGGTGCCGTGGTAATCGGGGGTCACGTCCTTGTTGATCTTGTTTTTGGTCATCGATGGCGTGCCCGGCACGTAAGCGGGGTTGGCCGGATTGACGTAGGTTTTGCGCTGCCAGACGGACGTCGGGCTATTGGTATAGAAGGAAAAATCACCGTCCGCCCAGTCCGGATTTTCTGTCATGAACTGGTCGATAAAGGGCTGCGAAGCCTTGTTGTAGACCTGTTGGATCCTCGCTTCTTTCTGGCAACTGTCGGCCAAAAAGGTATTCACGCCGCCCTGCAAGGGGAACAGCTGGCTGTTGCAAGCGCCGGCCTTGCTGTTTCCCGGAATATCGTAATGCCCGATTTTCTGGAATGACATCTGCAGATTGGTCGAGAAGTGCTGTTGATCGTTGAAGTTCATGCGCAAGCCCTGGGCGTTGGCATCGTTGAAGCCCTTGCGCAGTATAAATTCCAGGTCCTTTTCCCTGGCCTCCATTTTCCTGGAAATGATGCCGGAATCGACGTCGACGCTGCCGCCAATCGCATTGCCGCCGAAACGCACGCTATCCGACGATTTGTTCACGGTCACGCTGTGCACGAAGAGCGAATCGAAAGGGATGTTGATGTCACCGCTGAGCGCATTCATGCCGAGGATGGACTGGCCGTCTTCCAGGATTTGTACCCGGCTTCCGCTCAGGCTGCGTATCACCGGTGCGCCGGAATTCGGCCCGAAGGCGCTGCTTTGCACGCCCGAGACATGCTCGAGCATGCCGCCGAGCGTTCTGTTTTGGGCCTGCACATTCTCGACCAAAACGACGCTGTCGATGGTCGATGGCCGGTCTGCGCGGACTTTGATGGTTTGCAGGGTGATGTCGTCCGTTGCGTAAGCGAGTGGAGCAGTGGCCAGCATGGCAGCTGCGAATACGTGATAGTGCATAGGACTCTCTAAAAAAGGCGGAATGTGGTGCTGGTGCTGGCGCTGGACGCAGGCGCAGCGCGAACATGTAAATGCAATTGAGTTGCAATAGTAGCTTGCGCGCAATGCTATTGCAAGTAAACTGCATTTGATGGCGTTGGCCGGGCCGCGTACGGAAAGCGCGCAGCGCAGACAGCCGGCATGTGCCGGCTATTGGGTAGCAAAGTGTGGAGGTGCGATGACCGCTATTCGTTGCGCGTTGCGCGTGCTCAGGCCGGTGGCAAGGTGTGCCGCGCAGACTGAGTGAATCCGCCTGCGCCGTTATGGAAACGCTGCCTCAGGTGACTTCAATGGCTCTTCGCCTGCAGACGGCGCGCACGCCGTTTGCGCTCCCAGATGACGATGCCCGTCAGCGACAGCATGGCGACCATGATACCCATGAAGGACATCAATATGCGTCCCGGCAGGCCTAGGATGCGGCCCGAGTGCAAGGGGAATTGCAGTTGCACGAAGACGTCGGCCGCCGTGCCTTCCCACGGCTTGTGCTGACCGATGATGCTGCCGTCCATGCCATCGACGTACAGGTTCGACAGGCCCATGCCGGCCGCGCCGAATTCATCGGCCGGGTCGAAGAAAGAGACGTTGTAGAAGGAATAATTGCCGCCATAATAAATGCCGCCGATGGGCGCCGTGATGCCGCGCTGCACGGCTTGTTTTTTGGCGATCTCTACGGCCTGCTCGAAGCCGATCACAGGCTTGATATACGTGCCGTACGGTGCCGGCGTCTGCGTTTCGTATGGGCCCGGCGTGGTGGTCGATACCAGCGACATCACGGGATAGAACACTTCGCGGTACAGGTTCAGCGAGAACGAGGTGAACGCCACGACGAGGATGATGGCCCACACCCACAGGCCGCCCGCGCGGTGCAAATCGAAATTGAGCTTGTAGCCGCCGGCCGCCCAGCGCACCACCCACGACGGTTTCCAGCGCTGCCACCAGTTGGCGGCGTCGCGGTGGCGCGGCGCGTCAGCCCGTTCACGTAAACGGCGCGGCGTCGTCAGATAGAACGCCACCATGCTGTCGAGTAGCCAGATCAGGGCTACGCTCCCCATCAGCCAGTAGCCCCAGCGATCCGTGCCCCAGAAGGCGGGCACGTGCAGGCTGTAGTGCAGATGGCGCAAAAACGGCATCAGGCTGCGGCGCGACAGGGAAATGGCGGTCGAATCGCGCGTGCCCGTGATGTGCGCCGTGACGGGGTCGATGTAGACGGTGTTGTAGTCGAGCACGAACGGTTTGTTTGTGCTCGGGTCGGTGAGCGGACGCACCATGAAGGCGGCGGCATGGCCTTCTTCCAGGCCCAGGGTCATGTAATTGACTTCCACGCGCGGGTCGGCCGCAGCTACCTTGTGCGCCAGCGCAAACGGCGCTTGCAGGGGGCCGCGGCCCGGCGCGTCCATGATATCGGCGTTGAGCCATTCGTCCAGTTCGTGATCCCACGAGGTGACGGCGCCCGTCAGGCCGGCGACGATGAGGAAGAGGGCGATGGTCAGGCCAGCCCAGCGGTGTATGACAGTCCAGAAAGCGCGCATGCGGTACAAACCTTCAACATGAAACCGGCTTGTTGCCGCCAGCGTGCGCCACCAGGGCGCACAGGGAAATTCAGGCATAAGCCCGGTAGTTTGATAATGGGAATCGTTCTCATTATCCGCCGTGGCATGGTATTTGTCCAGCGCCAATGGTGTTGCCCAGGGCCAAATCGCGCATGCTAAGATGCTAGCAACAAGTTAATTTACATTCCACATGGAAATATTCAAGGCATGCGCATAGAAGATCGGAACAATGTCCGCGTGAGCGAATACAGCGCTGCGCCACAGGCGGGCGCGGCAACCACCATGGTGTTCATGCACGGCTTTGGCTGCGATCAAATCATGTGGCGTTACTTGGAGCCATTGTTTCGCCCCCACTACCGTACCGTGCTGTTCGACCTGGTCGGCAGCGGCGCTTCGGACCTGGGTGCCTATGATTTCGATAGCTACGCGCGGCTTGACGCGCATGGCGCCGATCTGCGGCAAGTTATCCATGCCGTCGGCGGCGGCCCCGTGATTTGCGTGAGCCATTCCGTCAGCGCCATGAGCGCCTTGCTGGCGACCATTGCCGAGCCGGAACTGTTCGCCGCGCAAGTCATGCTGGCGCCGTCGCCCTGTTATATCGATGACGAGGCGGCCGACTACCGGGGTGGCTTCAGCCGTGCCGATATCGACGACTTGCTGGCCGCCATGGACAGCAATTACCTGGGCTGGTCCGCCAGCATGGCGCCGGCCATCATGGGTGCGCCCGGGCAGCCGGTGCTGGGACAAGACCTGGTGAACAGCTTTTGCCGCACGGATCCCGTCATTGCCCGGCATTTCGCACAAGCCACGTTCTTATCCGACCACCGCGCCATCTTGCCGCGCAACAGCACGCCGGCCCTGATCGTGCAATGTAGCGACGACTTCATCGCGCCGCCACCCGTGGGGCAGTACTTGCGCGAAATGTTGCCGCACAGCAGCTTGCAGATGGTCGAGAATGTGGGCCATTGCCCGCATATGAGCGTGCCTGATGCCAGTTACCGCGCCATCCGCCACTTTCTTGACGGCCTGTATCTGTAATGCGCGATACGATGCCTTCCTTGCCTGACACTCATACCTTGTTCCAGCATGCGGCTTGCGGTTTGCTGCTGTGTACGGCCGACGGCACCATCGTGCAGGCAAACGCCACCTTTTGCGGCTGGCTCGGCTATGGCGCAGGGGAATTGATCGGCAATAAGAAACTGCAAGACTTGCTGACCATCGGCGGGCGCGTGTTTCACCAGACGCACTGGCTGCCCCTGATGCAGGTGCAGGGCAGCGTGTCGGAAATCTTGCTCGACATGCGCCAGCGCCAGGGGCGATCCATCCCCATGCTGTTCAATGCCGTGCGGCGTGTGCATGACGGCGTGCGCTATGACGAAATCGCCGCCTTTGTCGCCAGCGACCGACGCAAATACGAGCAGCAGCTGCAGCTGGCGCGCAAGGAAGCCGGTGTGCTCAACGAGCAGTTGGCGGCCGCCGACCGGCGCAAGGACGAATTCCTGGCGACCCTGGCGCACGAGCTGCGCAATCCGCTGGCGCCGATCCGCAATGTGCTGGAAGTGCTGCGCCTGGCCCAGCTGGACGACCCCCAGCTGCGCTGGGCCCGTGACGTGCTGGGTCGCCAGGTGGGCCATATGACGCACCTGATCGACGACTTGACGGAAGTGTCGCGCATCACGCGGGGGCGCCTGGAATTGCGCCGCGCCAGCGTGGAGCTGGCGCCCGTGGTGGAAGCGGCCCTGCATAGCGTGGCCGAGCTGGCGGCGCAGTCCGGCCACAAGGTGCTCGTGGAGCACTGGCAGCAGCCCATCTGGCTCGACGCCGATGCCACGCGCCTGGGGCAGATGATCGCCAACCTGCTGACCAACGCCGTCAAGTACACGCCGGCCAACGGCGTCATCGGGCTGGAAGTGTCGTGCACGCAAGAGGAGGTGTTGATCAGCGTGCGCGATTCGGGCATCGGCATCGCGCACGAGCACTTGGACAAAGTGTTTGACCTGTTTTCGCAGCTGGAGCCGGCCCTGTCGCGGGCCCAGGGCGGCCTGGGGATCGGCCTGTCGCTGGTGCGCGGCCTGGCCCAATTGCATGGCGGCAGCATTAGCGCACACAGCGACGGCGTGGGCCAGGGCAGCACCTTCGAATTGCGTTTGCCGCTGCCGGTCGTGCCGCTGCAAGCGCCCGCGCCCGTGGAGCGCCGCCTGCTGGCCGGCACGCGCGAGGGCACCGTGCTGGTGATCGACGACAGCGCCGACGCGGCCGAAAGCCTGGCGCTGGCGCTCGACATCCTCGGTTATGAAGTGCGCACGGCCTACGACGGCGCGTCCGGCGTGGCGGCAGCGCACAGCTTCATGCCGCAAGTGATCCTGCTCGACATCGGCTTGCCGCATATGAACGGCTACGACGTGGCAAGATTGTTACGCAGCCAGCCCTGCGGGCGGCACGCCATCCTCGTGGCCGTCACGGGCTGGGGCCAGGACAAGGACCGCCAGATGGCGTCCGATGCGGGCTTTGACCTGCACCTGACCAAGCCCGTGGATTTTTATGAGCTCGATACGGTGCTGCAAAAGATGCTGCAAGCGACCTGAGTTGCCGTAGAGCCATGCGGCACCCATTGCCGGCGCCTGTTTTCTTTCTCCCCATCATCTGTTTCCTTTGGTATGCCTCTATTGTTTGCGGTAAATCAAACACGGAATTCCAATATTAAATATAAAAGAAATTTCATTTAAAAATTAAATGTTATTAATGGATAGATTCTAAATATTATTAAAAATAATTTGACTTGAAAAAATAAATAAAATATCCTCTCATTGTGGTTGCGGTAATGGGGATCAAAAAATATCATTGATCGCCTGGCGCATAAATATTGTCGATAGATTTGGTGATTTATTGATATATTCTGCGTATTTTTAATTGATACATTTCGCGTATTTTTATGCGCCGGTTATGCTGTCCGATTGCGCCGATAGCGCTGCCGGGAATCTGACTGGATCTTCATTATTCCATCGCACAAAGGATAGCTGTAATGTTTAATTCCATTCCAAAGAGGGGTAAAACCATGGCAGTAATTAATGTACTGGTAGCGGTCAATGTCGGTCAGGCAGTGGCACAAAAAAATCTGAGCAAGTATGTCTTCATGGTAGATACGACTGGCTACTCGGGCAACGGCAACGAAGGCGGTAACGAACTGGTGACGACGTGCCAGAACGGCGACACCATCGTCTGGAACGTGACATCGCTGGATCCGGCCGAGCAGGTTTCCATTCACAGCTTCGGCGGTACTGCCATCAGTAACGGCATGATCAATCCGGCGCCCTACCCGCAATACGACAACACCGTATGGGGTGGCCGCGTCAATGCCAAAGGCAGCAATGTGCAATATACGATGACCTTGTTGCTGGCGAAAAACACGTTGCTGACTTTCGATCCGTTCATCGTGGCGTCGAATCCGCAATAGTCGGTGTGATGGCCATGTTCGGCATGCCGCGCGCATGGCCTGTTTTGATGTTCTTTAAAAGAATATTTTCCTGATGCGCCTGGAGTTTTATATTTCCAATTGATTCATTGTTTCCCCTTGCTCTGCTTAAATGCCCCGCTGGCGGAAGTATAATCAATCATTCGCTCCTTGCTATATCGAAGCAGGCTCCCGGTCTGCTCCAGCGTTAGCTCTTGCGCGGGCTTTTCGCTGCCTGTCGTATAATAGGGTCGCAACAATCATCCTTCCAGGTGCCGAGCACCGTTCACCATTCACCGTTTATAGCAGCGAGGCGGGCGCGTATATGTCCATGACGCGCTTGGGAAGAATAACAATGGAAAAATTGACAGAACTTGAGCTGGAATGCTTCCAGCTGCGCCATGGCGATGGCCGGGCGGACCGCTGCGTGGACTGGGCCGTGGAGTGCTTGCGCCTCGATCAGGAAGGCGACGACCTCGATATCGTGCTGCTGGCCAGCGCCCGGGGCATTGACGAGGTGTTGCCGCTGGCCGAAGCCATCATCGGACGCTATCGTGGCGACGCGCGTCTGGAGGAGCAATTCCTTGCCGGCAAATACATCGTCGAACTGCGCGCCGCCTACCTGGCAGGTCGGGAAAGCGTGCAATCGCTCGACGCCAAGCTGACGCGCCTGTATCCGGCCCTCGGCTACCCCGACTGGCTGGTCATGCTGAGCCGCAATTGCGAGTACGCGACGGATGTGCCGGATTTCGAGCCGCCGTTTGAGGATGAATTTCACTATATCGCCAGCTTGTGGGCGCAGGCGCAGAGTCTGGCCGCGTTCGAACGCGAATACAGCCGCGAGACGTCGAACCGGCAATGATGTCATGCCGGGCTAGGGAATGGCCATACCGGCCTTACCAATAATCTTTAAGAGAAGAACCCATAAAACTGATGAAAATTGTCCACGTATCCGATGCAGCTGGAGCAAAGAGTAATGAAGATCTGGTAACGGTTTATCTACACAATGCGGGAATCGTGGATATCCTGATTTTTGATGGTGCAAGCTCAGTGTCCGAAAAGAATTATTTCAATACGCTAGCGGGGGATGCCGCCTGGTTCGTGTCGACTTTTGCCGCCTTGTTGAAAGAGGTGGTCGCGCCCGGATTGAGCCAGCACGACAGCATCAAGTTGGCATTGGCGCGTTTCCAGCACGATGTGCAGGCGCGTCTTGATTTGGCGCATATTCCTGCGTATGCCTACCCCATTGCCGCCGTGACGTGGGCACGTATTATCGAAGGTGACGCTGGTGCCGCTGTACAGATATATGCTCTCGGCGATTGCAAGGTGTTTGTCTCCAGCGCAGCCGGCGACGTGCGCGATATCGATCCCTACGAGAATGCGCAGGAAGACATTCTGAAGGCAGCCATTGCGCAGTTAAAAGCGCAAGGTATCGAAGACAAGGTGCAGGTATTCGCAGCCTTGCTGCCGATGTTGCGGGAGCGGCGCGCATTTCAGAACTTGCACGAGGCGCCGGGCATACTGTGCATGTATCCACAAGGGGAATTCAAGGCCAGGCAATATGCGTTTGACATGGACAGGCAATCGCAACTACTGGCAATGACGGATGGCTTTTACCGGCTGGTTGATGCCTATGGCCTGTATTCCATGGAAGGGCTGGTGCGCCGCTGCGGTGAAACGGAGCTGGACACGCTGTTGCAGGAATTGCGCCAGTTTGAACAGGATAACCTGGCGTCCGGAGCACAGTCTGTCAAGAAGTCCGACGATGCCTCTGCCGTGCGTTATGCTTGGCGCGCGCTCCAAGGCGAGAGTATTGATGTTGCATGAGTCTGTCCCACATCCTCCTGACTGACCTCAACGTATAAATTGTGCAATTCTTTTCGCTAGGACAGACGTGCAACACAAGATAATAGGTTTGATCGGTGGTATCGGCTGGGCTTCCACCCTAGAATACTACCGCTTGCTCAATGAAATGCTGGTCGCGCGCATCGGGCCGTCGCATAGCGCGCGCATTATGTTGGTCAGCATCGACCAGGCCGATTTCGTCGCACGCGCGGCGCAGCCTGGCTCGCAGGCGATCGAGCAATTCCTCGTGGCGGAAGGGCAACGCCTGCGAGGCATGGGCGCCGATTTTTTTTTGCTGTGCGCGAATGGCGCGCACCGTTTCGCGCCGGCCGTCGTGCCGCGGATCGGCTTGCCTTTTATCAGCATCGTCGAGGAAACGGCGAAACGCGTGCAGCAGTCGGCCGTGCGCAAGGTCGGTTTGCTGGGCGTCAAGCAAACGATGGCGGGCAGCTTTTATCACCAGGCACTGGAACAGTGCGGCATCGCGACGGTGACGCCCGAGGCGGCCGACCAGGAAATTCTCCACGAGATTATCTACACGGAACTGGTGCAGAATATCTTTACCGACGCCAGCCGGAAGATATTCCTTGGCATCATCGAGAAACTGCGGCTGCAAGGCGTGCAGGGCGTGATTTTGGGTTGCACGGAGATACCGCTGCTGATTCAGCAGGGCGATGTCGACTTGCCGCTATTTAATACGATGGCGATTCATTGCGAGGCAGCGGTGGCCTTTGCCATCGAAGACTAGCTGCTCGCACATGAGCGGCCGCCTGAGCAGGCCGCCGCTCGCTTACACCATCAAGCCGGCTGCGCGCCGCTCACATTCCGGCTGCGGTTTTCCACCAGCACGGAAATGCCCAGCACGACGATACCGCCGCAGGCCAGCATGGCGCCGACCCAACCTGTCGAGCGCAAGCCCATACCCATGGCGATGGCGATGCCGCCGGCCCAGGCGCCCAGCGCGTTGGCGATGTTGAAGGCGGAGTGGTTGAGGGCGGCTGCCACGGTTTGCGCGTCGCCGGCCACGTCCATCAGGCGCGTTTGCACGGCGGGGGCGACGGCGATGCCGGCGCCGATGGCGAACAGGTTGATCGCCGTCAGCCAGACATTGCTGCTGGTATAAGTAAACGCGGCCAGCGCGGCCACATTCCATAGCAGCACGCCAAAGATGGTCCACAGGCGCGAGCGGTCGGCCAGCCAGCCGCCGATCAGGTTACCCAAGGTCATGCCGACACCGATGATGGCCAGCAAGATGGCGATGACCAGCGGCGACACTTTTGTGATTTCCAGCAAGGTGGGCGTGATGAACGTATAGACGGCGAACATGCCGCCGAAGCCGATCGCCACCATCAGCAGGGTCAGCCACACTTGCAGGCGGCGGAACACGCCCAGTTCGCGGCGCGGGCTCGCATCGCCGGCAGCGACCATGGGCACGAAGATGCGCACCATCAGCATGGTCAGCAAGCCCAGCGCGGCGACCAGCAAGAAGGCCGCGCGCCAGCCCAGGGTCTGGCCGATATACGTGGCCAGCGGCACGCCGAAGATGTTGGCTACGGTTAAGCCCATCAGGACACGGGCGACAGCTTGTCCCCGTTTGTCCGGTGCGGCCAGGGCGGCGGCCACCAGGGCTGCCACGCCAAAGTAGGCGCCATGGGGGATGCCGGCCACGAAGCGGGCCACCACCAGTAAGCCGTAGTTGGGGGCGATGGCGCTGAGCAAGTTGCCGCCAGCAAACATCAGCATCAGACAGATCAGCATCAAACGGCGTGGCATGCGCGCCAGAAAGATGGTGATTAATGGCGCGCCGATGACCACGCCCAGCGCGTAGGCGCTGATCATGTGGCTCATTTGCGGCAAGGTCGTGCCCAGGTCGTCGGCCACGACGGGCAAAATGCTCATGGAGGCGAATTCGCCCGTGCCGATGGCGAGGCCGCCGATGGCCAGGGCCAGGTCGGCATAGCCAGCGCCAAATGGCGCAGTGACGCGCGGAATCAGGGGATCTACGGAGGCGTGCATGTTCTTGTGAGTTGGGTAAGCATTGACAGAGTGAAGAAGCGTGCTGTGGCTCAGCCGCAGTGGCAGCAATGCGCTACCGGATGCGAAGTGAAGAAAGGCAAGGCGGAGTAGCAGCCCCGGCATTTCGGGTCAGAAGAGCTGCCCACAGTCAATATTGTAAGAGATTCGGGCAAGTTTTGCCGGGAGGCGGTAAAAATATGCTGCACTGCACATGACAGCGCTTGCGCTTGTTGTTAACGATAACACGGAATCCTCCGAATTCCGCCACAGGCGGGCGAAGATTGCAGGGCTGTGGCGAAATTGGTGTGGCGGAGTGAAGACAGAATGGCTGGGCAAGTCAAGCTCGTCGTGGACATAGTTAGCTTAACTTGATTCCCATAAGGTCTGACATGCTCGATATTGTCCAGCAGCAATACTTCAGCGCCGTCGCCGAGGAAGAACACGTGGGGCGCGCCGCAGAGCGCCTGTATCACAAGGTAAATTTGCGTCAGATGGTGGGAATTTTCCGCGTAACCCTGCTGGAGCAGGCCAGCGGTGTGGTCATGCCGGAGCAAATAGACGTATAAATATGGCAATCACCTGTCGGGAGGATTGCCATGTTCGATCTGGATTTGCCTGCGTGGGAATTGGTGGCACGCGCTGTCATGGTCTACCTGGCCTTGCTGCTGATGGTGCGCATGACGGGCAAGCGCACGGTGGGGCAATTCACGCCGTTTGACTTGCTGGTCGTCATGCTGCTGAGTGAAGCGGTATCGAACTCGCTGTCGGGCGGCGACGATTCGATTTCCGGCGGCTTGATCCTGGCCTTGACTTTGATCTGTCTCAACATGCTGATTGCCTGGATCACTTCGCGCAGCCGCAAGCTTGCCGAGCTGGTCGATGGCACGCCCGTGCTGCTGGGCCGCGATGGCGTGATTTTCAACGACGTGGTAAAGAAATGCCGCGTGGCCAGCGGCGATGTCGAGCAGGCGCTACGCGAGGCTGATTGTCCGTTGCCGGACATGAAATGCGCGTTCCTGGAAGCGGATGGCAAGATCACTATCTTGCAAAAGTAAATGATCAGATTTTCCTGTCGCGCTTCAAGTGCAAGGGCAGCCACCACCACATGCAAATGATGAGTGAACCCATCAGCACGCAGGCGACGATGCCGGCGATGTGGCCGAACACTTCCGACATCACCAGATTGGTGCCGAGGATGAATGCCAAGGCCAGCGAAAAGGCGCCGCAGATCATGATGCGGTCGGCCACGCGCTTGAAGCGCTCGCGGTCTTGCAGGGGACGCATGATGCGGTGCTGGATGGCTGGCGCGCTGAGCAGTACCAGGCTGATCATGGAAAGGAAAAACGTCAGCAAGAAGACGATTTTTTCCGCTTGCACGATCTTCGCAAAGCCGCCGTTGAAGGGCAGGATGATGAGAAAGGCGGTGAGCATCTGCGCGCCCGGCAAGAGGATGCGCAATTCGCTGAGCAGGTCGGACAAGTCGCCTTCGTCGCCTGGCTGGCCATCTTCATCCTGGTGTTGCGCTTGTGGCATGGGACCGTCCTCGTGGTGGTGATGGCGCCAGTCTACGCGCAAGCGACCAGGCCGACTGTGGCGCGGCGCACCGTCAGTAGCATTGTGTGATGCGTAGACGCAAGCGCCACAGGGGCGTCGAGACGATGGGCGTGGCGCTGTGCGAGGCGTCATGGCCGCACTGGCCGCAACTGTGGCGCCGGTGCGGCGCCAGCGCGAAGCTGTCCAAGTCCAGGTGCGGATGGCCGCAGCGGGCGCAGTCGCTGCAGTCCAGCGGCGTGCTGGCCTGCAAGGCAGCGGCGTAGGCTCGCGCGGCGGGCGGTGTGATGTTCAGCTGCACGACGTCGGGAGGAAACAGGCCGGGCAGGGCGCGGCAGTCGATGGCCAGCGCGGCCGCGTCGCGCGCCAGCAGGGCGCCGCCGTCATCGGCCCGGGCGCGCAGTTGCAGCAGGCCGTCTGGCCCCAGGCGCAAGGTAGTGGCGTGAAAGCAGCCGGGGTCGAAGCGCGCCGGGTACAGCACATAGCCCATGGGACTGGCGTGCCGGCGGCAACGCATCTGCTGCCTTGCCTGCCGATCGGCCAGGTCGGCCTGCGTGCCCCAGTAGCATTGGTGCGTGCGGCACCAGTGGCGAGCCGCGCCATTGCGAAACTTTCCGGCGGCTAGCAGGTCGCACAGGACGATGGCGTCTTCGCCCGCGCCGGCGCGAAAGTGGCCCGTGATGTGGGAGGTGGTGACGGCAAGATGGCCCGTGCTCGCTTGCAAGGGCCAGCAGATGCCGGGCAGGGTCAGCGGCGTGGCCAATGGCGCCTCCGCGTGGCTAGCGGCTTGCCAGCCGCTAGCTGGCCAGAATGAAAAAACCCGCCGACTGGGGCGGGCCGTGCTGACGCGGTTGTCAAAGGCATGGCCCGGTTTATTCTTCCGTATCGGCCAGGGTGACGATGGCGCGCGCCCACTTCGAGTATTTCAGGTTCGCCAGATCGCGCACGGTCTTGATATTGAACGCCTGCTTGAGCAGCTCCGCATCCTTCTCGCTCACGCCTTGCAGCGCATCGACGGGCGCATCGGCGATTTCCTTGAACGTCTTTTTTTCGTAGGCTTTGTCTACCGCTTGATTGATGTTCATGTGTTGATACTCCTCAGTAAGTAGGAAAATAAATTCTACACGGTTTTGCGAACCGTCAATTTACGCTTGCATGTTGTGCCGAACTAAATATGATGGAGGTGGGCGGCTCGACAGTGAGTCCGTCCACGCGCTCGCCGCGAGATTGTGATTATAGCATTGTTATTATTCATAGTATAATGTTTTCCATGGGGTGGAATGGTCTGCGCCATGCCGGATGCCGCGGTCACGCGGCACGAATCGATAGCGTTCAGGAGAATACGATGAGTTTGCTAGATCAACTTGCAGGACAGGCGATGAGCGCTTTGGGCAACAAGGGCGCGGATGGGGAAGCGCCATCGGGATTGATGGCCAGTGTGATGGACCTGGTCAACCAGCATGGCGGCTTGCCTGGCCTGCTGCAGAAATTCCAGGAAAGCGGCCTGGGCGACCAGGTGGCCAGCTGGATCGGCACCGGCGCCAATGCGCCCGTGTCCGGCGACCAGATCAAGGACGCGCTGGGCGCCGACACGATCACCCAGATCGCTGAAAAAGCGGGCGTCGCCCCAGACGCGGCCTCGGGCGGCCTGGCAGCCTTGCTGCCCCAGCTGATCGACAAGCTGACGCCGAATGGTCAAGTGCCAGAAGGCAATGACCTCGTCAGTCAGGGCTTGAATATGCTCAAGGGCAAGATCTTCGGTTGATACAGCCGATGCAACAACAAAAAACCTCGCAGCGATGCGAGTTTTTTTATGTGCAAGGTTTCTGGGTGATCGGTGTTAACGTCTGAAAAACGCCTGTGGCTAGGCGCCGCCCCGAAGACAGTACGCGAGTACGGCGAGGGGCAGGCAACAACGCCATGGGTGTTTTTCAGGCGGCGGCCATTATGCCGAGGTGTTGTGCTACATATGCCGGTTCGCTGGTCAGCCTCGCCGTACTTCCCTCCACCAGAGACGAGCAATAGCGGCGCCGTTCGGCGCTGCCGCCGCGCCGCTCCATCAGTTCGCCCAGCATGGCGACGGCATCGGTGGCCATCTTTTGCACGGGCTGGCGCAGGGTAGTGATGTCGTAGCTGAGCCAGCCGGACGCTTCCAGCGCGTCGAAGCCGGCCACTGACATCTGCAGCGGCACCTGGATGCCCATCTGGTGGCGCGCCGTGTCCAGGCAGCCGATGGCCATGATGTCGTTGCCGCAAATGACGGCGTCCGGTACGCGGCCCAGGCGGTCGATGACCTTGCGCAAGCCGCGTCCGCCGCTGGCGTAATCGTAGTTGCCGCTGACGACGATGGGCGCGGGCAAGCCCAGGGTCAGCAAACGGTCCAGCACGCCGGCCTTGCGTTCCTGCGCCACGGCCGAGTCGCCGGGGCCGTCGATGATGGCGAACTGGCGATGGCCTGCCTCCGCCAGGCGCGATACGAGCAGGCGCGCCGCTTCGGCCTGGTCGCACAGCACGGCATGCACGGCGTGCTCGCGGGGGCTGCGGTTGAACAGCACCAGCGGCACGTCGCGCCGGCCGAATTCGGCCATCTGCTCGTCCGACAGGCCGGCGGCCACGATGGCGCCGTCGACCTGGTATTGCCACACATCGCTCAAGACTTTGCCGATGTCCGCATCGCGCTCCAGGGTGAATAGCAATAAACGCTTGCCCTGGCGGGCGATTTGCTGGCTCAGGTCGGACAACACCTGCGGATAATACAAATTGGCCAGGTTGGAAATGATGACGGCCACCAGGTTCGAGCGGCGCGTGATCAGGCTGCGCGCGGCCGCGTTAGGGATGTAGTCGAGGCTGATGGCCGCCTGCATGACCTTGGCGTGGGTGGCGGGCGAGATGCTGGCGCCGGGCTTGAAGCAGCGCGACACGGCCGATTGCGAGACGCCGGCCAGCAGGGCCACGTCATACGAGGTCACGCGCCGTCTGGCACCGGGTACGGGGCGGGTGGTGCTGGGTGTCCGGTCTACAGTATTCTTTTTTCGCATATTGTTCTGGCAAGCTGGCTGTCGCAAAGTATTCCTGCAGGCCCGGCCGCTTATTGCGGCCTGGGCGGGCAGAACGAGCATAGCGTAAAAAATTGCTGCATGGCAAGACTGCATGCTTATCACGCTTATTGTTCATGTTGCAAAAATATGGCTGAATGGCAAGTGGTCTGCCAGCTCCTCAATCGGGACTGTCGCAGGGGCCGCTGCCATAGGGGCTGATGCGTCCCGGCGGGTCGATGCGGCGTGCGCTGAAATCGCTGGCCAGGGTGGGCAACGGTAATTCTGCCGTGGCGCTCGCTTCCGTGCCGCTGACGGTGCCGCGCACTGTCAGGGCCACGTGTACCCAGGAACCAACATTGCGCGGATAACTGACGGTGACGGTAGCCATGCCCAGCGCGTCGCTCAGGCCGCTGGCGCTGACGGTCAGGGGGATGCCCGGGTCGAGCACGCCATTGCCGTTGCGGTCATAGGCGGCGTCAAAAATGCCGTTGCGCAAGACGTCTTCGTTGGCGCAGCTGTAGTGGGGCAGGGCCCGGCGCCAGACGCCCGTGTCGGGGAACTCGGGTTTGTCCGCTTGCCACACGTAATATCCCTTGGCATAGTGGCTGGGCCAGGCGGCGGCCGTGATGGCGACGCCGGGCACGGCGTTGCCGGCGCTGTCGGAAACGAACACGGCAAAGTCCTTCTGCAGCACGCTGGCCGAGTATTCGCGCAGCAGGTTGCCCGTGCCCAGCTTGATCGACAGCGCTTGCCGCGCTACCGTCAGGCGCACGAGGGCCGTGGCCACCGCTTGCGGTGCGCCCTCGATGCGGGCCTGGATCAGCACGCCGTCGCGCCCGCTATCGGCCGGCCCCGCCACATACACGGCGCGGGCCAGACCGTCGCTACCCGTCAGTACCCGGCCTGCTTGCCGCAGGTAACCACCGCTGGGGTCGCTCAAAATGCTGAACAGCACGGGCGCGTTCTTGACCAGGTTGTTTGCCGCGCCATCGCGGACTACGGCGCTGATTGTGCTGATACTTGTGCTGATACTGCTGCTGGCGTTGTCGGCCGATGCGGCCAAAGTGGTCGTATTGGCGCGCAGCACGGCCGGCTCCGCTTGCGCTGCCAGCTTGCTGGCAGCGCTCAAGGGCGCGACGAATTCCAGCCGCGTCTGCGCCGTGGGCCCGCCCGCCACGGCGACCGTGATGGTGGCCACGCCCGCGTTGGCCGACTGCACATAGCTGCGCGGTAAGTTGCCATTGCTAAAAATCAAGCTGGCGGGCAAGGCCTGGCTGCAGGCGCTGTCTGCAAACAGGCTGCCGCGCGAGGTGGACAGGCTGGCGCTGCCCGTTTGCGCCGCGCCAGCCTTGTCGTAGCGCGCATCGATGGCTTGGCACGCCAGGGTCGTCACTTCCGGCAGCACGTCAGCGCCACTGGCGTCCTGGCCCACGGCAGGGCTCAGGCGCAGGTCGCTGCCGGCCACGGCATATGCTTGCGTGGCGGCAGCGCCCAGTGCGCTGACGGAGACGGCATCCTTGCCCAGGCTGCCTGCCGTCAGGCGCAGCAGCAGCTGGCCTTGCGCATTGCTGAGCGCCGCGCCGCCATCCTTGACGCGCACGTCATTGCCGGCGCCCGTGCTGTAGGCAATCGCGGCGCCGGCCACGGGCCGCTTTGCCGAGTCGCGCACGGTGACGGTGAGGTCGGCACCCTGGCCCAGCATCAGTGCGGCCGGCCCCAGCAGTTCCACGCTACTGCCCGTGACCGCCACCGTGCCCTTGCCGCTGCGCGTGCCGACATTGGCCGTCACGGTGATGCTGCGGTTGCTGTTCGCGCCACCCGTGCCCAGCAGGGCGCGTGCCTGGCCGTTCTTGTCTGTCACGGCATCGACGCTGCCGAGGATGCCGGAATCGGTGGCAAAGGAAATCTTTGCGTTTGGCAAGGCCAGGTTGGCGCCATCCTTGACGAGGGCCGTGACGGCCACTTCGCTTCCGGCCAGGCCTGCCGAGGCCAGTTCCGTGCTGGAAAAGACCAGGTTGACGGCGCTGGCCAGGTTGGCAGGCTCGGGTGGAATCACGGGTGGCGTCACCGGCGGGGTGACTGGCGGCGTCACGGGCGGCACAATGGGCGGTGGCGGGCTGCCGCCGCAGCCTGTCGTGCTGTGCAGCGAGCAGCCGCCGGACACCTGCGTATCGGTACCGCCTCCGCCGCCGCAGCCGGCGAGGGAAACGAGGAAGACAGCCAGAAAAGTGGCGGGCAGCACAGCAGTGGGCAGGTGGCGCGGGCGGCGCAGGGGGGCGAGGGGCACGATGGGTCTCCGGGAGCTCGCCGAGTTGCTCGGCATCAATCTCAAGAGTAGCTTTTGCACGCCGTCACTACTTGATACAAAGCAAGCTTGTTGTCTTGGCCTTGCCGTAAGTATTTTTCTGGTGCAATGGCATGCGTTCTGATAAAATAACGCCCCTTTATTCAGGGAAGGGTCGACATGGCCAATGCTTGCGGCGTCGATTTCGGCACGTCAAATTCCACGGTAGGTTGGGCACGTCCCGGGCAGAGCACCATGCTCGGCCTGGAAGATGGCAAGACGACCTTACCGTCCGTTGTCTTCTTCAATGCGGAAGACGAGGAAGTCAGTTTTGGCCGCGCGGCGCTGGCCGGCTATCTGGCCGGCTACGAGGGCCGTTTGATGCGCTCGCTGAAAAGCTTGCTGGGCACCAGTCTCATCGATGGCCAGACGGAAGTAGGCGGCCGCGCGCTGCCATTTCGCATGTTGCTGGCGCAATTTATTGGCGAAGTGAAACGCCGCGCCGAGCAGTCCGCCGGCCGCGAATTCTCGTCCGCCGTGTTCGGCCGTCCCGTCTTCTTTATCGACGACAATGCGCAGGCCGACCAGCTGGCGCAAGACACCCTGGCCGAGGTGGCCCGTTCCGTCGGCTTCAAGGATGTCGCCTTCCAGTTCGAGCCGATTGCTGCCGCGTTCGACTACGAGTCGCAAATCGACAAGGAAGAACTGGTGCTGATCGCCGACATCGGCGGCGGTACCTCCGACTTTTCGCTGGTGCGTTTGTCGCCCGCGCGGGCGAAAAAGGCCGAGCGGCGCGACGATATCCTCGCCACCGGCGGCGTGCACATCGGTGGCACGGACTTCGATAAATATCTGAGCCTGTCATCCGTCATGCCCCTGCTCGGCTATGGCAGCCGGCTGCATAACAATAGCGAAGTGCCGTCCAGCTATTATTTCAACCTGGCTACCTGGCACACGATCAATTTGGCCTACACCAAGAAGATCTGGGTGCAGCTGGCCGACGTGTGCCGCGATGCGCGTGAGCAAGACAAAGTGAAACGTCTGCAAAAGCTGATCGACGAGCGCGCCGGCCACTGGCTGGCGATGAAAGTGGAAGAGGGCAAGATTGCCCTGTCCGACGCGGCCGAAGTGCAGCTGGAACTGGACCGTTTGTCGCCTGCGCAAAGCCTGTTGCTGAAACGTACGCAATTCGACGAAGCCATCGGCCATTTGTGCGGTTCCGTGGAAGAAACCGTGCTGCGTTTGTTGCGTGACGCGGGCGTGGCGCCGGACGCCGTCGACACCGTGTTCTTTACGGGCGGCTCGAGCGGCGTGCGCTTGCTGCGCGAAAAGATCGCCGCCCTGGTGCCGGCCGCACGCAAGGTCGAAGGCGACCTGTTCGGCAGTATCGGTGCGGGATTGGCGCTGGACGCCGTGCGCAAGTTCGGTTGATAATCGCGGCTTCGCCATGCCACTGCCGCACCCACGAAAGAGCGCCCCATGAATGTGTTTGACAAACCGATCGTCATGATCGACTTCGAGACGACCGGTTTATCTCCCGACATGGGCGACCGCATCACGGAAGTGGCGGCCTTGCGCATTGAAGGCGGGCAAATCACGGACCGCTATGTGACCCTGATCAACTGCAATGCGCGCATTCCCTCGTTCATCACGGGCTTGACGGGCATCACGCAGGCGATGGTGGATAAGGCACCGCCCGTGGCCGAGGTGGTGCCGCAGTTGCTGGACTTCATCGGCAGCGATGCCTTGTCGGCACACAATGCCAGCTTCGATGAAAAATTCCTGCGCGCGGAAAGCGCCAGGCTGAACCTGACGCCCGCACACCAGTCGCTCGTGTGTTCCTTGAAACTGTCGCGCCGCGTGTTTCCCGGCATGGCCAGCTACAAGCTGGGCTTGCTGTCGAGCCAGCTCGGCATCGTCTTCAAGAGCGCCGCCCACAGGGCTGAGTCGGATGCGGAAGTGGCCGCGCAAGTGCTGATCCATATCGGCCGCCACCTGCGCAGCAACTATGGCCTTGCCGATGTCGACGCCGACTTGCTGGTGTCGCTGAACAAGCTGGCCGCCGCGAAAGTGCCGCAATTCCTGCAAAAGCATCCATCACGCCGCTGATCCCCGTTTCTTTTCGAAGCGGGCTCATTAAAACGATATAATTTTGTTATTTCGTTTGAGCCTGCTCAAGTCCTTCCCCCGCATCGAATTTAAAATTTAAGCAACACACGATTTCGTCGCCCTGGTCCGCCGTTTTGCGCGTGCTGCCGGCAAGCGCAATGTGGATGGGGGCGCACATGGACAAGCACCATACTGCCAGAGATAGCCACCAGGTGTATATCTGGTTCCGCACGGCTGCCGAGCAGGGCAATGCCTACGCCCAGTTCAACCTGGGATTGATGTACAAGAAGGGCGAAGGCGTGGCGCAGGACGATGCGCGCGCTTTTGTCTGGCTACGCCTGGCCGCGCTGCAAGGGCTGGCTTACGCGCAGAACCACCTGGGCGCCCTGTATTACCACGGCCGGGGCGTGGCGCAGAGCAACGAGGACGCGGTGTTGTGGTTTCGCCGCGCGGCCGCCCAGGGCGATGCCTCGGCCCAGCAAAACCTGGGACAGATGTACCGCAAGGGGCGGGGCGTGTTGCAGAGCGACGAGCTGGCCCTGGCCTGGTTTTACCGCGCCTCCGAGCAGGGCGTGGCCAGCGCGCAATCCTTGCTGGGCGAAGCGTATGCCCAAGGGCTGGGCGCGAAAAAGAACGATGCGCTGGCCCTGGCCTGGTTCCGCAAGGCAGCCTTGCAGGGTGATGCGCAGGCGCAGCTGAACCTGGGGCTCGTCTACAAACGCGGCCAGGGTGTGGTGCAAAGCGATGCGCAGGCGCTGGCCTGGTTCCGCCAAGCCGCTGCCCAGGGCTTGGCCGTAGCGCAGCGGCAACTTGGCGTGGCCTATGCGGAAGGCCTGGGCGTGGTGCCCGACCAGCTGCGCGCCTATGCCTGGTTGCAGCGGGCGGCCGAGCAGGATGATGCCGACGCCCAGTTCAACCTGGGCCTGATGCTGGCGCGCGGCCAGGGCGTGGACCAGGACGAGGCGCGCGCCCTCGTTTGGTACCGGCGCGCCGCCCTGCAGGGCCATTGCATGGCGCAATACAATCTGGGCGGCATGTTTGCGGGCGGGCGCGGCATCGCCCGCGACTTGCAGCAGGCGCTGGACTGGTATGCCAGGGCGGCAGCCCAGGGCGCGTCAAATGCGCAGTTCAACCTGGGCGTGATGTATGCCAATGGCCAGGGTGCGGAGCGCGACGATGTGTGCGCCGTGCGTTGGTACCGCACGGCGGCAGAGCAGGGCGATGCCAGCGCGCAGAACAATCTGGGCGTCATGTATGCGAACGGCCATGGCGTAGCGCAAGACGATGGTCTGGCCGTGCAATGGTATACGCATGCGGCCGGCCAGGGTCATGCGCTGGCGCAGTACAACCTGGGCGGCATGTATAACAGCGGGCGCGGCGTGGAGAAAGATTTGCTCAGCGGCTACATGTGGCTGGCGCTGGCGGCCGAGGGTGGCGATAGCGGAGCGACCCGGGCCAGGGAAGCGGTCGCCGCCAGGCTGAAGCCGGCACAGCTGCAAGAGGCGCAGCAGCGCATGCGGCAATGGCACCAGGGGCGTTCCCCGCCGCTGCCACTGCCAGACTGAAGCACCGGCACCGTGCGCGCATGGACGCGCGCTGCATGTGATAACTGCTGACAGGCATGTCGCGCCGCCATGAGGCAATGCTTGCACAATGCGTGCATCCAGTGCGGTTTTTTGGCACAGTGAAAGGTGGAACATGGTAAGGCAGGCAGGCGAGGATGCATCCGAGCAAAAAGTCGTCGACGACATCGCCACGCATGGCTGGCATGGCGTCCATATCAGTGCTGATGAAGAAGGTCCCGGCTATGCCTTCACGATAGGCGCTTGTCACAGCTTCGGCCAGCCTGAATTTCTCATCATGGGCTTGCCTCGATCCATGGCCCACCAGATACTCGACGTGGCACTGGATGCCGCGCGCAGCGGCGCCATCACGGATTTCACGTCCACCACGGACGTCTTGCTGAAGGACCATCCGTGCGCTTTCGTGCGCGTGCCCGTCGAGAAATACCGCAACTACGTCGCTTATGCGCGCTGGTGCTACCAGGGAGATGATTTTACGCTATACCAGATCGTCTGGCCGTCGCGCGATGGCCATTTCCCGTGGCAGGCGCAAGCCAGCGCACAGTAAGTGGAGATCCAGCCCCTGCTGGGAACGGCGCCGCCGGCGCCATGACAGCAGGGACGACGGCCAGGGTTTGTGCCGATCCGGCCCGCTGTGCGTGTTCGCCCCGGTGCTCTTGCGTCACAGCTTGGGCCGTTGCTGGCGTTCCCCGTTGCTTGCGTTCCGCCGCATATTGCCTGCCTAGGCTAGGCATCCATGCGCGCCACGCCCGTGCCTTGCCGCCGGTCCAGGAACAGGCTGTTGCCGTGGATTTTCTTCGCCTGCTTCTTCGCTTCGGCCGCCTGCGTGGCAATCTGATGGTGGGTGTAGTACTGGTGCGCCTCGACCTTGATGACTCCCAAGGATAGACTGATCAATGAATAAAACACTTTCTTGCCCTGCCGGTCTTCGCTGATGTAGCCGCCCCGTTCGCAGTCGCCCGTGCTGTAGTAGGCGAGGATGGCGGCGGCAAAGCGTTCCAGCATGGCCTGGCAGCGCGTTTCCCAGTCTTCGCTCTGGAACAAAATCATGAAATCGTCGCCGCCGATATGGCCGATGAAGTCGCGGTTTGGGTCGCAATGGCTGCTGAGGATTTCTCCCGTCAGCTGGATCACGTCGTCGCCCTTGCGGTAGCCGTACACATCGTTGAAGGGCTTGAAGTTGTCGAGGTCGCAATAGCAGACCCAGAAGCGGCTACCGCTGTGCAGCAGGCGGTCGATATGTTCGTTGATGGGTACGTTGCCGGGCAGTTGCGTCAGCGGGTTGGCGTAACGTGCCGCATTGATCTGCATCTGCGTGATTTCGCGCATCAAGTCGTGGCCCGTGCCCATGCCCAGGTAGCGGCCGTGTTCGGTAATGATGAAGCCGTTGAACAGATGGTGGGCATCCGACTGCACCATGGTGTAGCTGAGTTCCTGCAAGCTCGTCTCGTGGTCGGCAATGAGGGGCGTGGCATCCATGAACAGGCTGCATGATTTCTTGCCATACAGTTCGCGCTGGTAGGGGCGGGCAAAGTGGTCGATCATTTCGAAGCGGCTGATCAGGCCCAGCGGCACGCCGTCGTCGACGACGGGGATGATCATCAGCTTCGGGTCTTTCAGGAAGATGTCGTACACCTCGTTATTGTTGCGTTGCGGCGAGACGGCCGCTACCTGGTGCAGCAGCTTGCGGATGCTGGCGCCATTCTTTTCCAGACTGCTGCGCTGCGGATACACGGCCACGCCGTTGCGCCCCAGCGCCTGCACCACTTCCGCCGGCAGGGCACGCGCCGGCACCGCGTTGGGCCGGCCCAGGTGATAGCCTTGTCCGAAGGCCACGCCCAGGTCGCGCAAGACCAGCAATTCCGTCTGCGCCTCGATGCCTTCGGCGATCACCAGCGTGCCCGATTTCTCCGCGATTTCCTGGATCGAGCGCACGAATTGCAGTTTCACGGGGTCGTTATTGATGCCCTGGATGAAATGCATGTCGATTTTCACGTATTCAGGGCGCAATTCCGACCACAGGCGCAGGCTGGAAAAGCCTTCACCCAGGTCGTCGATGGCGATCTGGAAACCCATGTTGCGGTAATGCAGCACCGCTTCGCGCATCAGTTCGTAGTCGTAGGTGGGCTGGTTTTCCGTCAGCTCGATGATGACGCGGTCCGGATTGATGCCGATGTGCTCGATGTATTCCAGGGTTTCGCCATGGCGGGCATTGCGCAGCAGCAAGCATTCGGGGCTGACATTGAGAAACAGCTTGCCCGGCAGTTGCAGTTCGGCAAAGCGCTCGAGCACCACTTGCCGGCACAGGTGCTCCACTTCCAGGGTCAGGTCATGCGCGCGCGCCACCTTGAACAGATTCATCGGCGCGTGCAGGGGGCTGTCGGACGGGCCCCGTATCAAGCCTTCGTAGCCGATGATGTCGCCGCTGTGCATGTGGATGATGGGCTGGAACAGCGCGCTAAGCTTGCGGCCCGCCAGGATCTCGTGCAAGGCATCCGTTCCTTCGATGGACATGGTGGCAGATGGCGGCTTCAGGTAAGCCACATTCGATGGCGTCGGGCCAGGCGGCGCGGCGGTGGCGGTGGGGAGGGCGAGAGTGTGCATAGGCAGCTGTGGCGGCACGGCCTCTGGACGGGCCATGAACATGTTGCCGATAGTAAAGAAGATTTATGACGGCTTGATGAAACGACTTTGCTTTTGATAATGTTCCTTATATGAACGTCAGTTTGCCGATTCCGATGGAGGCGAGATTTATCATGGCGATTCATGTAAATTGTCCAAACAAAAGACGGCAAATCCAGCAGATAACTGTGCTTTAAAAGTGGCAATCCGCGCTATGATTTCTCTTGGCGAAAGTCAACATGGGCAGCCGTGACGCGTGCTTGAACGGCCTGCTTTCCTCGACATCCAACAATGAGACAAACAACCCATGCAATTACGTAGTGCAACCCTCATATTCAGCTTGCTGGCCGCTTTCGGTGGCAATGCCATGGCGCAATCCTGCCCGGTCGGCGATGGCGCCTCTGTGACGTATCCGGTCAGCAAAAAAGTCGACCAGCAAGACAGCTATTTCGGCACCACCATCGCCGACCCTTACCGCTGGCTGGAAGACGCCAATAGCGCCGAGACGGGCGAATGGGTGGCGGCGCAAAACAAGCTGACGCAGTCGTACCTGGGCACCATCCCCGAGCGCGCCGCGATCAAGCAGCGCCTGACCAAGCTGTGGAACTATGAGCGTTTCTCTACGCCAACGAAGCAGGGTGGCCGTTACTTCTACAGCCGCAATGACGGCTTGCAGAACCAGGCCGTGCTGTACACGGTGAAAAAACTGACGGACGAACCCCGTTTGCTGCTCGATCCGAACACCCTGTCCACGGATGGCACGGTGGCGCTGGCCGGCACCTCGATCAGCCCGAACGGCAAGTACCTGGCCTACGCCACGTCCGCCTCCGGTTCCGATTGGAACGAGTGGAAGGTGCGCGACATCGAATCGGGCAAGGATTTGACCGACCACATCAAGTGGGCCAAGTTCTCGGGCGCCTCGTGGACCAAGGACAACACCGGTTTCTTCTACAGCCGCTATGACGCGCCGAATGAAGCGACCAAGCTGGCCGATATCAATTACTTCCAGAAACTGTATTTCCATAAAATCGGCACGCCGCAAAGCGACGACGTGCTGGTCTTCGACCGTCCCGACCAGAAGGAATGGGCGTTTGGCGGCAGCGTCGTCAGCGACGACGGCAATTATTTGATCATCACGGCGTCGCAGGGCACGGAGCGCAAGAACCGCGTCTTTTACAAGGACTTGCGCCAGAAGAATGCCAAAGTGGTGGGCTTGCTGGAAGCGTTCGACGCTTCGTATTCCTTCATCGACAATGACGGTCCCGTGTTCTTCTTCAAGACGGATAACAAGGCGCCAAAATCGCGCGTGATCGCCATCGATACGCGCAAACCGGCACCCGCCGACTGGAAGGAAATCGTGCCGCAAAGCGCGGAAACCCTGGTTGCTGTCAACCTGATCAACAACCAGCTGGTGCTCGACTACCTGAAAGATGCGCAAACGCAAATCAAGATCGTCGACCTGAAGGGCAAGCTGGTGCGTGAAGTGGCGCTGCCGGGCATCGGTTCGGCGGGCGGCTTTGCGGGCAAGCGTGGCGATACGGAAACGTTCTACTCGTTTACCAGTTTTACGACGCCAGCGACCATCTACCGCTACGACATGAAGTCGGGCAAGAGCAGCGTATACCGCCAGCCGAAGGTTGATTTCGACCCGAGCGCCTTTGAAACGCGCCAGCAATTCTTCACCAGCCGCGACGGCACCAAGGTGCCGATGTTCATCGTCTCGAAAAAAGGCATGAAGCTCGATGGCACGAATCCTACCTATCTGTACGGTTATGGCGGCTTCAATGTTTCCCTCACGCCGAGCTTCTCCGTAGCCAATCTTGCCTGGGTGGAAATGGGCGGCGTCTACGTGATGGCCAACCTGCGCGGCGGCGGCGAATACGGCGAAGCCTGGCACCAGGCTGGCACCAAACTGAACAAGCAAAACGTGTTCGACGATTTCATCGGCGCGGCGCAGTGGTTGGTGGATAACAAGGTCACTTCGCCATCGAAACTGGCGATCGGCGGCGGCAGCAATGGCGGCTTGCTGGTGGGCGCGGCCATGACGCAGCGTCCCGACCTGTTCGCAGCGGCCATCCCGCAAGTGGGCGTGCTCGACATGTTGCGCTTCCACAAGTTCACCGTGGGCTGGGGGTGGGTGCCTGACTATGGTTCGTCGGACAACGCCGAGCAGTTCAAGGCGCTGGTGAAATACTCGCCACTGCACAACCTGAAGGCGGGCGGCTGTTATCCAGCCACCATGATTACCACGGCCGACCATGACGACCGCGTGGTGCCTGCCCACAGCTTCAAGTTCGCCGCCGCCGCCCAGGCTGCGCAAGGTGGCGCGGCCCCCGTGCTGATCCGCATCGACAGCAAGGCCGGCCATGGCGCCGGTAAGCCGACGACCAAGCAGATCGAAGAAGTGGCGGACCGCTGGGGCTTCCTCAGCCGTTCGCTGAAGATGACGCCGGCAGCATCGGCGGAGCCGGCGAAAGTGGCGGCGCAGTAACTCGGCGCAGTCATTCTGTAGTTGCAGCAAGGTAAAAGCGCGGGCGCAGTTGGCCCGCGCTTTTTTACATCCCTTGCAAAGGCGCGATGCGCGCCAGCACGCCGTTTTCAAACGTGGTCAGAAACGGCAAATCCTTGCGTTGCGCATAACCGATATAGCAGTCGCACTTGAAGCGTGGGCAGGATTTTTCCTGCAGCAGGTCGGCCAGGTCGTCCGTGTACAAATTCCCCAGCCGCTCGGGCACGAAATGGCAGCGCGCCAGTTCGCCGTCGCCATCGACAGACAGCGACAGTTCGCCCGCCAGGCAAGGTTTGCCGCGCGAGGGAGACGGGCGGCGGTTTTGCGCGAACCACGGGTCAACGCCATCAAGCCATGCCAGGTCTTCCAGCGTGTAGTAGCCGGGACCACGGCGGTCGTAGGCGTTCAGCCACAGGTACACATGCGCCGGCAGGGCCGCGCGCAGGGCGCCGATGGCGTCCATGTGCTCGTTCATCGCCACGACGCCCACGGAATAGCGCACGCCCATGACGTCCAGGCGCGCGCAGCGTGCGAGAAAACGGGCCAGGGTGGTCTGGTCCGGGTGGTAGGTACACCACAGGCCGATCTTTTCCAGCCCGTCCAGGCTATCCAGCCAGCCTAAGGGGCCGGACAGATTCGTTTGCAGCGCCACCTGGCGCACGTGGGGCAGGCTGGCCAGGGTTTGCATGGCCGTGCGGTAGTGGCGCCGCACCAGCGCTTCGCCCCAGGGCGTAAACAGGATGCTGATAGGGCGCGTTTGGCGCACTATCCAATCTGTAAAGCGCGCCACTTCGCGCGCATCGCGGGCCAGCGCGGCGCGGCTGTCGCGCTTCTTGGCAAACGGACAGTAGCTGCAGGCGTAGTTGCAGCTCGATAGCGTACCCCGGTACAGCAGGGACAGCGTGTCTGTCACCGCTGTCAGCACGCCTGGCCGCCTTCGGCCATCAGCGCGCGCACCGTATCGGACGCCAGCCACGGACCGATGGTGTCGGCGTAGCTGTAGCCCCGGTCATTCAGGCGCAGCAGCGGGCCATCCTCTTGCACCAACTCCAGCGCATGCAGCTCGGCCAGCTGCGGCAAGTCTTCTTCGCAGCGCGTGCCGAAGCGTGCCGCGTAGGCGTCGCGGTCCAGACCCGGTTCGGTCAGCAGCGACTGGATCACGTAGCGGCGGCGCTGTTCTGCATCATCGAGCACATAGCCGTGTTCAGCCTGCGCAAAGCGCGCTTCATCCAGCGCGAGATATTGTTCGATGATGTTGATGGTGTCCGTGCGCGCCACCGCGTATTCGCTCGAATAATGCAGGCGCGAAGTGTAGGAGCGGGCGCCCGCACCCAGACCCACCATGCCGTCATTCTGGCAGCAGTACGAAGGCCCATTCTGTTCCGGCGCATGCGGCGCGCGGAACATGCGCATCGACACCTGCTCGTAGCCTTGCGCGCGCAAGTGGTCGCGCGCGGCCGCGTACAGGGCCAAACGGCTGTCGCCGTCGCGCGCCAGCATGATGGGATTGAGAGACGCCGCGCCCTGGCGGCGCGCCACCTTGCCGAGACCCGTTTGTTCGCGCACGTACAGCGGATACAGGTAGATTTCTTCGGGCGCGAAGGCCAGCGCGCTGTCGATGGAGGCCAGCAGGCTGGCGATGGTTTGCCCCGCGATGCCGTAGATCAGGTCCAGGTTCAGCGTGGGAAAGCCGGCTGCGCGTATCAGGCCGATGGCGTGATGCACGGTGGCGTTTTGCTGGGGGCGCGCCAGCGCGCGCATTTCTCCGGCGGCAAAGCTCTGGATGCCCAGGCTGACCCGGTCGATGCCGTGCGCGCGGCACACGGCCAGCCGTTCGGCCGTGATGGTTTCGGGCGACGCTTCAATACCGGCCGGCGTGTGCTGCAGGGCTATGCCGAGAATGTCGCGCGCGCCGCACAGCAGGGTGTCGAGCTGCGTGGGCGATAGATAGGTGGGCGTCCCGCCGCCCAGCGCGAAGCGGGCAAAGCGCCGCTCGCCCAGCGCGCCGTCCATGGCGCGCATCTGCACCAGCACTTGCTGCACATAGCGCTCGACCATGTCCGCGCTGGGGCGGGCCATGGCGAACAGGTTGCAAAAGCCGCAACGCATTTCGCAAAACGGGATGTGGATGTAGGCGAAGAGGGCGGAGCGGTCTTGCTGTGCCCACAGGGGCGCGAGGGGCGTCGCTTGCGGCAAGGCGCGGTAGGCCGCCTTGTGTGGGTACGAGTACGAATATGCCTGGTAGGGCGTGTGGCGCATGCGCTGCGCCAGGGTGGCAGCTTGTTCGGCTGGATTCACGGTGGGGACTCCTTGGGGGGTGTATCGGGGGCGAGGAAGAAGTGCGCATACGGCACGTTCCACACGCTGTCGTGGGCCACTCTGTGGCCCCGGTAGCCGTCTTCGCCATACGCGCTGCCGTGATCCGAGCAGACGATGGCAAACGTGGGCGCGCGCGCGGCGCAGGCGGCAAACAGGGGCGCCAGCGCGCTGTCCACGTAGCGCAGGGCCGCCGCATGGCTGTCCAGGTTGTCGGCGCGGCAGCCGGGCAGGTAGGCGCGGTTCGGCGTGTGCAGGGCGGCCACGTTGATGAATAAAAAGGTGCGCTGCGCGCCGTCTGCCAGGCGGGCTATGGCCAGCGCCACCTGCTGTTGCGTCGAGTGGCGGCTGGCCACGCCCATGCCGGCGCTCCAGTGGCTTTCCTGGAACAGCGACGGCAGCACCGTGCCCAGCGCCGTCTGTTTATTAAAGAAACCCACGCCGCCGATGCAGAGGGTGCGGTAGCCGCGCGCGGCCAGCGCGGCGGGTAGATCCGCTTCCTCAAACGCAAACGTGTGCGGCGAGGTCGTCTCGCTGCCCGCGAAAGCGCTGGCGAACAGGCGCGGATGGCGTCCCGGCGCGGCCGGCGTGGGCAAAAAGCCCGCGAAGAAGGCCTGGTGCGCAGCATAGGTAAATGTGGCGGGCGAGTGGCGCCGTTCCCAGCCTCCCGGTGGCAGCAAGCGGCCCAGCACGGGCAATTCGCCTGCTTCATACAGCGCTTGCGCCACGTCATAGCGCAGGGTGTCGAGCGTGATGAAGACGATGTCGTGGCTGCCCACGATGGCGTGCATGTCGGGGATGGTCGGTATTTCTTTAAGCATGATGCGTGAAATGGGCCAGTTGCGCCGTGTAGGTGTCCGCGCCTTGCCAGAGCAAACCTGGCAGCAGGTCGCCGAAGGCATTCGCTTCGAGCACGCGGGCCTGGCCCCGGCGCACCACGAGGTCGTAGCCCGTCACGTGGCTGGCCGGGAAAGCGCGCGCGGCCAGGGCGGCGGTTTCCTCCAGTGCCTGCATATCGGCAGCGAGCAGCAGGCCGGACGCGTCGCCACGCCGATTGTCGAGGTGCAGATTGGTCATCATCTGGTCGCCGATGCGCGCCACCCGGTGCGCGGGCTGGCCCGCCAGGGTCACCACGCGCAGGTCGTAGTGGCTGTCGCCGCAGCGCGGCTTGTTCAGCCATGCTTCCGCGTACAGCTGTTGCGCGGCCAGCGCATCGATGAGAGCCGCGATGTCGGCCGCTGCCTCGTAGCGTGTCATGCGCTTGACATTGAACAAACGTGTCTGGCAGTCCGCCCGCGATAAGGCGGCCGAGGTGGTGGCTTGCTGGCGGCCCGTCCGGTTGCACCGGTAAGCGACGACGCCGGAGGCGGACGAGCCGTAGCGCGGTTTCAGGTACACGCGGTCGAGCTCATGCTCATGCAGCAGCGACTGCAAATGGTCGTAGCTCTCCACGGCCCCTAGCAAGGCAGGTATGGGCACGCCGTGCGCGGCCAGGTGGCGCTGGCACGCCAGTTTGTCCGTCATGAGGCTGATTTCGGCCGGCGCATTGACCACGCGCGCCTGCGGCAGGGGCGCCAGTTGGGAGGCCATTGACTGCATGGCAGAGGTAAAACCGGCAAACCAGGCATCCATGGCCAGCAGTTCGCCATGCGCGGGCGCATCGACCAGCGGACGGTCCAGCAGCCGGCAGCCTGCCTGCAGCAACAGCAGGTGGGCGGCGGGATCGTCGCCGGGCGGTTCGATCTTGAACAAACAGGGTTGGCGCAATGCCTCCTCCAGTAGCGCCGGCTGCGCCAGCCAGTCGCGCCATTCCAGTACTTGCGCGGGCGGCAGGCGCAGTTGCGCGCGCGCCGCCTGCATCAGGCGCACGCGCTTGCTGCCGAAGGTGGACAGCACGGTGAGAGGCGTTGGCAAAGGATAAAGCTCCGCTTACTGGCCCACGATTACTCGCCCACGGCCACGTAGCGGTAGCTTTCGCCGTCGTCTTCATCGGCTTCTTGCGGATCGTCCAACACCACCTCGAAGGCCAGCGCCTTCAGCCTGGCCTGGTTTTCTTCGGAGATGTAGTGGTGCGACAGGTCCAGGCGCTTCAACTTGCCCAGCTGCGTGTGATTGAGCACGGCCACGGCGCCCAGGTCGCCGATGGTGCCCAGCGACAGGTCGAGGGTGTCGAGCTGCGCCACCAGCGGTTCTTGCGCCAGCCAGACGGCCAGGTCGTCGGCGATTTCCGCGTCGCGCAAGCCCAGGTAGCGCAGGGTCGGCACGGTCAGTTGCGCCAGCACCTTGCGGTACAGGTCCACGTCGCCGGAAAAGCCATAGTCGTCCGTGCCCAGCCACAGTTCCAGGTGTTCCAGTTGCGGCATGCTCGATTGCGCCAGCGCCTCGGCGATCTTTTGATCGAGGCCGCCCGCTTCGATGGTGAACCGACGCAGGTGCTGGTGCGCGAACGGTTCGATGACGAGTTCATTGCCGCCGCGGATGCGCAGCTCTTCCAGCTGCGGGAATGCGTCCAGCAAGGGCTTGTAGCTGCCTTGCACGATCCACGAGATTTCGCATTCCTCGTACGTCATGTCGCCGATGAACAGGGCGCGCAAATTGGGCAGCTGCGGCGCCTGGGCGATCAGCGCGGCGATCACCTCGTCCGCGCCCGATTCATACGGATCGCCCCACATGCCGATGATCAGCGCTGCGAGCGCGTTCCTGTCGGCCTTGTCCAGGAAGCCGTTGATCAGCTCGTCCATCTTGCGCTTGTCGTCGTATTCAAGCGACAGGCGGTAGACGATCTCCTGCGACGGGTCGAACGGCAGGTCAGGGTCGTACTGAACGACTTTTTTATTGTGGAAGGTGGTGGTGCTATCGGAAATGGTCATGAATAGGCTTTCAATGAGGAGAAATGCGTTTGCCGCACGTGTCGTCGCTCGCCACAAGGCAAATGTGGGGAATGTGAAATGCTAACATAGTGTATTTGACAAAACCCATGGCTTTCAATCGTGCGCACGAAGCAGGGTAAGGCAAGTCCTAATTGCGCCCGGATGCGCCGGCGAATGGTGCGGCGAGGAACGCCATCATGAGCAGGGAGTAGATGTATCGATAGTGGATGGGAATGGCACTGATGAGCGCGCATACCTTTTCTACATTAAATTCGCCATAAATCAGTATCAGCAAGGGGAGGCTGGCGGCGGTCATCAGCCATAGCAAGTAGCCAGCCAGCTTGAATGCGAACCGTTCGCGTGTGAATAGTTCGTTTGCGAGGAAGAATAATAAGATCAAGGCCAGGGTGACGGCAACGGTTGGCAAGGTTTCGCCATTAAATGACTTGTCGGCGACGGCCAAAGCTGCCTGCGAGCCCAGCAGGGTAAGCGTGACAAACCATGGCGCGCGTTTCTTCATGCTTTTGAGCAGATCAGCGTGGCGCTGGTTGATCGCCTGTATTTCGCGCATGATAAATGTCCAGAGCCTGTCAATAAGATAGATGCAGATACTGGCACTGATGACGATGGCGAGTACCGCGAGACAGACCTGAAGCAGCAGTAAGAGCCAGGTGGATGCCAGCAGTGCTCCCAGATTGATGACAGCAAGAAGTAGCGAAGCGGAGATAGACAAAAAACCAAGCGCGACGATGAACGTCATGAGACGTTTGAATTGATCTTCTCGCATGTGGCATTCGCTTTATGGGGCAAGTTATAGAATATAGAACCACGCAAAAATGTGCTGGTCTTTAAATTATGAAGGTGTCAAGCCTTGGTGCTTTGCTTCATATCAAACGCATGCGCGAAAGTCGCGGCGACGCCGGAATGCATGACCGGATCCGTTAGCGGTGTATTACCACCAGCAGCGCCTTGCCCTCGGTTTTTCCCAAATTGCGGATGGTATGCGGCTGGTCCGCCGGGTAGCGGGCCGTGCCGCCATTCTTGACCTTTTTCTTCGCCGTACCCACTTCCAGCTCCAGGTTCCCGTGGATCACTGTCAAATGCTCGGTGGTGCCCGGATCGTGCGGCTGCGACGCCAGTTCGCCGCCCGGCGCCAGGGTCACTTCATACCATTCGTATTTGCCCGCCAGTTCCATCGGCCCCAGGATGCGCAGCACGTAGCCCGCGTGGTCGCCGGGCAGGGTGGGGGTTTCGTGGGCGTCCGTGATGCGGATGGTTTCCACGGCTTTTTCCGCGCTGGAGAGCAATTCGCCGATCTGCACGCCCAGGGCGTTGGCCAGGCGCCAGGTGATGGCGATGGTGGGATTGGCTTTTTCGCGCTCGATTTGCGACAGCATGGACTTCGAGACGCCCGCGATGCGCGACAAATCCTCCAGTGTCAGGCCACGCGCAAGGCGCAGCCGTTGCAGGGTGGCACCCACTTCAGGGGGGGAATTGGTCGAAACGCTGGTTTTCATCGGCAGGTAGCTTGCAAAGTTCAATAGGCTTGGGTAATATCCACTATATTGAATTTTAGTTCGAAATAGTGGATTTTGAGGATAAACACGGAAACGTGTAGACTTCAAACAGCGTTTCACGGTACAGCATACTGCGCGCACCGGTCAAGCGGCCGCTTTCCCTATGGCGGCTGAGGTCACCCGGATACCACACATACAACAGGGACACACAAGGATCATCATGAGCGAGCAAGCGAAGAACACCTTTTTCAGCGGTCTGCAACAGAATCTCGATCAACTGCGCCAGCAGGGCTTGTACAAGTCCGAGCGCGTGATCGCCTCGCGCCAGGGCGCCGAAGTGGTGTGCGACGATGGCCGTACCCTGATCAATATGTGTGCGAATAACTATCTGGGCCTGTCCGGTGACTTGCAGACGCAGGAAGCGTCCATTGCCGCCACGCAAAAATACGGCTACGGCCTGTCTTCCGTGCGCTTCATCTGCGGCACGCAAACCGTGCACAAGGAGCTGGAACAGGCGATTTCCGCTTTTCTGGGCACCGCAGACACGATCCTGTACGCGGCCGCATTCGACGCCAACGGCGGCGTGTTCGAGCCCCTGTTCGATGAAAACGACGCCATCATCTCGGACGCGCTGAACCACGCTTCCATCATCGACGGCATCCGCCTGTGCAAGGCTGGCCGCTACCGCTATGCGCACAACGACATGGCCGACCTGGAAGTGCAGCTGCAAGCGGCGACTGCCGCCGGCAAGCGCCATAAAGTCATCGTCACCGATGGCGTGTTCTCGATGGATGGCACCATAGCGCAGTTGGACAAGATCTGCGACCTGGCCGACCAGTACGGCGCGCTGGTGATGATCGACGAATGCCACGCTTCCGGCTTCATGGGCGCAACGGGCCGCGGCACGCACGAACACCACAATGTGATGGGCCGCATCGACATCATCACGGGCACCCTGGGCAAGGCCCTGGGCGGCGCCATGGGCGGCTTTACCTCGGCGCGCAAGGAAGTCATCGACACCCTGCGCCAGAAATCGCGCCCTTATCTGTTCTCCAACACCCTGGCGCCATCGATTGCCGGCGCTTCGCTGTCGGTACTGGAACGCTTGGCCAAGTCGACGGAACTGCGCGACCGCCTGCATGACAATACGGCTTTCTTCCGCAGCGAGATCGAGCGCATCGGCTTCACCATCAAGCCGGGTACCCATCCTGTCGTGCCGGTGATGCTGTTCGACGCTCCCGTGGCGCAGAAATTCGCCGCCCGCCTGTATGAACTGGGCGTGCTGGTGACGGGTTTCTTTTACCCGGTCGTGCCGATGGGCCAGGCGCGTGTCCGCGTGCAGCTGTCGGCCGCGCATACGCGCGAACAGCTGGTGCAAGTGCTGGCTGCGTTCGAGCAGGCGGGCAAGGAACTCGGTTTGCTGACCACTACCACCACTAACTAATAAGAATTCAGGAAAATAGCATGGAACGCATCTTAGTCATCGGCGCAAACGGCCAAATCGGTAGTGAGTTGGTAGGCGCACTGGCGCAGCAGCACGGCGCGGACAACGTCATCGCCAGCGATATCGGCACGAATAACCTGTACCAGGCCAAGCGCTATGCGCAATTGAACGTGCTGGACAAGGACGGCCTGGCGACCATCATCGCCGACGAAGACATCACCCAGGTGTACCAGCTGGCAGCCATGCTGTCGGCCACGGGCGAGGCGGCACCGTTGAAGGCGTGGAGCCTGAACATGGATGGCTTGCTGAATATTCTGGAATTGGCGCGTGTACGGGGCGAAGCGGGTAAATCTTTGCGCATCTTCTGGCCATCGTCGATCGCCGCCTTCGGCCCGAACACGCCGCAGGTCAACACCCCGCAAATGACGGTGATGGACCCGACCTCGATGTACGGCATCAGCAAGCTGGCCGGCGAGCGCCTGTGCGAGTATTACTTCAACAAATATGGCGTGGACGTGCGCAGCATCCGCTACCCGGGCATCATCAGCTACAAATCGCCTCCGGGCGGCGGCACCACCGATTACGCCATCGCCATCTTCCATGCGGCCTTGCGCGGCGAACGCTATGACTGCTTCCTCGATGCGAACACCACCTTGCCGATGATTTACATGCCCGACGCGATCCGCGCCACCATCGAACTGATGGACGCGCCGGCGGCATCGATCAAGATCCGTTCTTCGTACAATGTGGCGGGCGTGTCGTTCAACCCCGAGCAGCTGGCGAAAGCCATCGTGCACATGGTGCCCGACTTCAAGATCAGCTACAAGCCGGACAGCCGCCAGGCCATCGCCGACAGCTGGCCGCAAAGCCTGGACGACAGCAAGGCCAGTGCGGACTGGGGCTGGAAGGCGCAGATCGGCGTCGAGCAGATGGTCACCGACATGCTGGCCAATGTCGATGCGGGGCAGGCTGCGCAGGCTGCCTGAAGTACGAACCCGCTTTCATAAAAACATACTAATATAAAGAGACACTACATGGATATGAGCGTATTTGACCTGTTCAAGATCGGCATCGGGCCGTCGAGTTCCCACACGGTGGGGCCGATGGCGGCGGCGCGGCGTTTTCTGGTCGAATACGGTCCGCTGGACCAGGTAGTGGGCGTCGAGGCGGCCCTGTATGGCTCGTTGGCGCTGACGGGCGTGGGCCATGCCACTGACAAGGCCGTCATTCTGGGCTTGATGGGTGAAACGCCGCAGGACGTGGCGCCCGATGCCGTCGACAGCAAGCTGGCCGCCATCGAGACGGCCGGTGAAATCGCGTTGCTGGGCATGCACGTGGTGCCGTTTACGGCCGCCACCGGCTTGATCTGGCACAAGAGCGAGTCGCTGCCCGAGCACCCGAACGGCATGCGCTTTACCCTGAAAATGGCGGACGGCAGCCGGGTCGACAAGGTGTATTACTCGATCGGCGGCGGTTTTATCCGCGAAGCCGGAGAAGCTCAAACCTCGGCGCAGGCCGAAGCGTCGTTGGAATCGGCCGCCAGCGCAAGAGTCGTCTTCCCGTTCGACACCATGGAGCAGTTGCTGGCGCATGGCGTGGAAAGCGGCCTGTCGATCCCGGAAATGCTGCGCGCCAACGAGTGTGTCAAGCGCAGCGACGCGGAACTCAATGAAGGACTGGACCGTATCTGGCATGTCATGCGCGACTGCATCGCGCACGGCCTGGAAACGACGGGCAACCTGCCGGGCGGCTTGAACGTGAAGCGCCGCGCCGCGAAATTATGGCGCTTGGCGCAGGAGGCGAAGGCGTCGGACAACCGCGCCAACGACTTGCCGCACGACGCCGTGCACCTGGTCAGCCTGTACGCGATGGCCGTCAACGAAGAAAACGCGGCCGGCGGGCGCGTGGTGACGGCGCCGACCAACGGCGCCGCCGGCATTATCCCGGCCGTGCTGCGCTACTACGCGCAGGATTGCCGCCCCAGCGACCCGGCCGGCGGCGTGCGCCGCTTCATGCTGACGGCAGCCGCCATCGGCATGCTGTGCAAGCGCAATGCCTCGATCTCGGGCGCCGAAGTGGGCTGCCAGGGCGAAGTGGGCGTGGCGTGCGCCATGGCGGCGGCCGGCCTGGTGGCGGCCCTGGGCGGCACGAATGAACAGATCGAGAACGCGGCCGAAATCGGCATCGAGCACCACCTGGGCATGACGTGCGACCCCATCGGCGGCCTGGTGCAGATCCCGTGCATCGAGCGTAACGGCATGGGCGCCGTGAAAGCGATTACGGCCGCCTCGCTGGCGCTGAAGGGTGACGGCACGCACTTCGTCAGCCTCGACGAAGTCATCGAAACCATGCGCCAGACGGGCGCGGACATGCAGGACAAGTACAAGGAAACGTCCTTGGGCGGGCTGGCCGTGCACGTGATCACTGTCAACCACGCCGCTTGTTGAGGGCGTCCCGGGCGTTGATGTCAAGACGGAATCGCCTTAGTCCTCCTCAAACAACTGCTCCAGCCTCCTGGGGTAGTTATTCAAGAAGTCGCGTGTCACGGCATAGTGTTCCGTGTCCTCGTACGCCACTTCGTGGATGCCGCCGCCCGTAAACATCAGGATTTTCGCGTTCGGGTAGGCTAGCAGTATCGGCGAGTGGGTGGCGATGATCAGCTGCGAGTCGTCCTGCACCAGCTGGTGGATCACCGACAGGGCCGCCATCTGGCGGCTGGGCGACAGCGCCGCCTCGGGCTCGTCCAACAGATACAAGCCCTTGCCGCGCAGCTTGTTGATCAAGGTCGCCATGAACGCTTCGCCGTGCGATTGCGCGTGCAGCGACTTGCCACCGTAGCTGGCCAGGTATTCAGGCATGTCGTCCATGTAGGTGGCGACGTTGAAAAAGCTTTCGGCGCGCAGGAAATAGCTGTCCTCGGGCTTCTTGTAGCTCTTGCTCAGGCGCAGATGCGCGTGCAAGCCCGATTCCTCGTCCGACGGCAGGGCGATGCGCACGTTGCGCGTGCCGCCATCCTTGCCGAATCCCAGCGCCACGGCCAGCGCTTCGAGCATGGTCGACTTGCCGCTGCCATTCTCGCCCACGAAAAAAGTCACGTCGCGGTGGAAGTCCATCTGCATGAAGTCGCGGATGGCGGGGATGGTGAACGGATAGTGGTCCAGGTCGACGACAGCGTCGGGGCGCAGCGCGGCGCTTTGCAAATACGGTTTTTTACTGATCGGCATGGCCGGTTTTCGACTCCATGGTTTTCGACTCCGTTAATGGTTACATCAAGGGACACTCAGCACAGTGTGGCGCAAATCGGCGGCGCACGCCAGTGCATACGCCTGCGATGTTCGCCTGGCTTGATCTCATGCCATTATGGCTTGTTTGATAACACTCAAGCTCTCCAATTGTCACATCTTGATCTGGCTGGCGCCACGCGATTCGCCTTGGACGGCGGCTGGCACTATAATATCCGTTGCCATTCATGATCAACCGCACTCAGCTCAACTGGACTCTTCAAATTTATGCACTACGTGTCTACCCGCGCTGATAAAGCGCCATCGCAGTCGCAACAGTCTTCTTTGCAGCAATTCTCCGACATCCTCCTGGGCGGCCTGGCCCCCGATGGCGGACTGTATCTACCAGAACACTACCCGCAAGTCACTGGTGCCGAGCTCAACGCCTGGCGCACATTGTCGTATGCCGACCTGGCATTCGAAATCCTGAAGAAGTTCGCCACCGATATCCCGGCCGCGGACTTGAAGGCACTGACGGCGAAAACCTATACCAAAGCTGTCTACAAGAATGCCCGCGCCGGCGAAAACGCGGCCGACATCACGCCGCTGCGCGTGCTCGAAGAAAACCTCGTCAAGGGCGGCCAGACCACCCTGATGCTGCAGGCGCTGTCGAACGGCCCGACCCTGGCCTTCAAGGACATGGCCATGCAGTTGCTGGGCAACCTGTTCGAATACACCCTGGCCAAGACTGGCGCCGAACTCAATATTTTTGGCGCCACGTCGGGCGACACGGGCAGTGCGGCCGAATACGCGATGCGCGGCAAGAAGGGCATCCGCGTCTTCATGCTGTCGCCGCACAAGAAAATGAGCGCGTTCCAGACGGCGCAGATGTTCAGCCTGCAAGACCCGAACATTGTCAACATCGCCGTCGAAGGCGTGTTCGACGATTGCCAGGACATGGTCAAGGCCGTCTCGAACGATTTGCCGTTCAAGGCAAAGCAGAAAATCGGCACCGTCAATTCCATCAACTGGGCGCGCGTCGTGGCGCAAGTCGTGTACTACTTCCGCGGCTACCTGGCGGCTACCACCAGCAACGAGCAAAAAGTGTCGTTCACAGTGCCTTCGGGTAATTTCGGCAATATCTGCGCCGGCCATATCGCCCGCATGATGGGCTTGCCCATCTCGAAACTGGTGGCGGCGACGAATGAAAACGACGTGCTCGACGAATTTTTCCGCACGGGCGTGTACCGCGTGCGCAAGTCGGCCGAGACCTACCACACCAGCAGCCCGTCGATGGATATCTCGAAAGCGTCGAACTTCGAGCGCTTCGTCTACGACCTGGTGGGCCGCGACAGCGAGCGCGTGCGCGCCCTGTTTACCAAAGTGGAAACGCACGGCGGTTTTGACCTGTCCGGCAAACCTGGCAGCGACGGCGACGAATTCAAGCAAGTCGCCAAATATGGCTTCAAGTCGGGCAAGTCCACGCACCAGGACCGCCTCGACACCATCCGCGATGTGGCCGACGACTATGGCATTACCATCGACACGCACACGGCCGACGGCATCAAGGTGGCGCGCGAGCACCTGGAGCCCAACGTGCCGATGATCGTGCTGGAAACGGCGCTGGCGGCCAAGTTCAACGAAACCATCCTCGAAGCGCTGGGCGTGGATGCTGAACGGCCAAACGGTTTCGAGAACATCGAAGACTTGCCGCAAAAGTTCGTCGTGATGGATGCCGACGTGGAGAAAATGAAGGCGTTTATCGCCTCGAACACGGGATTGTGATGACAGACGCCAGCACTGTACGCAAACCGATGCTGTCGGTGGCCGAGGCGCAAGCCTTCATGCTGGGCGCGGCGCGCCCGGTGACCGAAGTGGAGCACATTGACACCATGCGCGCCAACGGCCGCGTGCTGGCCACGGCGCAAACGTCGACCCTGAACGTGCCTGAGCGCGACAACACGCAGATGGATGGCTATTGCGTGCGCGCGCAAGATTGCGCCAGCGGCGCGGCCAGCTTGCCCGTGTCGCAGCGCATCGCGGCCGGCCACGTGGGCCAGCCCTTGCAGCCGGGGACGGCGGCGCGCATCTTTACGGGCGCCCTGATCCCGGACGGCGCCGATAGCGTGGTGATGCAAGAGCAGTGCACGGCGGCGGACGGCATGGTGACGGTCAATCACGTGCCGAAAGCCGGGGAATGGGTGCGCCGCCAGGGCGAGGATATCCGCGCCGGCGGCGAGATACTCGGTGCGGGCCGGCGCCTGCGCAGCCAGGAAATGGGCCTGGCCGCCTCGGTGGGCCTGGCGCAAGTACCGGTGCTGCGCAAGCTGCGCGTGGCCGTGTTTTTCACGGGCGACGAACTGGCCATGCCGGGCCAGCCTTTGGCGCCGGGCGCCGTCTACAACTCGAACCGTTTTACTCTGCGCGGCTTGCTGGAAAACCTCGGCTGCGAGATCACGGACCTGGGCATCGTGCCCGACAGCCTGGAAGCGACAAAAGCCGTGCTGCGCCAGGCGGCGCAGGGCAATGACCTCATCATCACCTCGGGTGGCGTGTCTGTGGGCGAGGAAGACCATATCAAGCCGGCCGTGGAAGCGGAAGGGCGGCTGAACATGTGGCAGATCGCCGTCAAGCCGGGCAAACCGCTGGCGTTTGGCGAAGTTCAGAATGCGTTCTTTGTCGGCTTGCCCGGCAATCCCGTCTCCAGCTTTGTCACGTTCTTGCTGTTCGTGCGCCCGTTCATTCTGCGCTTGCAGGGCGTGGCGGGAAATCTGGCGCCGCGCAGCTACAAGCTGCCGGCCGCGTTTGAACGCCTGAAGGCGGACAAGCGCAACGAGTTTTTGCGCGCCAAGATCAATGACGACGGCGAGCTGGAACTGTTCGCCAACCAGAGCTCGGGCGTGCTGACCTCCACCGTGTGGGGTGACGGCTTGATCGACTGCCCGCCGGGGCTGTCGATTGCACGCGGCGACATGCTGCGCTTTATCCCGTTTAACGAATTGCTGTACTAAGGAAGTGTCGATGAAGATCAATCTGCGTTTTTTCGCCAGCGTGCGCGAGTTGCTGGGCACGGCCCAGGAAGTGCTGGTGCTGGAGGAGGGGGCCGTGCGGCTGCATACCGTGGGCGAGGTGAGAAATCTCCTGATCGCCCGCGGTGGCAAGTGGGAATATGCGCTGGCGCAGGGCCGCGCGCTGCGCATGGCGCATAATCAGGTGATGTGCGATGCCGACACCGTGATAGGCGAAGGCGACGAGGTGGCGTTTTTCCCGCCCGTGACGGGCGGCTGAGAATGCTCACTTGAGAAAATGGCCGCTGAAGCGGCCATTTTCTTATGACGACTTGGTTCCTGGCTTGTCCCCGCTGCACGTGGCGCAGGCGATGGCTTTCTTGTAGCGCCAGTATTTCGAGCCGATGAAGATGGCCGATGCCACCAGCGACCAGGCCAGGGCGCTGAGGATGTCGGCCTGGCTGGTGGTGCCCTTGCTGTATTCGACCACCGTCAGGATGATGAATAAAATCGAGCTGGCCAGCAAATAGCGGGAAATCCAGAATCCTGCGCCCATGTGTTTCTCCTCTCGTGTTTTGTCGTCAAGTGATATTAAACTGCCGATGATTGCAGCATGCCTGGTGCAGTATGCCCCATTTTTGGGCGCAATCGCCATCGGCGGGCCATATCCGGGCCATATCCGGGCCAATCTCGACTAAAATGCGGGGTTTTCACCGTCTTCCCGGCATGCCATGACCAACTCCAGTTCGCCTCCGTTTCACATCGCCGTCATCGGTGGCGGCCCCGCCGGCCTGATGGCCGCCCAGGCGGCGGCCGATCAGGGGGCACAGGTGGAATTGTTCGACGCGATGCCTTCTGTTGGCCGCAAATTCCTGCTGGCGGGGCGCGGCGGCATGAATATCACGCACGCGGAAGGCTACCAAGCCTTTGTCTCGCGCTACGCCAGGCAAGCCAACCGCCTGAAACCGGCGCTGGACCAGTTCGGCCCGCAGAAGGTGCGCGACTGGGTGCACGGCCTGGGCGTGGACACCTTCGTCGGTTCCTCGAACCGCGTCTTTCCGGCCGATATGAAGGCCGCGCCTTTGCTGCGCGCCTGGCTGCACCGCTTGCGTGAAGCGGGCGTGCAATTTCACATGCGCCACCGCTGGACGGGCTGGCAAGACGGCCAGCTGGCCTTTGCCACGCCGGACGGCGAACGCCTGCACTCCTTCGACGCCGTGATCCTGGCGCTCGGTGGCGGCAGTTGGGCGCGTCTCGGGTCGGATGGCGCCTGGGTGCCGCTGCTGCAAGGGCAGGGCGTCGCCGTGGCAGCGCTGGCACCGGCCAATTGCGGCTTCGACGTGGACTGGAGCGCGCATTTCAGCAGCCGTTACGCGGGCGAACACCTGGCCACGGTGGCCATCACGGCGCATGACATCGATGGCTTGACGGTCAAGCGCCAGGGCCAGTGCGTCATCACGGCGGGCGGCGTCGAAGGCGGCCTGATTTATGCGCTGTCGGCCGCATTGCGCGAGCAGATCGCCGTTGCGGGCCACACCACCATCTGGCTCGACCTGGCGCCTGACCACAGCCATGAACGCGTGTTCGAGGAAGTCACGCGCCCGCGTGGCGCGCGCTCCATGTCCAGCCACCTGAATAGCCGGCTGGGCATCAAGGGCGTGAAATCGGGCTTGCTGCGCGAATGCCTGAGCGCGGCCGACTTCGCCGACGAAGCCAAGCTGGCGCGCGCCATCAAGCTGTTGCCCGTCACCTTGCAGCGTCCGCGCCCCATCGATGAAGCCATCAGTAGCGCCGGCGGCGTGGACTTCGATGGTGTCAAAGGCAGCATGCTGCGCGCCATGCCAGGCGTCTTCGTGGCGGGCGAAATGCTGGACTGGGAAGCGCCCACGGGCGGCTACCTGCTGACGGCTTGTCTGGCACAAGGCAAGGCGGCCGGCGAGCAGGCGGTGGCGTGGCTGGAAGAGAAAGTTACTGCCGAAAGCTAATGCGGAAAGTTAATGCCGAAAGTTAATGCCAGGTAATTTCGCCTGAGCCGCTTTTCTGAATCTCGCGCTGGCGCGGGTTGCCGTGGACGTGGATGTCGCCGCTGCCGCGCAAGGTGAGGTTGGCGGCGTCGCGCACGAAGACGGTGCTCTGGCCCGAGCCTTGCAGGCTGACGCTGGCCTTGTCGGCCGCCAGGTGCTCGGCATCGATGTCGCCCGAACCGCTCAGGTCGGCGCGCAGGAATTTTGTGTTGCCACTGGCGGCTATGCGTCCGGAACCCACCATTTCCAGCACCACGCTGTCGCTGTTGCCGCCGTTGATGTCGAGGTCGCCACTGCCGTTGACGGTGGCCGACACCTGCTTGTAGCGGCCGGTGAAGCTGACGTCGCCCGAACCCGTCAATTCCAGGATGAAACTGTCGCCGGAAAATCCCGTGATCTTGCTGTCGCCATTGCCGTGCACTTCCACGCGCACGAGCGATGGCAGCACCAGTTCCACCTGTATCGGCTGGCGATGGTGGAAGAGCATGCCTTTCGGGCCGATATGCAGGGTCGTGCCATCGGCGGTGGTCGCGACGTTCGACAGCAAACGCTGCTCGCCGCTCACCTTCATCGATGGCGTGGCGCCGCGGCGCAGCACCAGGTCGATGGGGCCGGCCAGGTCGATGCTGGTGATATCGGCGGAAATCGGGCGCGTTTCACTGCGCACGGCGCGGCCGGCAGCACTGCTGGGATTGCTGATTCCCTTGGCGCGCAGCGCGGCATACGACATGGCGATCAAGACCAGTGCCAGCAGGAGCATGGACAGGCCAACTTTGAGCAAGCGTTTCATGGCAGCCTTTCTAGTGACCTTTGAGCAGGGAGACATTCATGGCGATGTAGCGCTTGATGCCGATCAAGGTATAGCGCGTGACCACCAGACTGAGCAGGAAGATGGCGATGCCGCCGAGCAGCATGCCCACGCCGAAGACGGTTTGCGTGGTGCGCGCATCGCGGTCCATGTCGGTGGAGATGCGGATGCCGCCACCGGCCAGCGCTTCGGCCCGCTCCATCATGCGCGACGAAGCGCCCGGCGCCTGGGGTTCGGCTGATTCACGCTGCGAGGGGCCGGGCAGGTGATCGACTTCGATGCCCGTCTCGCCGATGGTGATGCGCGTCTCGCGCCGCTCGCCGCCTTCGCCGCCGTCATCGTCATGGATGAAGACATGGCGCAGCGGACCATCGAGCACCAATTCGTTGGCGCCGGACAAGCCGCTGGCCGTGATGGCGATGCCGGCCAGGTAAAAGCTCAGGCCGACGGCATACAGGGTGGCCAGCAGGGCCGCGTAGACTGCGGCAGGCACGACCATGAACAAGTTGAAGATGGCCAGGCCCAGCAGCGAGACGAGCAGGCGTAGCAGGTTGACGGGGGTTTTCTTGTGTTCGAAAGCCTGGCGGTGGGTGCTGCTGCGCAAGGTAAGGGCGATTTTTTTCGGCTCGCCCAGTTCGTCGGCGATCTCGTGTTCGCTGCGGCCAGCCGCGGCGCCTTCGATGAAAGTTTGTTCGTAATAGTCCATGGTCTTGGCCACCAGGTCCGGTGGCAAGCCTGCCAGCGCGCGCCGCAGCGCGTCGAGATAGTCTTGCTTGTTCATCATATTCTTCCTATCCGTTCGCTTCGCCGCGTCAGCCCACTGCCGGCAGCAGCATGCTTGCCTGGCTCAGCAGAAATGGCGATTGTGGCGCTTGCTGTACGTGCATGACGATCAGGGTGGCCAGCGCCACACAAGCCAGCAGCGCCACGGCTTTCAAGCTGTTTTTCAAGTGCAAGGTGGTGTGCATGGTATTCCCCGTGGCATGGCCGTTGTCGATGATCAGACTGTACCCAAGCGCACGCAGCTGCACCAGCGCGGTGCGACAGAATGCAATTTCGCGGGGGCGAGCGACACCAGGGCAGGACGCACCGTCAAGTCTACTTTGCCACTTTGCCCGTGATGATACCCCTGGCTGCCGCCACGCCGCTGCGCACGGCCGACTCGATGGTGGCCGGATAGTCCTGCGTCCGGTCCTCATTGGCCGTATAGTCGCCTGCCAGCAGCAGGCCCGGCATGCCGCTGGCGTTGCCGGGGCGCGCCTGGTCCGGCGTGCAGGCAAAGGTGGCGCGCTTTTCCGTGATCAGCTGGGTCCACAGGGGCTGGGCCAGGGCAGGGCGTTGCAACACCTGCGCCAGTTGCGCCGCGATGGCTTGCGCCAGCGGTGCGTGACCTTGCTCGGCGGCAGGGCCGGACGCGCTGATGACGACGGCCAGCAAGCCCGCCTGGCTGGCGTCGAGCTGGCCCCGGTCGAAAACGAACTGGCCCCAGTGCTGCTGCTGTGGTGCATCGACGAGAGCGTAAAACGGCAAGTCCAGGCGTAACGAGGCGTCGTATTGCAGGTAGCAGGTGCTGATGGCTTCCGGCGTGAAGGCTTGCATTTTGGTAATAACATCATCGAGGCACGGATCCTGCAAGCCTTGCAACAGGCTGGCGGCCTGTACGGATGAGGTGGCCACGATCACGCCGTCAAAGCTTTCCCCGTCATCGAGCTGCCAACGGCTATCGGACAAGGCTTGCAAGACTGCAACCTTGGCGCCCGTCCTGACTTCGCCGCCATGCTGCGCGATATAGCGGCTTGCCGCGTCGGGCAACAGGCTAGTCAGGTTCGCTTTCGGGATCAGCATGTCGGAGGCGCGCCGGCGGCTCGCCCCCAGGCTGTCGCGCAGCACGTTGATGAAGACGCGGGCCGAGGCCCGCTCGGGCGGGGTATTCAGCGCAGCCAGGCACAGCGGGTGCCACATCAGCTGGTTCAAGCGCTCCGTCTGGTCGAAGCGCTGCAGCAATTCGCTGACCGTGCAATCGTTGTACAGTTGCCAGCCCATCCATCGCATGGCGGTGGAAAAACGCATCAAGGCCAGCTTGTCGGCGCGCAATAATCCTTTGGCGCGCAGCAGGGCCCATGCCAGGTGCAACGGCGCGGGCAGGCGCGGCGCGATGAAATCCATGCCGCCAGAACCGGCCGGATAGCGCATCTGCAGGGGCAGGGTGAGGATCAGCTCGGCAGGGTCTTGCCCTGCGAGTTTGATCAGGCGCAAGGTTTCCGTGTAGGCGCCCAGCAAGATGTGCTGGCCGTTGTCGAGTATGGTACTTTCGCGTTCGACGCGGCGCGCGCGTCCACCCAGGGTGCGCGCCGCCTCGAACACGGTCACCGAGTGACCGGCGCGCGCCAGTTCCATGGCCGCCGCGCAACCGGCCCAGCCGGCGCCGATGACGGCGTAGCGTTGCTTCACGCTACTCTCAACCACGAACCCAGGTCTTCCAGGCCAGCCACAGTTTGCGGATCGGCGTCAGCGAGATGCGCTGTTTCAGCACGTGATAGCCGTCGCGCTCGACTTCATTGAGCACCGTGCGGTAGATGGCGGCCATGATCAAGCCAGGGCGCTGGGCGCGGCGGTCTTCGGCAGGCAGCAGCGCGAACGCTTCGTCATATGCCGTCTGCGCGCGCGCCACCTGGAAACGCATGAGGTTTTCAAAGTTTTCGCTGTGGCGCGCGTTCAGCAAGTCTGCCGCCGTCACATTGAATTGCTGCAATTCGCTGATCGGCAGGTAGATGCGCCCCTTGCGCGCATCTTCGCCCACGTCGCGGATGATGTTGGTCAGCTGGAAGGCGTGGCCCAGTTTTTCCGCGTACAGCAGGGTTTCCGGGCGCGTCGCGCCAAAGATGCTGGCCGACAAGATGCCCACCACGCTGGCCACGTGCCAGCAATAGCGGCTCATGGCCTGGTAGTCGAGGTAACGGGTCTGGTTCAAATCCATTTCCATGCCGTCGATGATGGCCTGTAAATGCTTTTCTTCCAGCTTGTAGATCGCCAGGTGCGGCTGCAGCGCGCGCATCACGGGATGCGTGGGGTTGCCCTCATACATGGCCTTGACTTCCTTGCGCCACCAGACCAGCTTGGTGCGTGCCACGGCTTCGTCCGTGCATTCATCGACCGTGTCATCGACTTCGCGGCAGAAGGCGTACAGGGCCGTGATGGCCTTGCGGCGTTCGGCAGGCAGGAACAGGAAGCTGTAGTAGAAGCTGGAGCCGCTCTGGGCGGCCTTTTGTTGGCAGTATTCGTCGGGAGACATAGTCAAAAGAGCAAGGGTTGCAGATCGAAGCCGCTATTCTATCGTTTTACAGAGTGGGCGACGGGGGAAAAGCCGTTTTTACTTGTGTCTCTTGATGCAGGCTTTTGCGCGACATGCGCAGGGCGCGCCAGAAAATGATCAGCCAGTCGCGTTTTTCCAGCTTGGGGCGGCGCCGGAAGACGTCGTAATTGACGGCTTCGATGGCGTCGAGGATGCGCAAGCCGCCTTGCACCACGAGGCGCAGTTCCCAGCCGATGCGCCCGCGCAGGCGCAGGGCCAGCGGCGCGCCGGACAGCATCAGGGCGCGCGTGCGGGCCACTTCAAAGCGCATCAGGGCGCTCCACTTGCCGTGCGCCTCGGGTCGCTCGAAGGCGGCTGCGGAGACGGCAAAGCGGCTCAAGTCTTCCATCGGCAGGTAGATGCGCTCTTTTTGCTGGTCGATGGCGACGTCTTGCAGGAAATTAATTAGTTGCAAAGCTGAACATATCGCATCGGAATCGCGTACATTCTGTTCATCTGCCGCGCCGTACAGGTGCAGCATCAGCAGCCCCACGGGGTTGGCGGAGCGGGCACAGTAATCGAGCAGGTCGGCGTAGCTGGCGTAGCGCGTCGTATGCACATCCTGCTTGAAGGCTGACAACAAGTCGTAAAACGGCTTCAGCGGCAGCTGGAATTTGGCGATGACGGCGGCCAGGCGTTCGAACATGGCGGCGTTCTCGCCAGCATGGCCTTCCTCGCGGGAAATGCGGCCCAGCGCTTCTTCGTAGGCGTGCAGGGCCGCCAGGCGTTCGGCCGGCGTGGCGTCGCCTTCATCGGCCAGGTCGTCGGCGCTGCGGGCGAAGGCATAGATGGCTTCGACGGCGGGCACCAGGCGGCGCGGCAGCAGGAATGATGCAACAGGAAAATTTTCGTAATGGTCTACAGGCATTGAACACGCTTCTTTAGTCTTGCAGTTTTTTCCGGCACCCTGCCAGCGCAGGAGGATTGCCGAACGTTGTATGTCTCAAGATTAATGACGCAGAAGTCACTAAAAGCTTTTACACACGATTATAATTAATAACCAGAAAGTCATTAGGGGAAAGTCACTCCTTGTCATGGCCAAGCTGATATTGTCACAAATTTAAGGATATCGTGTGCGAAAAAGTTTGGCTAGCATCACTTAGCAAGCGAAAAGTTTCCTCACGTGAAAATCTAACAGCCCGCATAGTAAAGGAAAATACCTTGTTTGCCCTGAAAACCCTGCGCCGCGAGACCGGCGCACCCGCACTGCCCGCCCTGCGCCTGATCGCCGGCGCCGCCCTGGCGCTGACGTTGGCGGCCTGTTCCAAGCCTGCCGCAAAAGTCGAAGACGTGCGCCCCGTGCGCGCGAAGGTGTTGTCTAGTAGCAATGTTGACGTGAGTGCCGAGCTGGCGGGCGAGGTCGTGCCGCGCGTGGTGTCGCAACTGGGTTTCCGCGTGGGTGGCAAGATCGTCGCGCGCAAGGTTGATGTGGGCGCCAGCGTGAAGAAAGGGCAAGTGCTGATGCAGCTCGATCCAGCCGACTTGCAGCTGTCGCAGGCGCAGGCCAAGGCATCGCTGGTCAGCGCGGAAACAAACCGCGACCTGGCGCGCGCCGAACTGAAGCGCTACCAGGATTTGCGCGAGAAAAATTTCGTCAGCCAGGCCGTGCTCGATGGCAAGGACGCCACTTACAAGGCGGCGCAGGCGAATGTGGAAGCGGCCCAGGCCCTGTACCGGGGCCAGGCGAACCAGTCCGCTTATGCCAGCTTGCTGGCCGACGTCGATGGCGTCGTCACGCGCATCGAGGCCGAAGTAGGGCAAGTGGTGGCGCCCGGCACGCCCGTGGTGCAAGTGGCCAGGAGCGGCGAGAAGGAAGTCGTGATTGGCATTCCCGAAGACAAAGTGGAAACCTTGCGCGGCGTCAAGGATGTGGTGGTGCGCCTGTGGGCCGACCCGAAACAGGGCTTGCCGGGCAAAATACGCGAAGTGTCGCCCGTCGCCGATGCCGCCACGCGCACCTACCTGGCCAAGGTCAGCATCCCGGACGCGCCGCAAGTGCGTCTGGGCATGACGGCCGTGGTGCAGTTCGCCTCGCAGACGGCCACGCCGCAGATCAAGGTGCCGCTGACTGCCCTGTTCAATGAAAAGTCGCAAAGCTCCGTGTGGGTGGTGGAAAACGGCGCCGTGAAGCTGGTGCCGGTGACGGTGGGCGGCGTGGCGGGCAATGAGTTGCTGCTGACCTCGGGCGTGAAAGCGGGCCAGACGGTGGTGACTGCCGGCGTCAACTTGCTCAAGCCTGGCCAGAAAGTGTCCATCCTCGGCGCCGAACTGGCCAGCACGCCTGATGTTGCCGCTGCCGCCGTCAGCGTGGGTGCGGCCAAATGAAGGGCGGTTTCAATCTGTCGCGCTGGGCCCTCGAACACATTCCGCTGACGCGTTACCTGATGGCCGTGCTGCTGATCGGCGGCATGCTCAGCTATGCCAGCCTGGGCCAGGATGAAGATCCCCCGTTCACCTTCCGCGCCATGGTCTTGCAAGCGTACTGGCCGGGCGCCACGGCGCTGCAGATGGCCGAGCAGGTGACGGACAAGCTGGAAAAGAAGCTGCAGGAAACGCCGTACATCGACGAGATCACCAGCTATTCGAAGCCGGGCGAAACCTTGATCTTGCTCGAATTGCGCGAATCGGCGCCGCCCAAGGAGACGGCGGCTGCCTGGTACCAGGTGCGCAAGAAGATCGGCGACATCCAGGGCACCTTGCCGGCCGGCGTGGTGGGCCCGTTCTTCAATGACGAGTTCGGCGACACGTATGGCTCCATCTTCGCCCTGTCCGGCGACGGTTTTACCTACGCGGAAATGAAGGATTACGCGGACAAGGTGCGCCAGGAGCTGCTGGCCGTGGGACAGGTATCGAAGGTGGAACTGTTCGGCGTGCAAGACGAAAAGATCAATATCATCTTTTCGCACAAGAAATTTGCCCAGTTGGGCATTCCATTCGATGCCATCGTGCAGCAACTGTCTGCACAGAACAGCATCAACGCCACGGGCGTGCTGGTGACGCCCACGGATAACCTGCAAGTGCGCGTGACGGGCGCCATGGTCACCGTCAAGGACCTGGAGAATCTGGAGCTGCGCGCCAACGGCACCACCTTCCGCCTCGGTGACTTTGCCACCGTGAAACGTGAATTCGTCGATCCACCCAAGGATAAGATGCGTTTCAATGGCAAGGAAGTGATCGGCCTGGGTGTGTCGATGGAAAAGGGCGGCAACATCATCGACATGGGCAAGGCCTTGCAAGCGACGGTGACGCGCATGAAGAGCGAATTGCCGGTGGGTATAGAGTTGCAGCGCGTGTCGAACCAGCCGGAAGCCGTGTCCGCTTCCGTGGGCGAGTTCGTGCATACCCTGATCGAAGCCATCTTGATCGTGCTGGCCGTCAGCTTTGTGGCGCTGGGCTTGCACACGAAACCGCTGCGCATCGACGTGCGGCCCGGCCTGGTGGTGGCGCTGACCATCCCGCTGGTGCTGGCCGTCACCTTCCTGTTCATGCGCCTGCTCGACATCGACTTGCACAAAATTTCCCTGGGCGCCCTGATCATCGCGCTGGGCCTGTTGGTCGATGACGCCATCATTGCCGTCGAGATGATGGTGCGCAAGATGGAAGAGGGCATGTCGCGCTTCGATGCGGCGACGTTCGCCTACACGTCGACGGCCATGCCCATGCTGACGGGCACCTTGATCACAGTGGCGGGTTTCTTGCCCATCGGCCTGGCCAAGTCGGCCGCCGGCGAATACACGTTCTCTTTGTTCTCCGTCAATGCGCTGGCCCTGATCATCTCGTGGGTGGTGGCTGTCGTCTTTACGCCCTATATCGGCTATGTCTTGTTGAAGGTCAAGCCGCACGCGCATAACGACCATGAATTGTTCGATACGCCTAACTTCCGCCGCTTCCGCCGTGCCGTCACCTGGTGCGTGGAATGGCGCAAGACGACGATCGCCGCCACCCTGGCCATCTTTGCGCTGGGTATTTATGGCTTTAACTTTATCGAGAAGCAATTCTTCCCCGATTCCAGCCGTCCTGAACTGATGGTGGAGCTGTGGTCGCCCGAAGGCACGACCTTTGCCGCGAATGAAAAGCAGGTGAAGAAATTCGAGGCCTTCGTCAGCAAGCTCGACGGCGTGGATAGCGTGACCAGTTATGTGGGTACGGGCAGTCCCCGTTTCTACCTGCCGCTGGACCAGATATTCCCGCAGACCAATGTGTCGCAAGTGGTGGTTTTGCCGAAGAGTCTGGCCGAACGCGAACGCTTGCGCCAGCAAATCGTCGACGTGTTCAAGAAGGATTTCCCGGAAGTGCGGGGCAGGGTAAAACTGTTGCCGAACGGGCCGCCGGTGCCGTATCCCGTGCAATTTCGTGTCACGGGACCGGAAGTGGCGGGCGTGCGCGTCATCGCCGACCAGGTCAAGGACATTCTGCGCGCCAATCCGAACACCCTGGGTGTGAACGACAACTGGAATGAATCGGTGAAAGTGCTGCGCCTGGACCTGGACCAGGACAAGATGCGCGCGCTGGGCGTCACCTCGAAAACGGTGATGCAGGCGGCCAATACGATACTATCGGGTACCGTCATCGGCCAGTTCCGCGAAGACAACAAGCTGATCGATATCCAGGTGCGCCAGCCTTTGGCCGAACGGGCGACGATTTCTGTGCTGAATGACACGAATATTCCGACGGCAACGGGCAAGTCCGTGCCCATCTCGCAGCTGGCCCGCGCGCATTTCGTGTGGGAGCCGGGCGTGGTCTGGCGCGACAAGCGTGAATGGGCCATCACCGTGCAATCGGACGTGGTCGACGGCATCCAGGGCGCCACCGTGTCGACGCAGCTGGCGCCGCAACTCGATGCCTTGCGCGCCAAGCTGCCGGACGGCTACCGCATCACCGTCAAAGGCGTGGCGGCCGACAGCGGCGAGGCGGAAGCATCGATCGCGACCAACCTGCCGCTGGCCATCTTCATCATCTTTACCTTGCTGATGTTGCAGTTGCACAGTTTCTCGCGCTCCCTGCTGGTTTTCCTGACGGGCCCGCTGGGCGTGGCGGGCGCCGCATTTGCCTTGCTGCTGCTGCACCGTCCGCTGGGCTTCGTGGCCAACCTGGGCGTCATCGCGCTGTTCGGCATGATCATCCGCAATTCCGTGATCCTCGTCGACCAGATCGAGCAAGACATCAAGGATGGCTCGGCGCCATGGGATGCCATCATCGACTCGGCCGTGCGCCGTTGCCGCCCCATCGTGCTGACGGCCGCCGCCGCCGCGCTGGCCATGATCCCGCTGTCGCGTTCCGTGTTCTGGGGGCCGATGGCCGTGGCCATCATGGGCGGCCTGATCCTGGCGACAGCCTTGACCCTGCTGTTCCTGCCAGCCCTGTATGCGGCCTGGTTCCGGGTCAAGAAGCCGGTGGCGCTGGACAAGGATGGGGACTAGGGAAGTAAACCCTCCATTCTGGCGATGATCCCGCTGTCGCGCTCCGTGTTCTGGGGCGGATCACGCAGGGCGGTGGCCATCATGGGCGGCCTGATCCTGGCGACGGCTTTGATGCTGCTGTTCCTGCCAGCCCTGTATGCGGCCTGGTTCCGGGTCAAGAAGCCGGTGGCGCTGGACAAGGATGGGGACTAAGGAAGTAAACCCTCCATTCTGGCGATGATCCCGCTGTCGCGCTCCGTGTTCTGGGGCGGATCACGCAGGGCGGTGGCCATCATGGGCGGCCTGATCCTGGCGACGGCCTTGACCCTGCTATTCCTGCCAGCCCTGTATGCGGCCTGGTTCCGGGTCAAGAAGCCGGTGGCGCTGGACAAGGATGGCGGCTAGGGAAGTCCTCCATTCTGGCGATGATCCCGCTGTCGCGTTCCGTGTTCTGGGGGCGGATCACGCAGGGCGGTGGCCATCATGGGCGGCCTGATCTTGGCGACGGCCTTGATGCTGCTGTTCCTGCCAGCCCTGTATGCGGCCTGGTTCCGGGTCAAGAAGCCGGAGCCGGTGACCGCAAAAGAAGGCTAGGAGCCAGCGCCAAGGTGTCGGCATAAAAAAGGCGGCATTCCTCTGGGAAATCCAGTAGAATGCCGCCTTTGCTTTACCGACGGCTTGCTCGATCAGTCGGCGGTAGCCAGATTGCTCCCGAGTTGTTAAAATCAGGGGCAGCAGTGACGCGGTCGGTACAAGCTGCGTACAAAAATGCGGATGTGGTGGAATTGGTAGACACGCTGGTCTTAGAAGCCAGTGCTTCGGCTTGGGAGTTCGAGTCTCCCCATCCGCACCAATCCGGGTTGTTCCAACCCGGAGGTGCAGCACCATCAAGTTGTCCTTCAGCCTCGTTGCAGGCGTCTATTGTTTTTCTGTTGTCTTTCCTGTATTTCCATCATTCGGAATGCCTTTGTTTGCGCAATTTTTCGCCAAAGATCGGGCGGTAGGGCAGGACCCGGGCCTGGGTTTGCCTGAAAAATGGCCAAATTGAGGTAAATCAAAGGTTTTTTGGCTGAAATCTTCGCCAAGAGCGCATTTCTTTGTTTCGGACGGAGCGCCAGTTCGCATATACTAATGAACGAAGCAGGCTGGAAGGCCTGTCTCTGGCGAAATAAAGTATGTCGGGGTGAGAGTAAAGACAGGGCAACCCAGGCTGTGGCGATTCGTTCGCCGCCGCTGGCATCCTCTGTGGCCGAGCTGCAAAGCCAGCCACTTTCCCGAAGTCCTTTGTTATAATGCCACGCTTTACCGAATGATGGCCGGCCTTGCATTTACTTGGAAGCAAGGCTGGACGCTCGGAGCCCTGTCGCAGTACTGAAAGCGGCGGATTGTTTGGTGCCTGGTGCGGGTTTTCCCTCAGCCGGGTAGACCAGGTCCATCGTCCTGTTTTTCAGTACTTTTACAGATGAATATGCGAGCGAGTGAAGCTGGACCCATGTCTTGCCGCCAGTGATGGCGCAAGGGGTCGGGTCTTCTTTTCTCGCACCAACAGTGTTTATTTTTTGGACGATTTTTTACATGGCAACTGCAGTCGAAACCTTGGGCAAACTCGAACGTCGTATCACGATCTCCTTCCCGCTGACGGACGTCCGCACGGAAGTTGAGAAGCGCCTGAAAGTGCAAGCCCGTACGGCTAAGGCACCGGGCTTCCGTCCGGGCAAAGTGCCGTTGAAAATGGTCGCAGCACAATACGGCTACCAAATTGAATCGGAAGTGCTGAATGACAAAGTCGGCCGCGCGTTCAACGACGCCGCCAACGAAAACAATCTGCGCGTGGCCGGTTTCCCGAACATCGTGCCGAAAGAAGAAGCAGCCGAAGGCCAGCTGGCTTTCGACGCGACCTTCGAAGTGTATCCTGAAGTGGCCATCGGCGACCTGACGGCCGTTGAAATCGAAACCGTGCAAGCCGACGTGTCGGAAGCCGAAATCGACAAGACCATCGACATCCTGCGCAAGCAGCGCGTGCACTTCCACACCAAGGGCGAAGCTGGCGAACACGGCGACGGCGGTGAGCCGATCGCTGCCAACGGCGACCGCGTGACGGTCGACTTCGTCGGTGCTATCGACGGCGTTGAATTCCCAGGCGGCAAAGCTGAAGGCTATGCTTTCGTGCTGGGTGAAGGCCGCATGCTGCCAGAATTCGAAGCAGCAACCCTGGGCCTGAAAGTGGGCGAGTCCAAGACTTTCCCATTGTCGTTCCCTGAGGATTACCATGGCAAGGACGTAGCCGGCAAAACCGCTTCGTTCACCATCACCCTGCAAAAGCTGGAATGGGCGCACCTGCCGGAAGTCGATGCTGAATTCGCAAAGTCCTTGGGCGTTGCCGATGGCGATCTGGCCAAAATGCGCGAAGACATCAAAGTCAACCTGCAACGCGAAGTCGCTGGCCGCGTGAAAGCACGCAACAAGGAAGCCGTCATGGACGCGCTGATCAAAGTTGCTGAGCTGGAAGTGCCAAAAACGCTGATCGCTCAGGATTCCGAGCGCCTGGCCGAAATGACCCGCCAGGACATGGCGCAGCGCGGCATGAATGTCAAGGATGTGCCTTTCCCAGCAGAACTGTTCGCAGACAAAGCCGAGCGTCGCGTACGCTTGGGCCTGATCCTGTCGCAATTGGTGGGCGACAACAATCTGCAGGCAACGCCTGAGCAAGTCAAGGCGCAAATCGAAGATTTCGCTCAAAGCTACGAAGATCCACGCGAAGTGCTGAAGTACTACTACAGCGACCGTCGTCGTCTGGGTGAGATCGAAGCCCTTGTATTGGAAGAAAACGTCGTCACTTACGTGTTGGGCCTGTCGAAAGTCACGACGAAAGCAGTTGCTTTCGACGAACTGATGGGAAGCAACGCACAAGCGTAAACCAGTTGGTATCCGCATGCCGCGGCGGGCCGGCAAGGCCGGCGGCGGCATCGCCTAACTGCTTCACAAGGAAATGAAATGACAGGTATGAACCGTAATCCAGCGCTGGACACAGAGATGCTCGGCCTGGTGCCGATGGTGGTGGAACAAAGCGGTCGCGGCGAGCGCTCGTATGATATTTACTCGCGCCTGCTGAAGGAACGCTTGATTTTCATGGTCGGCCCGGTCAATGACCAGATGGCCAACCTGGTTGTCGCCCAGCTGCTGTTCCTGGAAAGCGAAAATCCGGAAAAGGAAATCTCGCTCTACATCAACTCGCCAGGTGGTTCGGTTTCGGCCGGCATGGCCATCTACGACACCATGCAGTTCATCAAGCCGGACGTATCGACCCTGTGCACGGGCATGGCTGCCTCGATGGGCGCTTTCCTGCTGGCCGCTGGTGCCAAGGGCAAGCGTTTCTCGCTGCCGAACTCACGCATCATGATTCACCAGCCGTCCGGTGGTTCGCAAGGCATGGCGTCCGACATCGAGATCCAGGCAAGGGAAATCCTTTACCTGCGTACCCGCTTGAACGGCATCATGGCCGAGCGCACGGGCCAGTCGATCGAACAGATCGCTAAGGACACCGACCGCGACCGTTTCATGTCCGCCGACGAGGCCGTTGAGTATGGTTTGATCGACAAAGTGTTGACCAGCCGCGCTTGATGAGCCCCTACCGGTATTGCTAAGTACGTAAGTTCACGCCCGGGCGCTCAAACGTTCGGGCGTTTCGCTTTTATTTCGGGTAGCATGGAGCTTGTGCAGGTTGTTGACTTGCGCCATCGGTGGTTGTCTTTCAGGTAACTACCGCACTCCGGCTTGCGATTTTGCAATATTGTTAATGCAGTTCCAACCAAAATGCCTTATGTCAGACAAAAAATCCTCTAGCGGCGAAAAATTACTGTATTGCTCGTTCTGCGGCAAAAGCCAGCACGAGGTGAAGAAACTCATCGCCGGCCCGTCCGTGTTCATTTGCGACGAGTGCATCGACCTGTGCAACGACATCATCCGTGATGAAACGTCGAGCATCGAGACGGTGACCGGTACCAAATCCGATCTGCCGACGCCGCAAGAAATTGCCGCCTTGCTCGATCAGTATGTGATCGGCCAGCAGACTGCCAAGCGCATCCTGTCGGTGGCGGTGTACAACCATTACAAGCGTCTCAAGCACCTAGGCAAGAAAGACGACATCGAACTGGCCAAGAGCAACATCTTGCTGGTCGGTCCTACCGGCTCGGGCAAGACCCTGCTGGCGCAGACCTTGGCGCGCATGCTCAACGTGCCGTTCGTGATCGCCGACGCCACCACCCTGACCGAAGCCGGTTACGTGGGTGAAGATGTGGAAAATATCATCCAGAAGCTGCTGCAAAGCTGCAACTATGACGTCGAGAAAGCCCAGCGCGGCATCGTCTACATCGATGAAATCGACAAGATTTCGCGCAAGTCCGACAATCCGTCCATCACGCGCGACGTGTCGGGCGAGGGCGTGCAGCAAGCCTTGCTGAAACTCATCGAGGGCACGATGGCTTCCGTGCCGCCGCAAGGCGGCCGCAAGCATCCGAACCAGGATTTCGTGCAGATCGACACGACCAACATCATGTTCATCTGCGGCGGCGCCTTTGACGGCCTGTCGAAAGTGATCGCCAACCGTTCCGAAAAGAGCGGCATCGGCTTCTCGGCCACAGTGCGCAGCAAGTCGCAAAGCTCGGCCAGCGAACTGATGCTGCAAGCGGAACCGGAAGATCTGGTCAAGTTCGGCCTGATCCCGGAACTGGTGGGCCGTCTGCCTGTCATCGCCACCCTGGCGGAATTGACGGAAGAGGCGTTGATCCAGATTCTGGTCGAGCCGAAGAATGCGCTGATCAAGCAGTATTCGAAGCTGCTCGAGATGGAAGGCGCGGAACTGGAGATTCGTCCGGCCGCCCTGCATGCGATCGCAAAAAAGGCCCTGGCGCGCAAGACCGGTGCCCGTGGCCTGCGTTCCATCCTGGAACATGCTTTGCTGGACGTCATGTACGAACTGCCGAGTGAACAAAATGTGGTGAAAGTCGTCATCGACGAAAATACCATCACCAGTGGCGCCAAACCTTTGTTGATTTATCAAGAGACTGCCAAGGCCTCCGGAGAAAATTGAAAACTGCCGAGACAAATGCATAAAAAGGGTTTTGATTCCTTAATGCATGGCAGTACAATTTAAATCAATGAGTGCAGGCTTCAATCGTAAAGCCACTCGCGGCGCTTAGCTGCGCGTGGCTTTTTTACTGTTAAAACTGCATTTGTTACCGTCATGCGGGTGTGTTTTGCGAAATAGACTCTATGTTTGTTTCACAGAATTATTTATTCTCGCCGGTCTTGTGTTTTGGCAGCGAGCGCCAACATCGTAAACACGCTTTCTATAAGGTACGCCATGACAACTTCCAAATTAACTGAGCAAACTCAACTGCCGTTATTGCCGTTGCGGGATGTCGTCGTTTTCCCGCATATGGTGATACCGCTGTTCGTTGGCCGTCCAAAGTCGATCAAGGCGCTGGAAGCTGCGATGGAGCAGGGCAAGAGCATCATGCTTGCCGCTCAAAAAGCAGCCGCGAAGGACGAGCCGTCTCCTTCGGATATCTATGAAATTGGTTGTGTCGCCAATATTCTGCAAATGCTGAAGCTGCCCGATGGCACCGTCAAGGTGCTGGTCGAAGGCGCGCAGCGTGCTCGTATCAATCACATCAGCGATGCGCCGACGCACTTTATCGCCGACCTGACGCCGCTCGAGTCCGAGCCGGGCGACGAGTCGGAAGTCGAAGCCATGCGCCGCGCGATCGTGCAGCAGTTTGACCAGTACGTCAAACTGAACAAAAAGATTCCACCGGAAATCCTCGCATCCCTGTCGGGCATCGACGATGCCGGCCGCCTGGCCGACACGGTGGCCGCGCATCTGCCGCTGAAACTTGAGCAAAAACAAGTCATCCTGGAAATTTTCAGCGTGGCCAAACGCCTCGAGCACCTGCTGGGCCAGCTCGAAGGCGAGCTCGACATCCTGCAGGTGGAAAAACGCATCCGTGGCCGCGTCAAGCGCCAGATGGAAAAGTCCCAGCGCGAGTATTATCTGAACGAGCAAGTCAAGGCGATCCAGAAAGAATTGGGCGAGGGCGAAGATGGTGCCGACCTCGACGAGCTGGAGAAAAAAGTCGCTTCGGCCAAGATGCCGAAGGAAGCGCTCGACAAGGCCACCAACGAGTTGAAAAAGCTCAAGCTGATGTCGCCGATGTCGGCCGAAGCCACCGTCGTGCGAAATTACATCGATACCCTGGTCAACTTGCCTTGGAAAAAGAAATCCAAGGTCAATAACGATCTGGCGAATGCGGAAAAAGTGCTCGAGGGCGACCATTACGGCCTCGACAAGGTCAAGGAACGCATCCTGGAATACCTCGCGGTGCAACAGCGCGTCGACAAGCTGAAAGCGCCTATCCTGTGCTTCGTCGGTCCTCCGGGCGTGGGCAAGACTTCGTTGGGCCAGTCCATCGCCCGCGCGACCAACCGCAAGTTCGTGCGCATGGCCCTGGGCGGCGTGCGCGACGAAGCCGAGATCCGCGGCCACCGCCGCACTTACATCGGCTCGATGCCGGGCAAGATCTTGCAATCGCTGGCGAAAGTCGGCGTGCGCAATCCCTTGTTCCTGCTCGATGAAGTCGACAAGATGGGTGCCGATTTCCGTGGCGATCCTTCGTCGGCCCTGCTGGAAGTGCTGGATCCGGAACAGAACCACACGTTCTCCGACCATTACATCGAAGTCGATTTCGACTTGTCCGATGTGATGTTCGTGGCCACGTCGAACTCGTACAATATTCCGCCAGCCTTGCTTGACCGCATGGAAGTGATCCGTCTGTCCGGTTACACGGAAGATGAAAAGACCAGCATCGCGCAACGCTACCTGTTGCCGAAGCAGATCAAGAACAATGGCTTGAAGGAAGACGAAATCTCGGTGGCCGAGTCAGCCTTGCGCGACATCATCCGCTACTACACGCGGGAAGCCGGTGTGCGTTCGCTCGAGCGTGAAGTGTCGAAGATCTGCCGCAAGGTGGTCAAGATGCTGTTGCTGAAGAAATCCGACAAGAAAGTCATCGTCAACTCGAAAAACCTGGATAAATTCCTCGGCGTGCGCCGCTATGATTTCGGTGTCGCAGAGAAAGAAAACCAGGTGGGCCAGGTGGTCGGTCTGGCATGGACGGAAGTGGGCGGCGATCTGCTGACCATCGAAGCCGTGTCGATGCCGGGCAAGGGCGGCATCATCCGCACGGGTACCCTGGGCGACGTCATGAAAGAGTCGATCGAGGCAGCCCGCACGGTGGTGCGCAGCCGGGCACAGCGCCTGGGCATCAAGGCGGACGTGTTCGAGAAGAGCGACATCCACATCCACGTGCCGGAAGGCGCGACACCGAAGGACGGTCCTTCGGCTGGCGCGGCCATGACGGTGGCGATGGTATCGGTCTTTACGGGCATCCCCGTGCGTGCCGACGTGGCGATGACGGGCGAGATCACCTTGCGCGGCGAAGTGTTGCCGATTGGCGGCCTGAAAGAAAAGCTGCTGGCGGCCCATCGCGGCGGCATCAAGACGGTCTTGATTCCAGAGCAAAATGTGAAGGACTTGGCCGAAATTCCGGACAACGTCAAGAACAAGCTGGAGATCGTGCCCGTGCGCTGGATCGATAAAGTGCTGGAAATCGCCCTCGAGCGCATGCCAGAACCGTTGGTGGAAGTCGCTGCCGTGGAGGCTGTCACGGCCGCCGCAGCCAAGCCTGACGTGGCTGGCGAGGTAGTAAAACACTAACGTTTTACCCCTGTTTTCCCCAAACAAGCGCTTTTAGAGCGCTTGTTTTATATTGAAACGTGAATTGCGCCCCCAAAGCGCTTGACACATATACAGTGTGGCTTGTTTAATACGCCTGCACATTTTTTTCGCCGGACAGCTGTGGTGCCAAAAGTGCCGCAACGATACGGTAAACGTTTTATACCTTTGTAATTGGGGATGCTAGTGAACAAGACTGAATTGATCGACCACATTGCTGAAAAAGCTGACATTTCCAAAGCCGCCGCTGCGCGCGCACTCGACGCTGTTATTGGCGGCGTGACGGAAACTTTGAAAAACAACGACAGCGTGACGCTGGTTGGTTTTGGCACTTTCTCGGTCAGCGAACGCGCTGAGCGTACCGGCCGCAATCCGCGTACCAAAGAAGCGATCACGATCGAAGCTGCAAAAGTTCCAAAATTTAAAGCTGGCAAAGCTTTGAAGGATGCTGTAAACTAACGGACTTCGGTGAGGTGACAATCACCGGAAACATTTGGCGGCGCCTCCGGGGGCCGCAATTTCAGGGTTGAGGTTCTTCGAATGGCAACCCTGGATGCAAATGCAAGTAGTACTGTGTATTTTTCGGAGTGGTAGTTCAGTTGGTTAGAATGCCGGCCTGTCACGTCGGAGGTCGCGGGTTCGAGTCCCGTCCGCTCCGCCAAAAAAATACGCTCTTAAGGAGTGGTAGTTCAGTTGGTTAGAATACCGGCCTGTCACGTCGGGGGTCGCGGGTTCGAGTCCCGTCCGCTCCGCCAGAATATAGAAACCCGCGCTGCTGAATAAGTAGCGCGGGTTTTTCTTTTGCGCTTCATGATTATCTTTCGCGCCGCGCGGTTTAATTCTCCGGCCGCCGCCCTGAATATCCAGCCGCCAGCGTTTTAAATCTGCCTTAAGCCTGGGCGTGTTTAATGATCGCGCTTGCCATGTTCCTCTGCATGCGCCCGTGGCGTCGATTTTAGCGGCCTGTGCCGCAGCTTGAGGGCAGGGCGCGTGCCCTGATTTACTCTTGCTATAGCGCTATGGGCATTGTAGAATCAGGAGATAATGGCTTGGGCGTCAGAATCCTGCTTTAGTTCCAGCGCCAAGTTGTTGAATCTAAAGGGGAAGTGGACATCTGTCCCGTCCATTCCGCCGAAGAAATCAAGGCGAACATATGTTCGCCTTTTTTTATAGTGATCCACTCATCCCGAATTGGCTGACCATGTTTGAATTTATTCGTACCCATCGACGCTTGATGCAGTTTCTCTTGATGCTGGTCATCGTCCCGTCTTTTGCACTGGTCGGTATCAGCGGCTACCAAAGCTTCGGCGACGGCGCAAACACCATCGCCAAGGTCGGCGACCAGGTGGTTACGCAGCAGCAATATGAAGAAGCGCAACGCCAGCAGATCGACCGCTACCGCCAGATGATGGGCGAGCAGTTCGACCAGAAAATGTTTGATACGCCGGAAGCGCGCCAGAGCATCCTCGACAACCTGATCGCCGAGCGCGCCGTGGCCGCGGAAGTGGGCCGTAGCCACCTGGTCATCAGTGATGCCGTGCTGCAAAAGGAAGTGCTGGAAATCCCAGGCTTGACCTTGCCGGACGGTAAATTCGACCTGGAACGCTACAAGTCCATGCTGGCCGCCCAAGGCATGACGCCGCAGATGTACGATGCGCGCCGCCGCAGCGACATGGCCCTGCAGCAACTGGCCGGCGCCGTGCAAGGCACCGCCTTCGCGCCGAGCAGCGTCTCCAAGCGCCTGTCCGACATCACTTCGGAAGAGCGTGAAGTGCAGGAACTGCTGTTGCCGATCGCCCAGTACGTGCCGGAAGTCAAAGTGACGGACGCCATGATCAAGGCTTTCTATGACAAGAACAGCAAGTTCTTCGAGATCCCGGAACAAGCGAAGATCGAATACGTCGTGCTGGACGACAGCGCTGCCGGCGAGCAAGTCGACGTCAGCGACGCTGACGTGACCGGCTACTACGCGAAGAACCAGAAAGCCTACACGACGGAGGAAGCGCGTCAGGCCAGTCACATCCTGGTAGCCGTCAAGAAAGACGCCTCGGCCGCCGACAAGGCAGCCGCCAAGGCCAAGGCTGAAGCCATCCTGGCCGATGTGCGCAAAGCGCCTGCCAGCTTTGCCGCCATGGCCAAGGCCAAGTCGGATGACCCGGCCTCCGCCGAACAGGGCGGCGACCTGGGCGTGATCGGCAAGGATGGCTTGCCTACGCCATTGCTGAATGCCGTGGCGAAACTCAAGCAAGGCGAAATCAGCGATGTCGTCGCTTCCGATTTCGGCTTCCACATCCTGACGGTCACCTCGCTCAAGCCACAGCACGTCAAGGCACTCGATGAAGTGCGCGGCGAAATCACGGCCGATCTGCGCAAGCAATTTGCTGCCAAGAAATACTCGGAAATGGCTGAAATGTTCACCAACACGGTCTACGAGCAATCGGACAGCCTGAAGCCGGTAGCTGACAAGCTGAAGCTGAAAGTGGAAAGCGTCGCCAACCTGTCGCGCACGCCGTCGCCAGCATTGGGCAAGGCGCCGTTCAACAACGCCAAGTTCCTGACCGCCATCTTCTCGAACGATTCATTGAAGGACAAGCGCAACACGGAAGCCGTGACCGTTGCGCCGAACGTGCTGATCGCCGGCCGCGTGGTGGAATTCAAGCCAGCCTCGAAGCGTCCGCTGGCCGAAGTCGAAGCGATGATCCGTCAGCGCGTGACCCTGGAAGAAGCGGAAAAGCTGGCCAAGAAAGCAGGCGAGGCCAAGCTGGCCACCTTGAAAGCCTCGGGTGACGCCACTGGTTTCGGCACAGCACAGTGGGTGTCGCGTAGCAAGCTCGACGGCATCAACCGTGCCGCCATCGCGCAAGTCATGAAAGCGGACACGAGCAAGCTGCCAGCCTATGTGGGTGTGGACCTGCCAGCGCTGGGCTACGGCATCTACCGCATCGCCAAGGTGCAACAGCCGGCGCAAGTCGATGCTGCGCGCCGCCAGCAAGAGAAAGACCAGATCAGCGGCATCCTGGCACAGCAGGAAATGTTCGATTATGTCGAGTACCTGAAAAACAAGGCCAAGGTGAAGATCGTCAAACCGGTCACCGCCCCAGCAGCCGCAGCACCAGCACCGTAAGATTTAGTTTCCACGCATAAAAATAGCCGCTCTCAAGCGGCTATTTTTTTGTCTGCCGCATGTGCGGGCTTGACGCAGGTTTACTTGGCTTTCAGCAATGGCGCCAGTTGCGGCCAGATATTTTTCAAAATTGTCGGATGCGCCTGCGCATTCGGGTGCATGCGGTCGGCCTGGAACAGCTGTGGCTGGTCGGCGATGCCTTCAAACATGAAGGGCACCAGCGGCGCCTTCCATTCCTTGGCCAGCTTGCCGTACACGCCATAAAACTGCTCGCCATAGGAGCGGCCATAATTGGGCGGCATGCGCATGCCTACCAGCACCACCTGCGCGCCCGTTTTCCTGGCCGCCTCGCCCATGGCGCGCAGATTCGCTTCGGCGGCCGCCACGGGCAAGCCGCGCAAGCCGTCGTTGGCGCCCAGTTCGATCAGCACGACATCGGGCTGGTGCTTCGTCAGCAGGGCAGGCAGGCGCGCGCGGCCGCCGCTGGTGGTTTCGCCGCTGATGCTGGCATTGACGATGCGCGTGTCGTTCTTTTGCGCTGCCAGCCGCTGTTCCAGCAGCGCCACCCAGCCCGTGCCCCGTGCCAGCCCATACTCGGCCGAGAGGCTGTCGCCGAGCACCAGCAGCGTTTTTGGTGCAGAATAGGCGTTTGCCATGCAGGGTACCAGCAGCAGGGCTGCAGCAGGAAGCAGGGACAGCGCGCGCCGCCGCATGCGGTTGCTGCCCTTGACACTTATTTGTTCACGAAATTTTTTAAGATAGATCAGCATGCCCGAATTCCCTAAAGCGACTTCCACCAGTTTTCTCCCGTCCGATGCAGCCGCTCAGCGGCCTGCTGCAAGCAAGAGTCATAACGGCCAACCTGCCATCGAAGTGGTCCAGCTGGCCAAACGCGTACCCGATGCCGATGGTGAGCTGACCATCCTGCATCAAGTCAATTTTACCGTGCAAACGGCCGAGACGCTGGCCATCGTCGGCGCATCCGGTTCCGGCAAGTCGACTTTGCTGGGCTTGCTGGCCGGATTGGATAGGCCCAGCGAGGGCAAGGTCATCCTCGACGGCACCGATATCTTCGCCCTTGACGAAGATGGCCGCGCCGGTTTTCGCAAGGAAAAGCTGGGTTTCGTGTTTCAGTCGTTCCAGCTGCTGGCGCACCTGACGGCACTGGAAAACGTCATGCTGCCGCTGGAATTGCGCGGCGACCCGGATGCGAAAGAGAAGGCGCAAGCCATGCTGGGCAGGGTCAACTTGGGTAGCCGTCTGAAACACTATCCGAAATACCTGTCCGGCGGCGAGCAGCAGCGCGTCGCCCTGGCGCGCGCGTTTGTCACGGAACCGCCGCTGCTGTTCGCCGACGAGCCGACGGGCAGCCTGGACGCGGCCACCGGGGAGGCCGTGATCCAGCTGATGTTCGAGCTGAACCGCGAACGCGGCTCGACCCTGGTGCTGGTAACGCATGACAGTTCGATTGCGGCCCGTTGCGGCCGCACCATCACGATCTCAGCAGGCCGCTTGATCTAGATACACCTGACATTACCTACTGCGCGTCGCGCTTTGCGGCCGGCGATGCTCACTGTGCTAGAGCACAGTTGCGCTTCTCGGCCACAAATCACTGACGCTCGCTAGGGTACTGTCAGGCGTCGTGACATTCCTTGTAATATGGCGTTATTACGCCGACAAGGCATTGATCAGCTTGCGGATGGCCGGAATCAATTCTCCTGCCGTCAAGCCGATGGGACCCGCGCCCGAGGCCACCAGCGCATCGGCCGCCGCGCCGTGCAGCCAGACAGCACCAATCGCCGCTTCCCATTCCGGCCAGCCCTGCGCCAGCAGGCTGCCGCACAGGCCGGACAGCACGTCGCCCGTACCGGCAGTCGCCAGCGCGGGGCCGCCCGTGTTGTTGATGACGATCTGGCCATCGGGTGCGGCGATTACCGTGCCCGATCCCTTCAACACCACGATGACGCCCAGCTGGGTTGCCAACTGGCGCGCCGCGCCCAGGCGGTCGGCCTGCACCTCGGCCACCGTCAGGTCCAGCAGGCGTGCCGCTTCCAGCGGATGGGGCGTCAAGATTGTCGCGCCAGCGCCCGTGCGCACGGCCAGCGCCGATTGCAGCTCCGGCTCGGCCGCCATCAGATTCAGCGCATCGGCGTCCAGCAGCAGCGGGCTGTCGCTCTCAAACGTCCGCTGCAGCAGCTCCACCGTATCGACGTCGTCGCCGAGGCCGGGACCGGCCACCAGCGCGGCAAAGTGCAGGCCCGAAAAATCCATGTCCTGCGCGCGGCGGCACATCAGTTCCGGCTGGCCGCTGTCAAACGCGGGCGGCGCATCGGGAAACGCGATATACACTCTGCCCGCGCCCGCATGCAGGGCCGTGCGCGCCGCCAGGATGGGCGCGCCCGCCATGCCTTGCGCACCGCCGATGATGGCGACGCTGCCGTAGCTGCCCTTGTGCGTGTTTTGCCGGCGCGGCTGCAACTGATGGGCGAACAGGTGCAGGCCGCCCAGCTGGGCCCTGGCGGGCGGCAGCAGGGAAGGATCGATGGCCAGCGCCGCCACTTCCACCTCGCCCGCGTAGTCGCGGCCGTTTGCCGTGTGCAGGCCCGTCTTGTCGCCGATGAAGGTGAGCGTATGCGTGGCGCGGATGGCGACGCCGTCGATGGCGCCCGTCTCCGCATGCAGGCCGCTGGGCACGTCGAGCGCCAGCACGGGGCATGCCAGATTGTTGACCAGCTGCGCCACTTCGCGGCATTCACCGTCCAGCGGGCGCGATGCGCCGATGCCGAACAGGCCATCGATAACCAGGTGCCATGGCGCCGCGCTCACTGCGGCCGAGGCCATGGAGGTCGTCGCGTCCATGAAGCGGGCGGCGCTGTTGCGCGCGCGGCTCAGGGCCTGTTCGCGTTCGGGCGACGTGGCTTGCGCCTCCGGCGCCAGCCATACCAGCACCTCGGTGCCGCTGTCGGCCAGGTGCGCGGCCGCTTCCAGCGCATCGCCGCCGTTGTCGCCGGGGCCTGCCAGCACCAATACGAGCCGGTGGCCCGCGTCGCCGGCATCCTCCTGGGCGTGCAGCAGCTTCAGGGCGGCACTGGCGGCGGCCTGGCCCGCGCGCTGCATCAGCAGCCCTTGCGGCAGGTCGCGCATGGCGGCTTGTTCGATGGCGCGCAGTTCGGCGATGGCGTACAGCGGTGTTGCAGAGTCGATCAGGGGCATGGAGCGTGTTCCGTTAGTCAGCATGCCTTCAACATAAGGCCGAACCGGGTGAAAGGCAAGGCGCGCACGCCTGAAACGCGCCCCTGTTTGGCGGCTACAATAGCCATCTCACATAAGTACGGGGGCAGGACGATGGACTGGCAATTCTGGATCGACCGGGGCGGCACCTTTACGGACATCGTGGCGCGCCGTCCTGACGGCAGCCTGGCCACCTGCAAGCTGCTGTCGGAAAGTCCGGGCCAGTACCGCGACGCGGCGCTGGCGGGCATGCGCCGGCTGATGGGGCTTGTGCCCGAAGCGCCGCTGCCCGTCGAATTGGTGGGCGCCATCAAGATGGGCACGACGGTGGCGACCAACGCGCTGCTTGAGCGCAAGGGCGAACCGACCGTGCTGGCCATCACGCGCGGTTTTCGCGACGCCTTGCGTATCGCCTACCAGAACCGCCCGCAACTGTTCGCGCGCCAGATCGTCTTGCCAGAGCTGCTGTATGGCGACGTGATCGAGATCAATGAACGCCTGGGCGCCCACGGCGAGGTGGTCACGCCGCTGGACGAGGCGGCTGCGCGCGCCGCGCTGGCACACGCGCATGCGCGCGGCGCACGCGCCATCGCGGTCGTGCTCATACACGGCTACCGCTACCATGCACACGAGGCGCGGCTGGCGCAACTGGCGCGCGAGGCGGGATTTACCCAAGTGTCCGTATCGCACGAAGTGAGCCCCATGATGAAACTGGTGGCGCGCGGCGACACCACGGTGGTCGACGCCTATCTGTCGCCCATCTTGCGCCGCTATGTCGACCAACTGGCGGCCGAACTGCCTGGCGTGCACCTGCAATTCATGCAGTCGAATGGCGGCTTGACGGACGCGCGTGCCTTCCAGGGCAAGGACAGCATTTTGTCCGGCCCCGCGGGCGGCATCGTCGGCATGGTGCGCGCCAGCGCGCTGGCCGGTTTCGATAAAGTCATCGGCTTCGACATGGGCGGCACCTCGACGGACGTGTCGCATTACGCGGGCGAATTTGAGCGCGTATTCGAGACGCAGATCGCCGGCGTGCGCATGCGCGCGCCCATGATGAGCATCCACACGGTGGCCGCCGGCGGCGGCTCCATTCTGCATTTCGACGGTGCCCGTTACAAGGTGGGGCCGGACAGCGCGGGCGCCAACCCCGGCCCCGCCAGCTACCGGCGCGGCGGGCCGCTGGCCGTCACCGACTGCAACGTCATGCTGGGCAAGCTGCAGCCCGCCTTCTTTCCCCGCGTTTTTGGTCCCGACGCCGATGAAGCGCTGGACGTGGCCACGGTGCGCGCCCAGTTCGCGGCGCTGGCGCGCACGGTGAACTCGACGCCGGAACAGGTTGCCGAAGGCTATATCGCCATCGCCGTGGGCAATATGACGAATGCCATCAAGCAGATTTCCGTGCAGCGCGGTCACGACGTCACCGAATATACCCTGACCAGCTTTGGCGGCGCGGGCGGCCAGCACGCCTGCCTGGTGGCCGATGCGCTGGGCATGCGCACGGTCTTCATCCATAGCCTGGCGGGCGTGATGTCGGCCTACGGCATGGGCTTGGCCGACCAGAGCGCCATGCGCGAACAGGCCGTCGAGGCGACACTGGGCGCGGATCTGGCCGCCGATCTTGTGCAACTGGGCGAGCTGGCGCGGGGCGACTTGCTGCGCCAGGGTGTGAAACGAGAGCGCATCGCGCTGGTGTCGCGCGTACACCTGCGCTATGAGGGCACGGATTCGGCCCTCGTCGTGCTGTTCGATACGCTGGCCGGCATGCAGGCGCAGTTCGAAACGGCGTATAAAAAGCGTTTTTCCTTTTTGATGCCGGCGCGCGCCTTGATCGTCGAAGCCATTTCCGTGGAAGCCATCGGCGCGTCCGATGCGCCGCAAGTGGCTGCGCCGGCCTATGCGGCGCGTGCCGGCGCGCTGGCGCCCGTGGCGACGGTGGCCATGTACTGCGCCGGCGCGTGGCGCGACAGCGGCCTGTATGGGGCGCACAGCCTGCGTCCCGGCGATAGCATCGCTGGTCCTGCCATCGTCAGCGACGCCAACGCCACCACCGTCATCGAACCGGGCTGGCGCGCCGAGGTCACGGCGCACGGCCATTTGATCTTGCGCAGGGTCGTCGCCTTGCCGGAGCGGCGCGCCAAGGGTTTGCCAACAGCGACTCAAGCCGACCCCGTGATGCTGGAAATTTTCAATAATCTGTTCATGTCGATTGCCGAGCAGATGGGACTGCGCCTGCAAAACACGGCCCACTCCGTCAACATCAAGGAGCGGCTCGATTTCAGCTGCGCCATCTTCGACGCGCAAGGCCAGTTGATCGCCAATGCGCCGCACATGCCCGTGCACCTGGGTTCCATGGGCGAGAGCATCCGCACCGTCATGACGCGCAATGCGGGCGCCATGCAGCCCGGCGACGTCTTCATGCTGAACGACCCCTACCACGGCGGCACGCATTTGCCCGACGTGACGGTGATATCGCCCGTGTTTGACGAAGCGGGTGACGCCATCCTCTTCTATGTCGGCTCGCGCGGCCACCATGCGGACATCGGCGGCACCACGCCCGGTTCCATGCCGCCCGATTCCACGCGCATCGAAGAAGAGGGCGTGTTGATCGACAATTTCAAGCTGGTCGACGGCGCCACGGGCGTGATGCGCGAAGACGAGACCCTGGCCCTGCTGGCGGGCGCCAGTTGGCCGGCCCGCAATCCCCGGCAAAACCTGGCCGACCTGCGCGCCCAGGTGGCGGCCAACCAGAAGGGGGCCGAAGAACTGCACGAGATGGTCGCGCATTTCGGCTTGCCCGTCGTGCAAGCGTACATGGGCCACGTGCAGGATAACGCCGAGGAAGCCGTGCGCAGGGTCATCACCACCCTGAAGGATGGCAGCTATGCGCTGGACCTGGACAACGGCGCGCGCATCCAGGTGACGATCAAGGTCAACGTGGCCGAGCGCAGCGCCACCATCGACTTTACTGGCACGTCTGAGCAGCTGCCGAACAATTTCAATGCGCCGTCCGCCGTCTGCATGGCGGCAGTGCTGTACGTGTTCCGCACCCTGGTCGATGACGACATTCCGCTGAACGCGGGCTGTCTGAAGCCTTTGACCGTGATCATCCCGCCCGGCTCCATGCTCAACCCGCAGTACCCGGCCTCCGTCGTGTCGGGCAATGTGGAAACCTCGACCTGCATCACGAATGCCCTGTATGGCGCGCTGGGGGCCATGGCCGCCTCGCAGGGCACGATGAACAACTTCACGTTTGGCAGCGCAAAGTACCAGTATTACGAGACGATTTCGGGTGGCTCGGGCGCCGGTCCCGGCTTCGACGGCACGGACGTGGTGCAGACGAACATGACCAATTCGCGCTTGACGGACCCTGAAATCCTCGAATGGCGCTTCCCCGTGCGCCTGGACAGCTACAGCATCCGTGCAGGTTCGGGCGGCGCGGGGCGCTGGCATGGCGGCAATGGCGGCGTGCGCCGGATGCGCTTTTTGGAGCCGATGACGGCGGCGATTCTGTCGAACAACCGGATTGTTCCGCCGTTCGGCATGGATGGCGGCGAGGCGGGTGCGCTGGGACGCAATTATGTGGAGCGGGTGGACGGCACGGTGGAGCATCTGGCGCATATCGGCAAAACCGGCATGCAGGCAGGCGACGTGTTCGTGATCGAGACGCCGGGGGGCGGCGGTTACGGCAAGACGGAATAGGCCGTGCCGGCACTGGCACCGCTCATCTGCGCCCGCACCTGGCCCACGTCGCGCATGGGGGCGCGGCCGAACTGGCGGCTGTATTCGCGGCTGAACTGCGATTCGCTGGCGTAGCCGACGCGGTAGCCGGCCGTGCCCGCGTCGATCTGCTCGACCAGCATCAGCCGCCGCGCTTCCTGCAAGCGCAGCAGCTTCTGGTACTGCATCGGCGTCATGGCGGTGATGGCTTTGAAGTGGTGGTGCAGCGAGGACATGCTCATGTTCGCCATGCCGGCCAGCTGCTCGATGCGCAGCGGTTGCGCGTAATGGTGCTTGATCCAGTCGATGGCTTGCCCCACCTGGTGCGACTGGCTGCTGGCCAGCGCCATGTGGCGCAGGCGCGCGCCGACAGGGCCATTGAGCAGGCGGTAAGTCAGCTCGCGGCGGATCAAGGGCGCCAGCGTGGCGATTTCCCCCGGTTTGTCCAGCAGGCGCACGAGGCGCAGCATGGCGTCGAGCAGCTCAGGCGACACGTCGCTGACGGAAATGCCGCGCGTGGCGGGGAGAATCTTTTGCGCCGCGCTTTCGCCTCCACTGTCGCTGTCGAGCAGCGCGGCCACGTCGGCGATGTCGATGCCCAGCACCACGCACAGGTGCGGCTTGTCCACGCTCGCTTCGGCCACGCGCACCTGCACCGGCAGGTCGACGGAGGTCAGCAGATACTGCATGCGGCTGTAATGGAAGGTTTCGCTGCCCAGGGTGACGTCCTTCGCTCCCTGCGCGATGATGGCCACGCTGGGGCGCGCCGCATGGAACAGCGATTCGGTGACCGAGGACTGACGGTGGAATGTGAGGTTGCCGATGGCAGTCGTGTAGTCGCCATTGCGCGGCGCGTGGCGGCTGATCAGGGCGGCGATTTCATCTTGCGGGAGGATCTGTGTGGACATGGGGCGAGTATGCGTGAGGCGAGGAAGGGCAGGGCTTGATCTTACGCAGATTTGGAGGATCGTGCAAAGGTCTTGCAGGATCGCGGTAACGGCGGGAGGGCTTCTCAGGCACACTTGTGCAATCGCATGCACGGCACGCGTCCCCCCTCGTCACACACCTATAGATACAGGAGTTTTCATGACCACCATCGCCAAAGGCTACGCCGCACTGGGCCCCACCTCCGCACTGCAACCGTTCACGTTCGAGCGCCGCGCCCCGCGCGAAGACGACGTGGCCATCTCGATCAAATACTGTGGCGTGTGCCATTCGGACATCCACCAGGCGCGCGACGAATGGGGCGGCGCCACCTTCCCGATGGTGCCCGGCCATGAAATCGCCGGCGTCGTCACGGCCGTTGGCGCCAACGTCAGCAAGTTCAAGGTGGGCGACCATGTGGGCGTGGGCTGCTTCGTCGATTCCTGCACCACCTGCAAGACGCGCAACGTGGACCTGGAACAGTACATGCCAGGCCTGATCCAGACCTACAACGGCGTCGAAGCGGACGGCAAGACGGCCACGCAGGGCGGCTACTCGGACAGCATCGTTGTCAAGGAAGGTTATGTGCTGTCGATTCCCGACAACCTGCCGCTGGACGCGGCCGCGCCGCTGCTGTGCGCCGGCATCACCCTGTATTCGCCGCTGAACCACTGGAAGGCCGGCCCTGGCAAGCAAGTCGCCATCCTGGGCATGGGTGGCCTGGGCCACATGGGTGTCAAGATCGCCCACGCGATGGGCGCCGAAGTGACGGTGCTGAGCCAGACTTTGTCGAAGCGCGAAGACGGCCTGCGTCTGGGCGCCAAGCATTACTACGCCACCAACGATGCGGAAACGTTCAGCAAGCTGGCCGGCACGTTTGACCTGATCATCTGCACCGTGGGCGCGTCTATCGACTGGAACCAGTACATCAACCTGCTGAAAGTCGATGGCAGCATGGTCATCGTCGGCATCCCTGAGGGTGCCGTGCCGCCGATCAGCGCCTTCGGCCTGGTGGGCGCGCGCCGCAGCCTGTCCGGCTCCATGATCGGCTCGATCAAGGAAACCCAGGAAATGCTGGATTTCTGCGGCAAGCACAATATCGTGTCCGACATCGAAATTATCCGCATCCAGGATATCAATGAGGCGTTTGAGCGCGTCGTCAAAAGCGATGTACGCTACCGCTTCGTCATCGACATGGCATCGCTCTCAGTGTAAATAACGAACACCCGATAAAACGCCCAGGGCGTTGTTGCACTGCCTCGCCGTACTATTCGTACTGTCTTCGGCAGTGCGCCTAACTCTGGGCGTTTTTCGGGCGTTCCCGGAACGCTACCCGAAAAGCCAAGACCAGATTCTGCAGCTACGCGATACCTACAGCCTGGGCAAATCTGGCGCGCTGTGGCGCACCTGCATGCTGCTGCCATGTGCCGGCCAATATCGCCGATCACCCGGTCAACCGGGTCGACGACTTCCTGCCTTGGAACTGTGCCGCGCGGCTCTGCTCGGCTTAAAAAATACGCCGCTTCCCAGAGGTGTGATGCCATCATCTGGCAAATCGACACCAAGCCAGCAACAAGACATTGTCGGTCCTGGCTTGTATCGGGAAGTGTGGCCAGTGAAACCACAGGAAACGGCGTCATTAGTGAGTGCGTGTGGAAAACGGGAACATAATATTCCTCGCCATACACGGGTTTTAGATAAATGCCAGTCAGCAGAGGGCCGTTACGCTTCAATAAGTGAAGTGGCTTATATATTTCATATGCGCCAATCGCTTCTTTCCAGTCTTGAGTAATCGTCTTCTTTTCTGTCGCCGTCATCTTTTTCATGAAGTGTCTCAGGGTATATCGCTGTCTGTGAGGGGGCTATTATCGAGAGATTATCATTGTTGGTCTGTTGTCGACTGCTGATCGGAGCGCTAGACATGAACGTGATGAGTTAGATAAAAATGAACGACGCCTTGCGTGACGCTGTCCGCTTTTGGCCTCAAATGGACCCCGTCTCCGTCAGGCCGGGGAGCTTATGCGTTTGTCCAGCGGCCTCTCGTTGAGCGCATCGGCGGCTCGATCCACGAATTGCCTGACGTCCCCCACCTCGGCAAACAAGCCGGCATAGGCCGCCCGAATCAGCACCGTGCACTGCTCGAATTTCGCAAGCTGCGACAAGCCATCATCAGTGGGCATAAATATTCGTCGCCGTGCATCATTGTCATCGTTCCGATACTGTATGAGGCCCAGACGGAGCAGCTTTGGTATCTTTTGCATGACCAGCTGGTGCGAATGTCCGAGTTCGCGCGCCAGATCCGAGGCGGAGGCCGTGCCGAGCGTTGCAAGAACAGTCATCAGTGAGCACGAACGAACCGGGATGACGATCCCCATCGTATCGAAGACAGTCTTGGATTGCTCAGCGATCAGGACGCTCAGCCGTTCGACGGCGCGGCCGAGAAACACGGCGTCATCGATCGCAGCCAGGTGATGTGTTTCCTTAGTCAAGGCGCTTGTACCTCTGGATGCTACCGTCCTTGTTCACGCGTTCCAGCGCCGTCACTTTTCCGCGCGAAACACTCAAGCGGTATCGAAAATCTGACACGCCTTCCACCGCGAACAGCTCGGGACTGATCGGCTCAAGTGCGACCCGAAACCGATCGCGCCAGAGATAGTAGAGCGTGCCATTGTCCAGGATGATCTGGCGGCCCTCATATTTTCCGGCGGCTTGCTTCAACATCGCGGCATCGACGCGCGGGCGCTCGATAGCTGCCGTCAAGCTGGGGAGCAGCCAGGCAAGTTCGGTTCGCCTGGCGTCATCGGTCTTCGCCAGATTTTCAAGCGCCAGTTTGTGTGCCAGAGGAAGCGCGCGAATAGACGGGCTTGGGATATCGGGTTGCACGCCGGTTCCTTCGAAATCGCCATGATCTACGGGATCCTGGATCTGGCCAATCGGCACTTGCACGAAAAAATCGTCGTTGAGCGGCTTACGCGCAACCGGATGCGCACCACCGGCGGTCCGCTCCCCGATCAGTGTCGCTCGCCCTAGCTTCTTCATCGCATAGGAAAACCATTCTGCGGAGGAAAACGACGTGGAACCGGTCAGGATATACACCGGCTTGTCCACCATGCGTTTGCCCGGCAGGCCCGGCAGCACCCATTGCCCGCGCTGTATACGCTTGCCATCCTCATTATAGTAATAGTCGAAGAGCAGCTGGTCTTTCTCGCTGGAGAAGAAATAGCTCGCTAGAAATTGCGCCATTTCCAGATGTCCTCCATTGTTATAGCGCAAATCAATGATGAGGGCGTCCGTATTGCCCACGAAGCGCATAACGGACGCCGCCGTATCATAGGCAAGTTCCGGATCAGCAAAATAGCTGAATCGTATATAACCGATATTTCCCTTCAGGCGAGCGACCTTATCGAAACCGAAATTGGTTTCCTCGAGCCTGCTCGACTCTTCTTTTTGTATCTTGGCCTTGAGCACCGGGTTGGCCTTCGCCTTGAATTCCGCGATCCATTTTGGGTCGGCACCGACCAGGAAATGCAAGTCGCCGCTGACTTTGATGAGATCGTCGGTCAGCTTGCTCGCAAACTCTGCCTTCGTCGCCGCCGAGTCATAATCTCCCTTTTTCAGATGCTCCTGAAGCACCGGCGCAATTTTTCTTGCGATGTCGGGAAACGCGTAGTTTGCATTCAAGGTGCTGTTGAGCGAGGCGATGATCTCGCTCTTTTCGTCTCGTGAGATGCCCGGTGCCTCGGCAAAAGCGCCCGATGCGCAAATGATGGACAACGCCGACAGCGTTTGAAGTAGACATAAGTGATAGCGCATTTTCATGTTTCCCCTCGTTGAGACTCGATAATACAATATGTTGTGCAATATATTGTAGAAAAAATAGGAAACATCGAGCAACGCATCCGCAATCTGCAAAAAACGCGGCCCTTTGTTCCCGTCCTATGGCGGCAAGCAGATAGCCCAATTTTTATCTTGCATTTTTTTCAACTGGGACATTTTGTCTCAATGTATGGAAATTGTTTTCAAGTACTATGCTTCAGAACGTGCAGCAACGCCGTCCTTGCATGGCAGTCACTGACGTTTTCTCCTCTCTCATCCGCATTCGGCACATCACTGCGCTGGATGCCATCGTTATTTCATCGCTAGATATAATGAAAGCTTCAAACGCGATGCCTGGGGGGCTGGTTGGAACAGAAGCTGCTGAAGCAGCGTTTTGAGGTAGTGTTCCTCACGATAGATAGTGTCAAGTAATAGACTGGAAATACTCAAAATGATGGATTGGACCCCTATAGTCTTCGTTACGTTCAAGGCTCTCGTGCTCGGCACGGGCATGTTCTTCGCCATCAAGTGGCATTACGATCAAGGGAAGAAGGATAAGGATAAGGCGAAGCAGAATCGCGCGGTGCTACGCGCGAGCGGCAAGGTGGTCGCATTCTTCGTGCTATCGCTCCTGGCCTTGGGGATCGTCACCTTCTTCGTTGTCAGGATGGTCGGTTTGGACATGACCGTCCCATGATGGCAAAAGAATAGTCGGCGGATATCCGATATCCAGTGATGCGGCTATTGGACGGCATCGGCACGCGGGTCAGAACTCGCTTCGGCCTATCGGCATCGCTGCTGGACTATTCACCAGAACTTGTCACTTCATCCAAGATGGCAATCTTCCTCGCGTCGCTGACAGCAGGTGTTGCAGGCTAACGGAGGCGCAGCGTCTCACTTTACACGCTCCCGTAGTGAGAACCATGTCGAGCCGATACCTGTTTGTGCACGCAGCACAAATAATTTTTAGCAACGCCATCTTTCAGATACAGTTGTCGTCCTGATCAATATGACAAGGATGCCGATATGCACATCGATACACAGCCGGATGCCGCTGCTACTGCAGCAATGCTGGGCGCGCCGAGTTTGCAACTGAACTCCTTGTCTTGGTCAGCGGCGGGCAATTTGACCAAGTGGATCGGCAAGAATGCCGCCAGCGGGATTGTCGGGGCGGCCGCTGGCATGCTGTTCCAGGAATTCCTGGGAGCGGTCGGCATGGGCGGCCCGGACCTGGCTGGCAAGCTGGACATAATCAGTGACAAGCTTACTGAAGTCCAGCGCTCGCTGGACCGGGTCGAGTCCATGACCTCGGAAATTTTGTTGAAACTGGACGAGTTGCACAATTTCATGGAAAAGAGCTTGAAGGTGGAAACCTTGCTGACTGCCATGGGACGCATCGATGTCGCCTATGGTTACGCCGACGCCGACGCCAGCCTGCTGAAGGCGGATGCCACTGGTGGCGCCATCTCTTTGCGGCTACTGACCGAAAATATGCCGCACTTTCCAGGCATGACGCCGGATTATCTGATGAAAGCGGCCCATGAGTTCGCGTCGTACGTAGCGGATGTGCCCGATTGCATCGATACCATCCGTCGGGTATTGGCGAAAGCGGCATTTGGGCAGGATTCATTGCTGGATCATTGGGCCAAGGAGCTGGCGCAGCAGGTGCGCAATAAGAAGATCAGCCGAGAATCGGCGTATCTGGTGATCGAGGGATATTTCCTCCAAGCTATCTCTGTCCAGTTGAAGGGGCTGTGCGTGCATTGCCTGGCACTCAGTACCGATCAATTCGCGGCCAACCGCATCGAGCAATATCTGCAGCAAAACTTTGGATTGTTGATGCGCGAGCAGACTGAGGCTTATACCGCAGCAGTTGAGGATTTTATTTTCCTGTCGCTCGATCCCATCATGCGCGCCGGCATGACAGACATGAGCGCACGTGAGTTTCCTGTGCATGTGGACGAGATACTGCTGCGTACCGATTTGCTGTGCGCCGCATTGAATCTGGTGGGCCGAAAGTCGACAGGGCCGTTGGCGGCGTCTCCGCAAGCGGCGATCCAGGGCATGTATGCCCGGTCCTTGTTCCGTCCTTCTGATTTGCGCGATGGTAAAGTTCCGCCCATGGACGTGAGTGGCTACGCACAAGCCCAGGCCGGGCAGCAGCGTCAGGCGCCGTTCGCTTGCCTGGATCTGATCGCCTCCGATGACAGGGCCGTGCTGAGGGATGTAGCGACGACGCGGGTGACGGTCGCGCGCTACAAATGGCACTTTCCGACTACTGCGCCGGCAGTTGGCGTATCGATCGATAGCAGGTTCCGTGGCGCCACACCAGCGCTATACCCGGTGTTTGGTCCTGACGAGCCTGTGTTGGCTGTTGGCATCTTTAACGGCAGCCCACTGTTTCGTGGTGTTCCTGCCAGCGTCCAGCAAAGTCGAAAGTACACGCCATTCCCTAAAGGGAATCCGCATGTCACGTATTTTAGCGAAACGCACACGCCCGGCAGACACCCGCTGACCAATGGCAAGGGCGAGGTTACTGAGACGTTTTTTCAGGTCCAGAATGCCTATAAGGCAGACTCGCGGGAGCACAGTCTGGTAATGCAGCATCTGTTCAGCTACACAGGCCAGGAAATCGACGTCAGGATGCATGTGCAAGTCCTCACCAGATTGCAAGTCGGCCCCCGAGTGGACATGCATCTTGGGGCGGGCATGCATAACTACTCGGTGTATCACCGCTTGCTGGTGCGGTTCCCCGACGGCACAGAAAGGGCAATTTACAATTCGGAAATTGATTTTGATCACGCTGTTGATGTGCAGCGGGTCCTGGATACCTTCAATCGCTCCGTCGATGTTGCGCGCTCGGGCTTCTTCTCCATGGACTTCAAGCTGATTCCAGGCGAGTATCACCTGATACTCGACAACGAAACTTACTTCCCAAGCACCTCCCACAAATATAGCGGCTGGAATTCAGCCAACCTGGTTTTCAAACTTGGCGGCGTGGCGCTGGAAATGCGCTACCCAACGAGTTAGTCGCCAAGGGACAGCGAACTGCAATTTGCGGCCATGGCAAAGGCTGGTGTGGACGGACCTTAAAGGAGCGGGCAGGAGTCAGGTAGCGATACCGTATTTGTGCTGTGTGGCAGCGTATTGCTGCTTGAGCGACTCCAGCTTCGGATGCTTGGGATCGATCTTGCGGATCACCTGCATCTGGTGCTGCGCCTGTTCTGCCAGCGGGGCTTCCCAGCCCAGCATATTGAGCTGGCGCAGGATGGCGTCGACAGAGGCGAACAGCACGGGCAGGTTGCCTGGCGTCTTGCGCAGGGCCTGGCGCAGCACGAACACGGCTCCCTTGAGCTCGCCGCTTTCCGACTTGCTGGCTGCGTCCTGCATCAGTTCCTGCACCTGGTTGCTGATCTGCTGGCCCATGCCTTGCGCCAGGTCATGGCGGCCCGCTTTTTCAAACACAGCCACGGCCGCTTCCATCGTCACCTCGCTGTCGGCTTCGTTGACGAGTTTCATCATGACGTCGGATGCCGCCTGCTCAAGGTTATTTTTCAGGCAGCTTTGCACCAGGCCCACCTTCAGCTGCGTCGACAGGCCACGCGCCGTGTCCAGGGCGGCGGCGGCCAGCTGCAGTTCGCTGGCGGCGGCGATGTCATTGCCCGACAGTTCATGCAGCATGGCGGCCGAGATGGCGCGGCAGGCTTCCACGTTGGCGCCGCCCCGCAGCGAGCGCTCCATGTCGCGCAGCACGCCGCTGGCTTGCGGTGCATCGCCCTTTTTGACCAGCGTTTTCACCAGGTTGACGTGGTCTTCCGGGTCGCGGAATTCAGAGTACTTCGCTTTGGTCACTACCTGCTTGTAGGCCCGTTCGGCCGCGCTGATATCGCCCGTGTCAAACGCAATGCCACCCAGGTGGCGCAAGCGGCTCACCATGTGCGGCGAGATGGCCACCGCGTCTTCGAGGATTTTCTTCGCCTGCATCTGCTGGCCCATGGCTTCATGGTTTTGCGCCAGCAGGTCGTAGGCGGCCATGAAGCGGGGATAGGTCTCCACCAGTTCCAGCAGCGCCTCCTGCGCATCTTCATGGCGCTGCTGTTCGAACAGGGTGCGCGCCAAGCCCAGATGGGCCCAGGCCATGGGCCGCAAGGCCAGCATGTCGGCGTACAGCTGTTCCGCTTCCTTCCACTCATCGAGGGCGATGTGCAGCTCGGCGCGCAGGCGGGTGAAATCGGCCGCCAGGCGCGGGTGCTGCAGTTCGGCCGCGCGGCAGCTTTTCACGGCTTCGCGCAAGTCGCCCTTGTCGATCAGCTGATACGTGGGCAGGAAAATGGCGCGCCGCTCGATGGCGCGCGCGATGCGTCCGCTCAACACGTCGACCGTGAACGGTTTCAATATGTAGTCGGACGGGATCAGTTCGGCCGCGCTGATCACCTTGCTGTGGATGGCTTCGGAGGTCAGCATGATGAAGATCGTCCACAGGCCGATCAGCTTGTGATGGCGCAAGTCTTCCAGCAATTGCTGGCCATCCTGGCCGTCCGTGCCGCTACCAAGATCGTACTCGCACAGGATGATGTCGAACGGTTTCTTCGTCAGCAAGCGGATGGCCGTGCCGGAATTGACGGCATATTCCACCTTGGTGATGGCCGCCTGGTTCAGCATATTGTGCAGATTGCCCCGCATGCTGGGGTTCGGGTCGACGATCAGGACAGATAAGTCGCTAGTTTCTGGCATGGTTCAGCTCTCGTTCATCTGTTCGGTCATTTGCGGGAACTCTTCTTATAGGTATCTGCCTGGCAGTATTATTTTTTATCAGCATACTGCAAAGCTGGTCGACACTGCCAGCAAAATGCATGCAATCGGGCGCGCTGCGCGAGGGCAGGGACGCCTGGCGCCGTCCAGCGTTGTATTTCATGACACGCCGGCCCCTTGCGGCGGTGCCGTCGCCGGTTTTCTCGTTCATTTCTTGACTAGCATGATAGTATTATAAAAATGCAACACTTGTTGCATGCCGCGCCATATTGCGGCAAGGCATGCGCAAGGCTTTACCGGGCGCTTTATCCCTCTCTGGTGTCGATACCCGCTATGCGCCTACCTGATCTGTCTACCTTGCGGCGCGTTGCCGTTCCCCTTGCATTTGGCGGTAACAGCGAGCAGCAGCATACTTATTTTGCGGAGCTGCACCGGGTCGGCATGGTCACGCAGCTGCTGGGCATCATTGCCTATAGCCTGACCTGGCTGCTGATGCCAGACCCCTATCATCCGAAGCAGGCGCACGCCGTGCTGGCGCTGCTGGGCATGCTGGCCAGCCTGGTGGTGCGCTACCGCTGTACCACCTTGCCCGTGCTGACCATCACCGGTGCCTGCGCCGTGCTGACCCTGACCTTTGGCTTGCGCACCATGGCCGATGCCGTCGAGCACGCCAGTTTCTGGGTCTTGCCCGTGGGTGTCTTCATGACCCTGGCGATTGCCTCCATCTTCAACGGCGGCCTCAGCTATCTGGCGGTGGTGGCGGGCGTGTGGTGGAACGTGGGCCACGGCCTGTATCCCGTGAATGCGGGCTTGCCCGACCAGTCGTGGGCGCCGCTGATGATCGCCGTCAGCGTCTTGTTCGGGCTGGCGCTGAATGTCAGCTTCAGCTTATTGCGTTTGCGTAACTATCACTCCAAACTGGAATTGACGCGGCTGGCCTTCCAGGACGGCCTGACGGGCCTGAACAACCGCCGCATGTTCACGCAGCGCGCGCAGCAGATGCATGGCGCCCCCCATGGCGGCATGCTGCATTTCCTGATGATCGATATCGACGATTTCAAGATCATCAACGACCAGCAGGGGCACGATGCGGGCGACGAGGTGCTGATGCGCACGGCCGCCATCATCGCGGACAAGGCGCAAGGCCATCTGTGCGGGCGCCTGGGCGGCGAAGAGTTCGGCGTCGTCTACGCGGGCGACCACGAGGCTGTGCGCACTTTTGCCGGCGCCCTGGTCGAGGCCGTCAGCCAGGCTTTCCATGCCGCACAGTTTGTGTCGATCAGCGTGGGGGTGGCCGAGCTGGACCGGGGCAAGGAGCTGGGCCACAGCTACAGGCTGGCCGACGAAGCGCTGTACCTGGCCAAGCGCCAGGGCAAGAACCGTTACGTGATCGCCTGATGGCCGTCTGAGGGTGTTGTTGCCGTGTCAAAAACTGCCGCTGTGCGGGGCAAAAGGGTGGCAAAGCCCCAAGTTCCGGTCATAAGGCAGGGGTAAAAAGGGTATAATGCGCGCAAAGGAAATTTGCCGTACGAAAGATATTGTCATACCTACCTTTAACCCGCAGCCACGCTGCATCAACCACCTTCCAATCATGTTGATACTGCCGGGTTCCAATGCCCTGTCCCATTTCCGTAGCCACCGTCTGTTAAGCCAACTGCAAGCCGTCTCGCCTGCGATTGTTGCGGTACAAGCACGCTATGTCCATTTCATCGATGCCAGCGCGCCTCTCACCGACGATGACAGCACGCGCCTTGGCGCCTTGCTGACGTACGGCGAGCCGGCCCACGCTGACAATACGGAAGGCGCTGCGGAAGAATTCTTCGTCATCCCCCGTTTCGGCACGATTTCGCCGTGGGCTTCGAAAGCCACCGACATCGCGCATAATTGCGGCATGGCGCACATCAAGCGCGTCGAACGCGGCATCGCTTTCCGCATCAACCTGAAATCGGGCATCCTGGGCAGCGCCATCGGCGCCGGCAAATTGACTGAGTCGCAGTTGAACTCTGTGGCCGACCTGCTGCATGACCGTATGACGGAATCCGTGCTGCGCAGCGCAGACGACGCCAAGGACTTGTTCCGCACCCTGGAAGCGCGTCCACTGGAATCGATCGACTTGCTGGGGCAGGGCAAGCGTGCGCTGGAAACCGCGAACACGGAACTGGGCCTGGCGATGTCGGAAGACGAAATCGACTACCTGGACGCCGCCTTCACCAAGGCCGGCCGCAACCCGACGGACGTGGAACTGATGATGTTCGCGCAGGCGAACAGCGAGCATTGCCGCCACAAGATCTTCAACGCCGACTGGACCATCGACGGCGTGGCGCAGCCAAAGTCCTTGTTCGGCATGATCAAGAACACGCACGAACTGCAGCCGAAGGGCACTGTCGTCGCCTACAGCGACAATTCCTCGATCATGGAAGGCGCGACCGTCTCGCGCTTCTACCCGCGCGGTGCAAACCACGAATACGCGGCATCGACGGAACTGACGCACACCCTGATGAAGGTGGAAACGCATAATCACCCGACGGCAATCTCTCCATTCCCCGGCGCCTCCACAGGCGCGGGCGGCGAGATCCGCGACGAAGGCGCGACGGGCCGCGGCGCCAAGCCAAAAGCTGGCTTGACGGGTTTTACGGTATCAAATCTGTCGCTGCCGGATGCCGTGCGCAGCTGGGAAACGGCCGCTTCCGTGACGGCGCCGCTGGCCGCGCGCATTGATGCAGATCATGCAGATCAATACGGCAAACCGGAACGCATCGCTTCGCCATTGCAAATCATGATCGAAGGCCCATTGGGCGGCGCCGCATTCTCGAACGAATTCGGTCGTCCGGTATTGGGCGGCTACTTCCGCACGTATGAACAGAACGTCGGCGCGAAAGAAGCGGGCGCCCCTGACGCCGTGTTTGGCTACCACAAGCCGATCATGATCGCGGGCGGCATCGGCAATATCTCGGCGCAGCATACACACAAGAACGACATCCCCGTCGGCAGTCTGCTGGTGCAGCTGGGTGGCCCGGGCATGCGCATCGGCATGGGCGGCAGCGCCGCCTCGTCGATGACCACCGGCAGCAACACGGCCGACCTGGACTTCGACTCCGTCCAGCGCGGCAATCCTGAAATGGAACGCCGCGCCCAGGAAGTCATCAACGCCTGCTGGCAAATGGGCGCGGACAATCCGATCATCTCCATCCACGACGTGGGTGCGGGCGGCTTGTCGAACGCTTTCCCGGAAATCACCAACGACGCCAAGCGCGGCGCGATTTTCGACCTGCGCAAGATCCCGCTGGAAGAATCGGGCATGGCGCCGAAGGAAATCTGGAGCAATGAGTCGCAGGAACGCTATGTCCTGGCCATCGCGCCGGAAAGCCTGCCACTGTTCAAAGCCATGTGCGAACGCGAACGCTGCCTGTTCGCCGCCGTGGGCGTGGCCACCGAAGAGCGTCAACTGAAATTGATCGACCCGGAACTGGGCAACGAGCCGGTCGACATGCCGATGGACGTCTTGCTGGGCAAGCCGCCAAAGATGCAGCGCGACGTGGTCCACGTGGCCAACGATTTCCCGGCGATTGACCTGACGGGCATGGACCTGGTGGACGTGGCGCAAAAAGTGCTGCTGCTGCCTACCGTGGCCGACAAATCCTTCCTGATCACCATCGGCGACCGCAGCGTGGGCGGCATGACCGTACGCGACCAGATGGTGGGACCATGGCAAGTGCCGGTGGCCGATTGCGCCGTCACCACCATGAGCTTTGAAGGTTATCTGGGCGAAGCGATGGCCATGGGCGAACGCACGCCGCTGGCCGTCATCGACGCTGCCGCCTCGGGCCGCATGGCCGTGGGCGAAGCCGTCACCAACATCGCCGCCGCAGCGATTGCCGACATTTCCGACATCAAGCTGTCCGCCAACTGGATGGCCGCCTGCGGCCAGCCTGGCCAGGACGCAGCCCTGTACGACACGGTGAAAGCCATCGGCATGGACCTGTGCCCCGCGCTGGGTATCAGCATCCCCGTCGGCAAGGATTCGCTGTCGATGCGCACGACGTGGAAAGACGAGAGCACGGGCGCGGCGAAATCCGTCACGTCGCCGGTCTCGCTGATCGTTTCCTCGTTCGCGCCAGTGACCGACGTGCGCAAGTCGCTCACGCCGCAGCTGAAAACGGACAAGGGCGACACCTCATTGATCTTGATCGACCTGGGTCGCGGCAAGAACCGCCTGGGCGCCTCCGCCCTGGCGCAAGTCATGGGTCAGCTGGGCAATGAGACGCCGGACGTGGACAACGCGGAAGACTTGAAAGGCTTCTTCGCCGCCATCCAGAAATTGAACAGCGACGACAAGCTGCTGGCCTACCATGACCGTTCGGACGGCGGCCTGTACGCCACCCTGACGGAAATGGCCTTCGCCGGTCACACGGGCATGTCCGTCAACCTGGACATGCTGACCATGGAAGGCGAGCATTCGAGCGACTGGGGCGACGCGAAGAACTGGACCGGCCAGGTAGCGGAACGCCGCAACGAACTGACCCTGCGCGCCTTGTTCAGCGAAGAGTTGGGCGCCGTCATCCAGGTGCGGGCGGAAGAAAAGTCGCTCGTCATGGACGTGCTGCGCACCTTCAACCTGGGCGCCTGCAGCCATATCATCGGCAAATTGAACGACCGCGACGTGATCGAATTCACGCGCGACGCCAAGCTGATTTACACCCAGCCACGTGCCGCTCTGCACCGTCTGTGGAGCGAAACGAGCTGGCGCATCGCCCGCCTGCGCGACAATCCAGCTTGCGCCGACGCCGAATACGACCGCCTGCTGGACGTGCAAGACCCGGGCATGTCGCCTATCGTCACCTTCGACCAGAACGAGAACATCGCCGCGCCATTCATCGCCACCGGCGTGCGTCCGCGCGTCGCCATCCTGCGCGAGCAGGGCGTCAACTCGCACATCGAGACGGCTTACGTGATGCACCAGGCAGGCTTTACGGCTGTCGACGTGCACATGAGCGACCTGATTGCGGGCCGCGTCAAGCTGGACGACTTCCAGGGCGTCATCGCCGTGGGTGGTTTCTCCTACGGCGACGTGCTGGGCGCGGGCGAAGGCTGGGCGAAAACGATTCTGTTCAACGCCAGCCTGGCGGAACAGTTCGCGCGCTTCTTCAACCGCACGGACAGCTTCGGCCTGGGTATCTGCAACGGCTGCCAGATGATGAGCAACCTGAAATCCATCATCCCCGGCGCTCACGCCTGGCCTAAATTCACGCGCAACAAGTCGGAGAAATTCGAAGGCCGCTTTGCCATGGTCGAAGTGATGGATTCCCCGTCGATCTTCTTCAACGGCATGGCCGGCACGCAAGCCGGCATCGCCATCGCCCACGGCGAAGGCTACGCCGACTTCTCGCAAACGGGCGACATCACCCAGGTCACCAAAGCCATGCGCTTCGTCGACAACAAGGGCGCCGCCACCGAAGCGTATCCATACAACCCGAACGGCTCGCCGGAAGGCATCACCTCCGTCACCACGCCAGACGGCCGCTTCACCGTACTGATGCCGCACGCCGAGCGCGTGTTCCGCTCGGTGCAGCAGTCCTATCACCCTGAAGCATGGGGCGAGGATTCGCCATGGATGCGCATGTTCAGGAATGCGCGGAAGTTTGTGGGGTAATTCAGAGCTATTTGCGGCGTGGCGTCTTGGTTTTAGGTTTTAGGCGCTGTTGCTGGAGAGAAATGAGAAAGCCGCTGTCGGAAGACAGTGGCTTTTTTTATTGTAATTTCGATTTATATATTCTTACTGTGTCGATGCCACTTCAACCATTTCGCTGTAGTGTACTTTGTCTACCTCTTCGATCCATTTAAATATGTCGCCAATAACACTATGGCTTTCTCCCGCAAGATTTTCTGCCGCTTCTTCATTTACCTCTATGACATCACTATGCGAATATTTATTGATGAATCGATAAATTTTTTCTTTAGTTTCAGGTGTTGTTGTAATGCAATTTTTCAGACCACTTTCCATTAATGTGCTTATATCTGATCGGCCTTTTGGAAACTTAAAAGTAAAAAATGATTCAACTAATTTCCTGGCTAAATTTGCAGTTAGAAATGCTTCGTCGCGGTCAAGGGTAGCTTTTTCTTTATAGAAATATAATCTCTCGAATATATAGTGATACTCGGAATTATACTCGGTTAGTGATTTGTCTGCATTCGTTAGTGCTGATGTTCGTGGAAGAATGGGAGATGTATCTATTTTGTAAAAGAAAGAAATTGGATCTTTTTTAGGCGTTGAGCGAAGTCTGTTTTTGTTTGTTCCATAAAACCAATCTCTGACTAATTTGTAGTATGTGAAGTTGTGTGTCAAAACAAATAACTGCTTTGCATTCAAACATTTGTTTTTTAAGAATGAATAAGAATGAAAGAGATGATTTGAGTCAAAACTTGATACTGGATCATCTACGACAACTATAGTTTCACTAATTTTATTATTGTTTTCTTCAAGTTTTGTAATGAAATAGATGAAAGCTATCGCCGTTTTCTCTCCCTCACTCAAGTTTCCATCATGTGCCCCATCATTGTTTCTGATTATTTCATATCCCTTTCTTTGCGTATTAAATTTTAGGCATAGCTCACTTCGTCCAATAAATTTGTGGAGTGATTCATTGAATTTTTCGGCGCCAATGGATTCATTGGATAACGATTGCTCTAGTAATTTTATGCTACTTGATAACTCATTTATTTTTCCCAATATTTTCTTTGAGGAATCTCTTTCATCTACTATTGTCTTTTCTTTTTTCTTGTATTCAAAGGATACTATTTCATTAGCTGCGTAATGTAACTCTAGGGCTTCTTTACTTCTCTTTGTTTCAATTGAGAAATTATCTGTTTTTTTGTCATGCTTATTTAATATCTCTTCAATATTTTTAAGCGTTGAGTTTAGTGAGGATATAGAATCACTCTCTATTTCATTTATTGTTATGTCTGACCTGAAACTGTTGTCAAGTTTTAGATTGAGCGAATTTTGCCATTGTTTTATTTGTTTATTTATTTTTTCTGTTGCTATTTCATTTTCGGCTAGGGCAATTTTATAAATTTCGATAAATTCTTTATATAGATTGGCAGGTTCCGGAAAACCTACCTGGGGAATAAGTTGATTTGATAGCCATTCACTGGCGCTTTCCAATCTCGTTTTGAATATTTTAAATTCTTCACTAAAATGATTTTCAATATCATTTAGTCTAACTTCAGATACTGTGCTTCCACAAAATTCGCAATTATCCGATTCATGCGACTTGTGAATATTTAATCCGGATTGAACCCATGCCTGAATATCTCCATTCTCAGTTAATCTTTTTATTGTTTTGCTGACGGCAGTTGTTTTGAGCAAGTCTTGCAATCTTGTGGCTGCTTTCTTATAGTATTCCTCATCAATATCAGTTTTTGAAAACCTTATAGCTGCCAATTTATCTGACTTTGCGGCGTTCGTATGTTCTATTATTTTATGTTTGTCCAATATGGAAGACTTTTCTTCTATTTTTTCTTTGTTTTTTTGAATGAAGGAATCGAGCTTTCTTTTGTCATAATTTAAATAATACGTATCACTAGTATCAATTGATTGTAGGCCTGTTTTGATGTGGCGTGCACTGTCCGTCATAAATTTTGACTGGTCAGACTCTAATTTTTCTAGAACCTTTTTGTCGGAATTTGCTTTGTCTTCTTTTTGTTTTAATTCGACTTTTAAAGCATCAAGTTTTTTTATGTCTTCAATTTTTTCTTTTGCAACAAGAAGTATGCTTTTTACTGAATTATCCCAATCTATGTTGTCCTGTATAAATTTTTGATTGAAAACTTGTATATTTAAACTGTGATTGGATATAGTTTTTTCATCAATAAAATTGCCATCATTTGTTTCTATTAAAAATTCAGATTCAGAAAATTTTAGATGGGGTGATTTTTTTTCTAGTGACGAGAATAAGTTAGATAGAGTCGATTTCCCTGTTCCATTCCAACCATATATTAAATTGTATTTTCCGAAGTCTTGTGTGAGGTTGTTTTTATAGTCTTTAAATATTCCAAAATTTTTTAATTTTTTTATGGCTTTAATCATTGTTTTCCCCAATTCTCAAAAAAATTATAATTTTATACATTTTTTAGTAATTCGATATTTTTACAATCCCTCCGCCACCCCCACAATCACCACCGCCGACGGCACCAGAAAAAACTGCGCAATCAGCGTCCCCGCCAATCTGCTCCCCACCAGCCATACCACCGCACGCCGGAACTGCGATTCTTCGATCTTGCCTTCGATGACGTCATCCGTCATGCCCGACACCACGTGCCGATGAAGACGGCCATCATGATGGTGGTGTCGCCGTTGATGATCGATGAAAGCGTGCTGGAGGTGACGCGCACGCTGGGGTCCAGCACGCCTGCGTACAGGGCCGCGAAGACGCCTACCGTCCACAAGGCCGTGGCGATGACGTTCATGGCTGTCATGGAGACGGAGACGCCGGATTTTTCGCGCAGGCCCGTGACGTTGGCGGGCTTGGGCAGGCTGGCGGAAGTCTTGAGGTAGGACAAGCCGCCCTTGAAGACGGCGTGCAGCAACAGTTTCGGTACCGATCTGTGTACCTGGAAGTGCTCGACGGCGCGGCAGAAAGCGCGCTGGAAGGTGGGGATCAGTATGGCGCCGAGTATCGTTGCCAGGCTGGCGGAGAATAGCAGCCAGCGGAAGTCGAGCAGCAGGGTGCTGGCGGCGACGTGCTGGTCGATGCCCGTTTCCACGCGCTTGGCGAAGGTAAGGCTGAAAAACGGCCCCAGGAAAGAGTTCGAGGTGCGCGACAGCAGCATCAGAATGCTGAACAACGCCAGCGACATGGCGATGCGCCGCGTGCGGATGCCGGCGATGCGCACGGAGTAGGCGAGGGTGCCGATGATGTGGATGATGAACGTCAGTGCGCAAATCAACAGCAATTGCTTGTCCATCAGAACCTTGCAATAAAGAAAAAGTCATTCCATGCTGCCATGAAGTTACTTATTTTTCAACTGCAAATTATATAACTTTGAGTGTTGCTCAATTGGCGTGGCGATGCAGTCGTTTTTGAGGGCAAAGCGTGGCGATTGGCGACGGCGGTGCGCCCACTTGCTTGTTCTTGCTTGATCTTACTATCTGTTGCTTATCTATTGCTTATCTGTTGCTTGTATTTCAAGCTTGCACCCTCAACTATCGCTGGTAGCGGTAAGATTTGCCGTTCGACATGAACTAACCAACCCGGAGGTACACCATGAGTTTCGATTCCTTTTTGTCCAAACTGAAGACCAAAGCCAGCGAACTGAAAACCGAGGCCTTGAAGTACAAGAACAAGGATTTCCTGAACGCAGCGATGGCGGGGTCGGCCCTGATCGCCATGGCCGACGGCAGTGTCAGTGCGGAAGAGAAGCAGAAGATGGTGAAGTTTATTGAAAGCAATGATGCGCTGTCGGTGTTTACCACCACGGACGTGATCAAGGCTTTCCAGGACTATGTGGGTCAGCTGGAGTTCGACAAGGATATCGGCGAAGCCAAGGCGTATCAGGCGCTGGGCAAGATGAAGTCGAATGTGGAGGCGTCGCGCCTGCTGGTGCGCATGATCATCGCCGTCGCTTCGTCGGACGGCAATTTCGACGCCAACGAGCAGCGCGTGGCCAGCAAGATTGCGCGCGAGCTGGGCTTGACGCCTGCGGAGTTCGAGTTGCAGTAACTGCTTAGCCAGCCGGCCCCGGCTGGCTAATTTAAGCCTTGTCCCACCACGGCGGCGCGCCCTCCGACGTCGGGCACGCCATTTTCACTTCGCTGATCCTGTAGCGGATCTCGATCACTTGGCCGGGGCTGAAGGGGCCGCGTATCCAGTCGCCGGAATTGAAAACGTAGGACTTTCCATTGATGCAGCGACTGGTCGGGGTGTCGCCGATGGGACCGGTCGAGCGCACGGTGACGCGTACTTCGCCGTTGGCGTCCAGCGTGGCGTCGCCGCCCATGTAGAGTATTTCTACGCCGATGTCGCAGACACTGGTGCTGCCTATCTTGCTGCAGCGCTTGATATACGTTTGCTGGCGCGCATTGGCCATGTACTCGTCATGGCGCATCGGCTTGCCGTCGTCATAGGTAAAGCGCAGGATGACTTGCGTGGGTTCGCTGGCAGGATGGCGCGTGGTGCTGGTGCAGGCGGCGCTGACCAGGGCCAGCAATGGCCAGGCCAGCAGGCGCAGGCTGCGGCGCAGCAGGCGGGCTGGAATCTTTTCAGTCTGGGACATGGTGCTCCATGGAGAATGGCTGCGGCGGTGTCGCGCCGAAGGCGGCGATCATAGCACGCAACTATTTTCCCCATGAGCACGCCTGCGGCACCGCTAGCGCGCCGCGATCGGCAGCGCCGCCACCCGTTCCAGCCGTATGCTGCCGTCGGCCACGCGCTGCGGCGGTACCATCATCACCAGTTCCCCTGTCACCGTGCCGTCGCTGCGGCGGTCGATGCGCACCTTGAGCTTGCGGTCGAGGGCGACAAATACGTTGGGCGCGGCGGCGACGATGCGGTGTTCCTCGCCGTCGCCCACCTTGGCGTACAGCAAGCCGCCGTACTGGCGCAGGCGCAGGCTCTGGCCATTGGCCAAGGTGTACTCGCCAGCATATGGCTGGAAGTCTTTGCGGCTGAGGTAGCGGGGCTGGGCGGGCGGCGTGATGCGCAGCGACAGGGCCGGCACTTCGACCGTGCGTTCCGGCGGCAGCACCTGGGCCGTGGCCAGGGCGCTGGCGGCGATGACGATGGCGGAAATCACTGTGTTTTTCATGGTGAATACTCCTTTCTGGTGAATGGGCTGGCGCTCTGGTGAATCTTGGCGATCAGTTCGCCCTGGCGCGCCGTGCCCGTCTTGTCGTAGATGTGGTGCAGATGCGTCCTGACGGTGTTGATGGAGACGCCCGTATCGGCGGCGATGCGGTCGATGGCGGCGCCTTGGGCCAGCGCCTGGGCCACTTGCGCTTCGGCCTGTGTCAGTTCAAACAGCTGTTGCAGCGCAGGCACGGCGATGGCCGGCGCCTGTGGGTCGCGCGCTAGCACCAGGGCGCATGGGCGCTGCCGCAACGGGCCTTGCGGCGGCTGGAAGGGCGCCACCGTCAAACACAGGTCGGGCACACCCGGGCGCGGCAGGCGCAGGGCGCTGGCCACGGGCGCGGCGAGCCGCTTGCCTTGGCCGGTGCCGATAGCTTGCCGCACGGCTTGCGCCAGTTGCGGCAGCGCGCACCAGCGGGGGCTGCCGCTAGCCGGGCAATGCAGGCTGCGTTCCAGGCCGGGACCGAACAGGGCCAGTGCGCTGGCATTCGCGTAAAGCACGTCGAGCCGGCTATCGACCAGCAGCACGGCCGTGTCGAGCGCGTCGAGCGCCGCGCGCGTGGTGCGTTCCTGCATGCCGCTCTGCGCCAGGCGGGCGCGGATGCGCAGGGCGCGCTGCAGGTGCGGTAGCAGCGCTTGCAGTTGCGCCTGTACTAGTGGGCTGTCCGCAAACGGCCCCTGCGTGCGCTGGCGGTGCACACCCAGCTGGGCAGATTCCCCGGGCGCCATGGGCAAGATCGCGCAGATGACGTGGTAAAGGTCATGCGGGCGGCAAAAGTCGGCATAGAATTCCGTGCGCTCGAAATCGCGCGGACGAATGTGCTCCGCGCTGTCGTGTACCTGGCCCACGCCCAGGCGGTATGCCAGTTTCGCCCAGATATCGTGCTGCCAGTAATACGCTTCATACGCGCTGGTAGCCTCCTTGCCGAAGTGGCCCGCAGGATTGAGCAGCTGCGCGCCGCTGTCGCTTTGCAGGATCAGGATGGTTTCACTGGCGCCGCCGCACGCATCGGCCAGGTCGCGGCACAGCTGCGGCCATAGCGCGTCATCGAGCGCCGCGTCATACAGGCGGGCGATCAATGCCTGCTGCTGCGCTGTCATCGGCATGCCCATGGCGCCCGCCAGCTCGTGCCACGCCGTCAGCGGCCTGGAAAGCCCAGCGTGGCCAGATGCTCGCCCTGCGCGCTGCCATCGGCCAACTGGCGTGCCGGCACCACCATCACCAGCTCGCCACCCACGCTGCCATCGTCGTGATGGTCGATGCGTACTTTCAGCTGGCGGTCCAGGGCCACGAAGGAATTACGGCCGGTGGCGACGATGCGGTGCTCGGGCTGGTTGCCGATGCGCGCATACATGATGGTGCCGGCGCGGCGCAGCTGCAGGGTGTCGCCATTCGACAAGTCGTAGGCGCCCGCAAATTGCTGGAACTCTTCGCGCAGCATGTGACGCGGCTGCGCCGGTACGTCGATGCGCAACGAGTGGCCCGGCACGTCCACGGTCATATTTTGCGGCAGGGTTTGCGCGGTCGCCGCCAGGCAGGTGGCGGACAGGCCCAGTAATGTGCTGAGGATGATGGTTTTCATGATGTTGTCCCTCGATGGTTGAGTGCCTTTGGCGCGTGGCCCGGTCGGGCGGGCGTGAGGCTGGAGCCAGTCTAGGCAAGGGTGCTGCGTTGCGCATCATTCATCCGAATGAGATGGGGATGGATATTTTGCGGGATGCGGCTATCTGAAACGGCCCCAAGGCCATCCGTGCATTCATCAAGTTAGGCCAGATTCTGGCGTCAGGCAAAGTCGACCAAGGCGCCGCGTCATCAACAATCTTTCATCAAAGCAATCTCGCGCGGGAAGTCGTGGCGTGTGATGTAAGATTCGCACTATGTTTGATTTCACATTTACCGATTGCCCATGAGTTCAATAATGATTCCCGACGTCGCCCTGGTCGACAACACCGAACAACGCACGCCGCTGGTGCTCGTGCTGGACTGTTCCGGCAGCATGGATGGCGAGCCCGTCTCGCTGCTGAACGAAGGTCTGGCCTTGCTGGAACAGGAGCTCAAGTCCGATGTGATCGCCGCCAAGCGCGTGCGCATCCTGGTGATTGAATATGGCGCCCACGATGAAGCCGTGGTCGCCAGCAACTGGTGCGATGCCATGGATTTTACGGCGCCCCACTTGGAAGCGAACGGCACCACGCCGACCGGCGCGGCCGTCGAGCTGGCCTTGGCCGAGATCGAGCAGGAAAAGCAGCGTTTTCGCGCTGCCGGCGTGGCGTACACGCGGCCGTGGCTGTTCTTGATGTCGGACGGCGAACCGACAGACCGCTGGCAGCAGGGTGCCGAACAGGCGCGCGCGGCCGAGCAGGCCAATAAAGTGGCGATCTTCCCCATCGCCGTGGGCGATCACGCAAATATCGATACCCTGGGGCAGTTTTCCAGCCGTGGCGAGCGCGGCGTGAAGCAGCTGAAAGGCTTGCAGTTCCGCGAACTGTTCCTTTGGCTGAGCGCCAGCATGCAAGTGGTGTCGCAATCGCGTCCCGGTGCGCAGGCCCAGCTGGCCTCGACGGACGGCTGGTCCGTCGTGAATACGTGAAAGCCCGCTGATCCATGGCGATAGTAAGCAAGCATAGCAAGCATTGGCGCGTGTTTGGCGCGTCCGTCACCGGCAAGGCGCACCTGGATAAAAATATCCCTTGCCAGGATGCGCACGCGCACGCCTTAGTCAACGGCGTGCTGGTGGCCATCGTCTGCGATGGCGCCGGTTCGGCCAGGCTGAGCCAGCAGGGAGCGCAGTTTGTTGCTGCGCACACCGTGCAAGCGCTGGCCGGACGGCTGGAACAGGGCGCCACCGTGCAGGATTTACATGACGGCGCGCTGGCCGGCACCCTGGCGCAAATCCGCGCCGCGCTGGACGACATTGCCCGCGCCGCCAACGCCACGCTGGACGATTACGCCAGCACCGTGGTGGGCGTGGTCATGGGCGCCGACAACGGTTTCTTTTTCCACCTGGGCGACGGCCTGGGCGTGGCGCAGCTGGGCGATGGAGGCGAACTCATCTCGCTGCCCGCGAATGGCGAATACGCCAACGAAACCTATTTCATCAGCGGCGAGCGCTGGCGCGAACAGCTGCGCCTGCTTGCGATTCCGCACGCCGTGCGCGGCGTGGTGCTGATGTCCGACGGCTGCATGCCCTTTGCCATGAGCAAGCACAATGCGGCGCTGTACGCACCGTTCATGGATGCCGTGCAAGGTTATCTGCGCACGGTCGAGAGCGTGGAGCTGGGCAATGCGGCGCTGGCGTCCACCCTGGCCGACCCGCGCACGCACCAGATCACGGGCGACGACAAGACCCTGTTGCTGGCCTTGCGCGCATGAGCAAGAAGCAAGGTGTCACGCCCGGCCTGAGTCCGGGTGGAAAAATTTGGCTGGATAAAGTTCGTAGTTTGATCTTGGGCAAACTCGTCAAGAGCGGCGGCGCGGGCAGCGTGTATCTGTTGCCCGGCGCGCCTGCGCAGGTCGTCAAGCTGTACCACCCGCACCTGGACCGGGCCGCCAACCGGCGCAAGCTCGAAGCGATGCTGGAACTGTCGCCCGAGTTGCCCGATCAAGTGGAAAACGGCAAGCGCTACGTGCAGATTGCCTGGCCGCAAGCGGCCGTGTTCGACGGCCAGGGCGGCTTTGCCGGTTTCGTCATGCCCCTGCTGGACATGGCGCAGACGGCCGAGCTGGAACAGATCATGCAGGAGCGCCAGGCGCGCGCGGCAGGCTTGCCCACGGGGCTCGGCCCCAAGCTGACGCTGGCTGCCAACCTGGCCGCCGTCATCGACGCGCTGCACCAGCAGCAGCATTATGTGGTCGATCTAAAACCGGTGAATCTGCGCTTTTACCGCGACTCGCTGTACATCGCCATGCTCGATTGCGATGGCTTCAGCATCCAGGGCCATGCCGAGCGTTTTCCTGCCGAGCAATACACGGCTGACTACCTGGCGCCGGAATTCCAGCGCAAGGGCATGCCGGCGGGCACGGAAATGGCGCAGGACCGCTTCGCCCTGGCCGTCGTCATCTTCCAATTGCTGAACTTTGGCATCCACCCGTACAGCGGGCGGCCCGGCAATGCGCAAGTGGCAACCGATATTCCCGGGCGCATCCGCGACGGCTGCTATGCGTATGGCGTGAAGCGCCACAAGCAGCTGGCGCCGAACGCCACCAGTGGTCATGCCTTGATGCCGCCCGAGCTGCGCGCCATGTTCGACCGCGCCTTTGCTCCATCGCCGCAGCCCCAGCGGCCGTCGGCGGCCGACTGGGCGCAGTTGTTGCGCGGTTATGCCCAGCGCAGCGGCGGCAAGTTGCTCATTTGCGCCGTGAATCCCGAACACCAGCATTTTGCGGGCCAGGGTTGCGCGGCCTGCGCGCGCGACAAGGTCATCAGCGCGGCCGCGCAGGCATCCGTCCAGGCGCAGCAGATGCAACCGCAGCAGCAACAGCAATCGCTGCCGCAGCAGCGCAGTGTGCGCCGCACGGCGCCGGCGCCGGTCACCATCCCAATGGCGGGCAACACGGGCGGTGGTATCACAGGCAAGGGCTGGGCCGTGGTGGTAGTGCTGATCGTGCTGTTCCTGATCGGTTTTACGGCCTGGATATCGTCGCCAGACGAAGTCAAGAACAAGGCCAGTCTGCAGGCGCAAGCCGACCAGGCGGCTGGCTTGGAAGTATTTAGCTGGCGCCAGCGCAAGACGGGCGGTTTCCAGCAGTCGGACGCGCGCGAGGCCGTGCACAACCTGTCGCAAGCGCTCAGCAAGGGCGACGATGACGCCGTCACGCGCGGCTTGCAATTGCTGTACCGGGCGGGAGAGGACAAGTCGTCGCGCTACGAGGGTGACAAGGTGCGCGCCCGCTTGCGTATTACCTTGATGGAAGGCCTGGGCGCGATGCCCGGCTACGCCCCCGAATTGGCGAAAACCTATCTTGACCAGTTGCAATCCAACCCGCGCGACCACCTGGCAGCGGCGGCCATGGGCCGCATGCACCTGAGTTTGAATGAACCGCAGGCGGCGCGCCAGTATTTCGAGCAAGCCGTGTGGGCACGCCCGACCGATGGCGTGGCCTGGCTGGGCATCGCTGCCACGGCGCTGCTGCGCGGCGGCGACGAGCAAGATGCCGTCAATATGGTGGCGCTGGCACAACTGACGTCTTATCGTTACGCGGTGGAGAACGCCATGCCGACGGAACCGGGCGAGCCGGCCGATAATGGCGTCGCCGCCACGGCGCGGCGCATGGACCGGGCCGCCAACGTGCTGCGCCTGGCCCAAGGGGGGGGCTACCAGAAGCGCTGGGACAAGGCGCTGGCCGATGGCGCGCTGTTGGCGGCCAGGCTCAAGGCCATGCCGCCCTTGCGGGACCAGGTCGGTGGCGTGCAGCGCGAGACGATGACGACGGTTGCTTATGGCGTGCTTGACGAAAAGCATGCAAGGGGTGAAAACCGCTTGACCCTGACCATCGCGGCAGATGGCAGCCTGAGCTATGCGGCGGCCGAGTTACCGATGGAACCGATGCTCAACAAGGTGCTGCTTGACAGCGTGAAGCGCTGGACCTACTTGCCGGCCGTGCAGCACGGTCAATTGCAGGATGCCAAGGTGGTGGTGCTGGTGCGCTACCGCGATGGCCGGGTCAGCTTTGTGCCGGGCGGTGTGGCCGTCACGGCGGAAAATTAAAGGAATAGCATGAAAATCAAGATCTTATGCGCGCTATTGGGCGCTTGCTTGCTGTGCCCCAGCCTGGCGCAGGCGGAAATCGTGCAGCGCCAGGTGCTGGCAAGCATGGCCAGCGAGAAGGATAGCGAGGGCGGCGATGTGTTTACTATTGCGGGCACGACGGCCTGCGGCGGCAAGCAGATACGCATGGATGCCCACTCGGTCAGGCTGGACGAGGCACCGTACGAGGCGCTGAAAGCCGATCTGGCCCGGCACATCCGCGCCAGGACGCCCATGCTCGTCGGCCTGAAAAAATGCCCGGAGGATGCGAGCGTGCCCATCGTGCGGCAGATCGCCGTCTGTACACCCACCAGCTGCACCGATGGCCGGGCGCGGCTGTACCTGCACGAACGTTTCTTTCCCATCGAGCAGGAAAAGGCACCGAATGTACTGCTGTTGCCCTTGCCAAAAGGCAAGCTGCCGGGCACGTGGAAGGTTGACGTTTACAGCGTGGCGGGCCACAAGCTGCGCCTGTCCGGCCATGTCAACAAGGCCGATTATGCATTCCGTGAACTGGTGGGCGGTTATGTCTCGTATTACCCGAATGGCAAGATCAAAGAACGGGTAGCGCAGGATGGGCAGGGCCGGGAGCACGGCATCAGCAGCGAGTATTTTCCCGATGGCACCCTGGAGCTGCGCGGCGACTGGCGCCATGGCTTGCCCGAGGGCGAACACCAGCGTTATCACGCAACGGGCAAGCTGAGCGAGGCGACGGTCTACCGCGACGGCAAGCAAGTCGACGGGCCCGTGCAGACCTTCGACGAGAATGGCAAGCTGGACACCAGCTACACTATACGCGACGAGCGCATCGAAGGCGAAATGTTTACGTATTTCTCTGATGGGAAAATCTCCAGCCGCTCGGAAGTAAAGCAGGGCAAATCCAATGGCTTGACGACGAGTTACTATCCCGATGGCGCCGTGCGCAGCACCATGTCGAAAGTCAATAAGATACCCACGGGCGAGGCGCTGGGGTTCTATCCTGACGGCAAGGTGCAAAGCCGCCAGCAGTATGGCGACAAGGGCGTGCTGCTGAGCGTCCAGCGCTACAGCCCCCGGGGCGTGCTGGTGTTGGAACGAAAATGGGACCAGCAACTGCGCGAGCAGGGCACGTCGCGCTCCTGGTACGAAAGCGGCAAGCCCGAGCATTCCATCGACTACGTGAACGACGAGCGCGATGGTTGGCGCCGCAGTTGGCGCGAGGATGGCAGCTTGCAAATCGAATGCCAGTATGTAGCCGGCAAGGCCCAGGGCGACTGCGGCGAAGCGCCGCCAGCGCGGGAGCTGTTGCGCAGGGAGCAGGCATGGCGCGCACTTTGAAACATTTGTTTGGCGCCATGCTGCTGTTGCCGGCGCTGGCCCACGCCGAGATCGTGCAGCGCCAGGTAATCACGGCGATCACGGCCGCGCCTGGCAGCGGCGATGTGTTGACCGTGGACGACGACACTGGCTGCGGCGGCCGGCAGTTGCGCATGGATGCCGCATCGGTCGGGCTGAGCGAGGAACAGTATGGCGTCATGAAGGCCGAGCTGGCCAACATGATACGCGACAGGAACCCGCTGCTGGTACGCCTGCGTGCCTGCCCGGCGCCCGACCGCGCCGGCGCCGATGCCAAGGTCGAGGCCATTCCCGTCATCCACATGTTACGCGGCTGCGATGCGCACTGTGCCGATGGCAAGGCCCGTTTATACCTGAACCACAACCTGTCGCGCGGCGAGGTGATGGAACAGGCGCGCTATGCGCTGCTCCTGCCGCTGCCGCCCGGCAAGACGCCTGGTACCTGGCAAGTCGAGGTGGTGCACGCGCGGGAAGGCGAGCCGAAGCGGCTGACGGGCCAGGTCAACGATCCCGATTACCTGCGCGGCAAGCTGGTGGGCACCTACAGCATGTATTACCCGCATGGCCAGCTGGAAATGCAGGTGGAGCAGGATGGGCGCGGCGTGCAGGAAGGCACCCAGACCCGCTATTACCCGGACGGCAAGCTGGCCATGCGGGCTACCTGGCGCAATGGCGTACAGGACGGGGAAGACAGGACTTACCACCAGAGTGGCAAGCTCCTCGAGTCGCGCACTTACCGCAACGGGGTGCGTGCCGATGGTCTGGTGGAAACTTTCGACAAGAATGGCAAGCTGCGCACGCGCATGACGCTGGTCAAGGGCCAGAAGAATGGCGAAATGCTGCTGTTCTATCCGGATGGCAAGGTGGAAAGCCGCAGCCTGTATGTCAACGGCAAGCTGACAGGCCCCAGCACGGCGTATTTTCCAGATGGCAAGTTGCACCGCACGGTCACTTATGTCGACGGCCAGCTTAGCAGCGAAAGCCTCGAGTACTATCCGGATGGAAAGGTGGCCAGCAAGCGCACGCACAGCGGCCGCGATGTCTTGCGCAGCGAACAGCGCTTTAGCCGGGCCGGCGTATTGATCGTGCACAAGTTGTGGAACGCCGGCGGGCGCGAGGAGGGCGCATTGCGTTCATGGTATGCGAATGGCAAGGCCCGGCAACTGATCGAATATGTCGATGGCGAGCGCGACGGCTGGACTCGGCACTGGCGTGCGGACGGTAGCGTGGAAAGCGAATGCCGCTATGTGGCGGACGAGCCACAGGGCGCATGCACGGGCGAGTCGGCCAGATTTTCGTATACGGAAGATGGCATACACATAGACTAGGCGGCGGGCCGGTCAGGTCCGGTATCAGCCTGTGATCAAACGGGCATAGCGGTAATCCTGGATCAGCAACGGTTCAATATCGGCTCTCCAGACCCAGGCTGCGATATCACGCGGAGTTTCTTCCTGCGTAAAATCAGCAAAGAATTCCCGCAGGCTGGTGATGGCGATCAGAAAGTCTTCGGCACCTAGCAATTGAAAGGAATACACCTCCTGGGTGATGAATTCTCCGCTTGTTATGCTGGACAATGTTTCATGATTGGAACTCAATACCTCATCGAAGATGGCGCCAAACACACGCCATAGTGCATCATCGATACTGGCCCAGGACAGGTTTTCGGCCGAGGGCGGATGTTTGGGGTCAAGAAGACCGATAACAATAACGCCCATGGATCAGTTCACTGCCACAAGAGCGCTACTGGCAGGCACAGCGTGGAGCCAGGCCGCAATGTTGCGCGAAATGAATAGCGACACCACCATCCAACTAGCGACATTGTCGTCCCATGCGACGAACGACTGCTGTTGGCCGCTTGTAGCCACCTCAAATTCCATAATTGTTTTGAACAGCGGCCTTCAGCTCAGCCTGCGACAAGCCTCCTTGCTGCCAAAAATAAAAAAAATACTCCAATGTTTCGGCAGGAGCGCCAATATCCATAGGATGCAAGACGCATATGGCAGTTCTTATTTTCAAAACGTCTGGCGCGTCCGATTGGTCTCGCCCTTCAATTGCTCGCCAGAGGCGTACACGCTCCCTGATGACTTCCTCAGCCGTCGCCGCACCGGCGATGTATCGATACGCCACAGCTGCTGCTGACTTGGCAACCTCAGGCAATTGGGAAGTCACTCTTTCAATAGCCTCAATCATGAATCGCTGAGCTAAAAGTTGTTCTGCAGGGTCATCCAAGTCCACCGCAGATGCAATGGCATCAAAAAGTCTACTATTCAACATTTGCATTAAGTTTCGGTGATTGCTCGATGCCTATATCGGGGCCGCTTCTGGCTGATAGCGGAACACCGTAATGACTCATCGCACAATGTGCCTGCTTTCAGAATCTGGAGGCGGTTGGTTTGTCGTCTACCTATGCGGCGGCGTCAGCACGCTGGCGATGGCCTTTGGCAAGGTTTCCGGATAATCACGGCTGAAGTGCAGGCCACGGCTTTCGCGGCGGGACAGGGCGCTGTTGACGATCATCGATGCCACGTCAACCAGATTGCGCAGTTCCAGCAAATCGTGCGTGATGCGGAAGTTGCGGTAGTACTCGTCGATTTCTTCCTTCAAGAGGGCGATGCGGTGCTGGGCCCGCTCCAGGCGCTTGGTCGTGCGCACGATGCCCACGTAATTCCACATGAAACGGCGCAGCTCGTCCCAATTGTGGGAAATCACCACTTCTTCATCCGCATCGGTGACGCGGCTTTCATCCCAGTCGGGCAGATACGGCGTACCCAGCTTTTCCTTGCTTTCGATATCTTGCGCGCAGGCGCGGCCGATGACGATACATTCCAGCAAGGAATTCGACGCCAGGCGGTTCGCGCCATGCAAGCCCGTGCAGGCTGTTTCGCCGACCGCATACAGGCCCGGCAAGTCGGCGCGACCGGATAAGTCCGTCACTACGCCGCCGCAGGTGTAGTGGGCGGCCGGCACGATGGGGATCGGCTGCTTGGTGATGTCGATGCCCAGTTCCAAACAGCGCGCGTAGATGGTGGGGAAGTGTTCGATGAGGAATGCGGCCGGCTTGTGGCTGATGTCCAGGTGCACGTAGTCGAGGCCCCGCTTCTTGATCTCGAAGTCGATGGCGCGCGCCACCACGTCGCGCGGTGCCAGTTCGGCCCGCTCATCGTGGGCCAGCATGAAGCGCGTGCCCGCTGCCGCGCCCGCTTCAGGCGGCAGTTTCAGCAAGCCGCCTTCGCCACGGATGGCTTCGGTGATCAGGAACGATTTCGCGTAAGGGTGGTACAGGCAAGTCGGGTGGAACTGGATGAATTCCATGTTCGACACACGGCAGCCGGCGCGCCAGGCCATGGCGATGCCGTCGCCGCTGGCCGTGTCCGGGTTGGTGGTATATAAATACACCTTGCCCGCGCCGCCCGTGGCCAGCACGGTGTGCTCGGCGGCAAAGGTGTGCACCTTGCCCGTTTGTTCATCCTGCACGTACAGGCCGTGGCAATGCGGCTGGGCGTTGCGCTGGGTCGGCTTCATGCCCAGCTTGTCGGAGGTGATCAGGTCAATGGCGCAATGGTGTTCGAACAGGCTGATGTTCGGATGGGCGCGCACCTTTTCTTCCAGCGTCACTTGCACGGCGTGCCCGGTGGCATCGGCCGCGTGGATGATGCGGCGCTGGCTGTGTCCGCCTTCGCGGGTCAAATGAAAACCCAGTTCGGCTGTGGCGTCGCGCGTAAACGGCACGCCTTGCTCGATCAGCCATTCGATGGCTTCGCGGCCGTGCTCGACGATATAGCGCGTGGCGCTCTCGTCGCACAGGCCGCCGCCGGCGATCAGGGTATCTTCGATATGTTGCTGGTGGCTGTCGCCCGAGTCCAGCACGGCCGCGATCCCGCCCTGCGCCCAGTTGCTGGCACCATCGAGCAACGCGCGTTTGGAAATGATCGCGACAGTGCGCGTCTCAGCTAAATGCAGTGCAACCGATAAACCCGCCAGGCCACTGCCGACAATCGCTACATCAAATTTCATGACATTTATCTCTTTTAGGGGAAGCATACTATATGCCATTTCCCCTCATTCGGTAATGTGTTGAGATAAATTCTGCCGGCGAAAGATAGCTGGGGACGTAGCTTGTGGCGCATCAATGTCCTGCTGGAACAGTTCGCCATCATGGCAAGACAGCAGCAAGCCACCCTGTGCGCGGCCTGATGCTTTTTGCCGCAGGAGGAACCATGATCCGCATCTTCAGCCATTATGTCTCGAAAACAGCATTTATCCTGCTGTTGCTGGAAATTCTGATCCTGCTGCTGTCGGCCACCCTGACATCGATGCTGTGGCTGGCGGACGGCAGCCGCGTGCTGCGGGTGGGCGAGGTCTATCTGTCGTCGGCGATCTTTGCACTGGTCATTGTGTTCAGCATGAGTGCGCTGGGCATGTACCAGCACCGCTCGCGCGAAGACATCCGCAACACCTTGCTGCGCATCCTGCCGTCGTTCGCGCTGGGTTTTGCTGTGCTCAGCGTCTTGATCCGTTTCGTCCCGTCCTTGCATTTCGGACGCGGCAGCGTGCTGATCTTCGGCCTGGGCGCGATCGGCGTGCTGCTGGCGCGCCTGGTGGTGTTCAAATCTTCGCAATCGGCGCTGATGGAAGGCCGGCTGATCCTGGTGGGCGGCGGGGCGCTGGCGCGCGAATGCATGGACTTGGCAGCCAGCAAGATCGGTTTCCACCAATTTACGGTGGTCGGCTGCATCGATGTGGCTGGCGAGCAATGCTGCGTACCGGCCTCGGCCTTGCTGCCGGCCGAACCGTCGCTGCTGGCCATGGCCCAGCGCCATGCTGCGCATGAGATCGTCGTGTCCGTCAGCGACCGGCGCAATGGCGCGTTTCCTGCCAAGCAACTATTGGAATGCGCGCTGGGCGGCGTCAAGGTGATCGATGCAGCCACGTTTTTCGAGCGCGAAGCGTGCCAGATCCGCATCGACTCATTGCAACCCAGTTATCTGATCTATGGCGGCGGCTTCGACCAGAGTTTTTTCCGCGCCGCCTCGAAGCGTTTGTTCGACCTGGCGGCCAGCGGCATCATCTGCCTGGCGGCGCTGCCCGTGATGCTGGTGACGGCGCTGTGCATCCGGCTGGAAGACGGCGGCCCCGTGTTTTACCAGCAGGAGCGGGTAGGGCGCGATGGCTTGCCTTTTAACGTGCTGAAATTTCGCAGCATGCGCAGCGATGCGGAGCGCGACGGCAAGCCCATCTGGGCGCTGAGCAACGATGCGCGCATCACGCGGGTGGGTAATCTGATCCGCAAGCTGCGCATCGACGAGTTACCGCAGATGCTCAATGTATTTCGCGGCGAGATGAGTTTTGTCGGGCCACGCCCCGAGCGCGCGTATTTTGTCGAGCAACTGAAGCAGCAGGTGCCTTACTACAACATTCGTCACAGCATCAAACCGGGCATCACGGGCCTGGCGCAGGTGCGCTATCAGTATGGCGCCTCCGTCGACGATGCCGTGAAGAAGCTGCAATACGATTTGTATTATGTGAAAAACAATAGCCTCTTCCTCGACTTGCTGATCCTGCTCGACACGGTGCAGGTGGTGCTGTTTGGCAAGGGCAGCCGATGATGGGGGCGCAGTCGGATTGGCTGGCGGCGGCCGACGCGGCGGCCCTCAGCCATGGCCTGGCGTCGCTGGCCTTTTTCGTGCTGGCACTACTGCTCATCAGCAACTGGCGCGCGCGGCAAAACGTGCGCGCCTTGCTGGTCGCTTGCCTGGCGACGGGGAGCTGGGCCACGGGCACGGTGGTGCTGGTGCTGCTGGGGCAGCGCATCGCGCTGGTCGGCGATGCGCTGGAACTACTGCGCACGCTGGCCTGGCTGGTCTTTTTGCTGCTGCTGATCGAACCGTCGCGGCCCCGCTTGCGCCTGGTGCTGGTGGGCATCGCCCTCACGGCGCTGGCGCCCTGGCTGTTCTCGATGGCTTCCTTGTGGCTGGCGCTGCCTTTGCCTGCGCGTATCATCGCCAGTGTCTGCCGTTTGCTGCTGGCCGTGCTGGGCATGCTGCTGGTGGAACAGTGGTATCGCAATACGCCGCCCTTGAAACGCTGGGGCATCAAGTTTGCCTGCCTGGGCGTGGGCGGCCTGTTTGCCTATGATTTCTATCTGTACAGCGACGCCTTGCTGTTTCGCGCGATCAACGACGATATCTGGGCCGCGCGCGGCATCGTCGACGCCTTGTGCGCACCGCTGCTGGCCGTCTCGGCGGCGCGCAATCCAGGCTGGGCGCTGGGCCTGTCCGTCTCGCGCCAGATGCTGTATCGCTCGGCCGCCTTGCTGGGTTCGGCCATCTATTTACTGGCCATGGCGGCCAGCGCCTATTACTTGCGCTATTTCGGCGGCACCTGGGGTTCCTTGATGCAGATGGCTTACCTGGGCGGCGCAGCCCTGCTGCTGGCGGGCGTGCTGTTTTCCGGCAGCCTGCGCGCCAAGCTCAAGGTGACGATCAATAAACATTTTTACAATGCCATCTTTGATTACCGCGAGGAATGGCTCAGGTTTACGCGGGCGCTGTCCGAAGATGGCCCGGCCTTGGGCGAACGCACGATACAGGCCATGGCGCAGCTGGTGGAAAGCCGCGCCGGCGCGCTGTGGATCTTGCGCGAACAGGGGCAGTTTGTCCCTGCCGCCAGCTGGAACTGGCCGCCCAGCACGTGGAGCGAGCCTGCGGCAGGCAGCCTGTGCCAGTTCCTGGAGGAAAGGCTATGGGTGATCGACGTGCCTGACTGCCAGCAAAACCCGCGCCAGTACGGCGGCTTGCTGCTGCCGCCTGCGCTGCTGGCGCTGCCGCAAGTGTGGCTGCTGGTGCCCTTGATGCTGCATGGCCAGCTGTTCGCCTTTGTCGCGCTGGCGCGGCCCCGCACGCGTATCGGCTTGAACTGGGAAATCCGCGACGTGTTGAAAATTGCCGGCAGCCAGGCCGCCAGCTACCTGGCGCACCGCGAATCGCTCGATACCCTGACGGTGTCGCGCCAGTTCGACTCGTTCAACCGCATGTCCACGTTCATCGTGCACGACCTCAAAAACCTGGTGTTCCAGCTGTCCTTGCTATTAAGCAATGCCGAAAAGCACCGTGCCAATCCCGCCTTCCAGGAAGACATGCTGGGCACCCTCGACCATTCCGTGCAGAAAATGAAGACCTTGCTGCAGAAGCTGGCACGCGGCGAGGCGCCGGAAGCGCCAGCGCCGCTGCTGCTCGATGGCTTGCTGCGCCAGGCCGTGGCCGCCAAGGCCAGCCTGGCGCCGGCGCCCCGGCTGGAAATCGTCGATGGCGAGCTGACGGTGCTGGCCAACCGCGCGCGCCTGGAGCGCGTGCTGGGCCATTTGATCCAGAACGCCATTGAGGCCACGGGCAGCGATGGCAAGGTGGCCGTGCGGCTGCGGCGCGAGCAGCACACGGCCGTGGTCGAACTCGACGATACGGGGCAGGGCATGAGCGAGCAATTCATCCGCGAACGCCTGTTCAAACCGTTCGACACAACCAAGACGGCAGGCATGGGCATCGGTGTGTTCGAAAGCCGCGAATACCTGCGCGAAGTGGGCGGCAGCCTGGAAGTGCGCAGCGAACCCGACGTCGGCACCACGTTTCGCGTGATCCTGCCGCTGCACGCGGCCTAGCACCTAGCAAAAGGAGTGCCATGGGCAAGCAAAAACTGCTGGTCATCGAAGACGATCCCGGCCTGCAAAAGCAGCTGCACTGGAGTTTCGACGGCTATGAGGTCTTGCTGGCGGGCGAGCGCGAGGCCGCGCTGGCGCTGGTGCGGCGCCATCAGCCGGCCGTGGTGACGATGGACCTGGGCTTGCCGCCCGACCCGGACGGCGCCACGGAAGGCCTGGCTACCTTGCAGCACATCCTTGCGCTGGCGCCGGACACCAAGGTCATCATCCTCTCGGGCAACCAGGAGCGGGCACATGCGTTAAAGGCCATTGCGCTGGGCGCCTACGATTTTCACCAGAAACCGTTCGAGGCCGACATGCTGGGCCTGGTCATCGCGCGCGCGTTCTACCTGCACGCCATGCAGCAGGAAAACCGCCGCATGTTGCAGACGCAGGCGGACTCGCCGCTGGCCGGCATCATCAGCCGCGACCCGGGCATGCTGAAACTGTGCCGCAGCGTGGAAAAAGTCGCACCCTCGTCGGCCAGCGTGATGCTGCTGGGCGACTCGGGCAGCGGCAAGGAGCTGATTGCGCGGGGCTTGCATACGCTTTCCAGCCGCCACGCGCAGCGCTTCGTTGCCATCAACTGCGCGGCGATTCCCGAAAACTTGCTGGAAAGCGAGCTCTTCGGCTATGAGCGGGGGGCATTTACGGGCGCGGCGCGGCAAACCCTGGGCAAGATCGAACTGGCACACGGCGGTACTTTCTTTCTTGACGAGGTCGGCGACATGCCGCTGGCGCTGCAGGCGAAATTGCTGCGCTTCCTGCAGGAGCGGGTCATCGAGCGTGTCGGCGGGCGCACCGAGATCGCCGTCGACGTGCGCATCGTCTGCGCCACGCACCAGGACTTAAAGGTGCTGGCGGAAAAGGGACGTTTCCGCGAAGACCTGTTTTATCGGCTCAGCGAAATCGTCTTACGCATTCCGCCCCTGCGCGAACGGGCCGGCGATTGCGCCTTGTTGGCCCACCATTTCAAGAACAAGTTCTGCGCCAGCGAAGGGCGCGGCAGCTTGCATTTCAGCGCAGGCGCGCTGCAGCTGATCGAAAGCTACGGCTGGCCCGGCAATGTGCGCGAGGTGGAAAACTGCATCAGGCGGGCCGTCATCATGTGCGACGGACCGCAGATCGCGGCCGACGACCTGGGCTTGCCCGCCAGCGCCCAGGCGGTGCCACAGGATGAGCCGCTGAACCTGCGCCAGGCCCGCGAAGCGGCCGAGTACAAGGTCATGGTGCGCGCGCTGGCGCGGGCCGACGGCAATATCGCCCGCGCGGCCGAGTTGCTGGGCGTGAGCCGGCCCACCCTGTACGACCTGATGGGCCACCACGGCATCAAGTAGGCGCAGGATACTGATATAGATTAAATATCAATTTTATGTAAGGCGTCGCACATACACTGGCGCCGCCGTGGCGCATCCTTGCCTCATCCACAACAAGGAGGCTCCATGAACGCGATCAGTTTATTAATGCAGGATCATAAGGCCGTGAAGGCCCTGTTTGCCCAGTATGAAGGCTTGAGCGACCGCTCATTTGCCACCAAGAAAAAGCTGGCCGACCAGATTTGCCAGGAATTGACCGTGCACACGCAGCTGGAAGAAGAGATTTTCTACCCGGCCGTGCGTCGCCCCATCCACGACAGCGATTTGATGGATGAAGCCGTCGTCGAGCACGCGAGCGCGAAGGAACTCATTGCGCAAATCGAAGCGATGGACCCCGCCGACGACCTGTACGACGCCAAGGTCAAGGTGCTGTCCGAGCAGATCGAACACCACGTCAAGGAAGAAGAGAGCGACATGTTTCCCAAGGTGCGCCATACGGCCGTCGACCTCGATGCGCTGGGCCGGGAAATGGCCGTGCGCAAGGAACAGCTGAAGGGCGTGGCCGCCTGACCGGTTTAAAAAATCAACAACCAAGGGAGTCTTCCATGCAAGCTACACAATTGTCCGTGTCGGACCTGAACAATCCGGGCGTTTCCTGGGGCGCCGTGCTGGCGGGCGCTGCCGCAGCGGCCGCCTTGTCCTTCATCTTGCTGATCCTCGGTGTGGGCCTGGGCCTGTCGTCCGTCTCGCCGTGGTCGTTTAATGCCACAGCCATCGGCGTGTCGACCATCGCCTGGCTGGCCTTCATGCAACTGGCCGCGTCCGGCATCGGCGGCTACATGGCGGGCCGGCTGCGCGTAAAATGGGGTAGCATCCACACGGATGAAGTGCATTTCCGCGATACGGCGCACGGCTTGCTGGCCTGGGCCGTGGCGACTCTGATCACCGTGGCCGTGCTGGCCGGCGGCACGCGCGCCGTGCTCAGCGGCGCCATCGATGCTGGCAGCGGCGTGGCGGCGGCCGTTGCACCCGCAGCAGCAGCGGGCGCCGCAGTTGCCGGGAACTCGGCTGGCGCCAAGGCGGGCGAGGGTGGCAGTAGCGCCAATGCGCTCGATTATTTCTCGGACATGCTGCTGCGCGCCGCTCCCGCATCCGCCCCTGCTGCTACCGCCGGCACGCCAGCGCCAACATCTGCTGGCGTCACGTTCGCCGACCAGCGCCTGGAAATCGGCAAGATCTTCGCCACGGGCCTATCCACCGGCAGCCTGGCCGCCGATGACCGCGCTTACCTGGGCCAGATCGTGGCCAGCCGCACGGGCTTGACGCAAGCTGAAGCCGAAGCGCGCGTCGACGCCGTCTACGCACGCGCCGCCAAGGCCGCCGCCGATACCAAGTCGGCCGCCCAGCAAGCGGCCGACACGGCCCGCAAGGCCGGTGCCCACACCGCCTTGTGGATGTTCGTCGCCTTGCTACTGGGCGCTTTCGTTGCCAGCCTGGCGGCAACGTTCGGCGGTCGCCAGCGCGACCATGAGCGCGTGCTGCGCCATGTGACCATTTAATCCATCATTTAATCTACCATTCAATCTAGGAGAGTGCCATGCGTTCCATCCTCTTGCTGCTGCTGGGCATTCCATTGCCCATCATCATACTGATTGCCCTGTTCGTGCATTAAGACGTCGACGTAAAAAACGGTGCCCGCCGTAAGCGGGCGCCGTTTGTGTTGACGCGGGTGCATGTGTAAGATGGCGCCATCTTTCCACCGAGACTATCCATGAATGTCACCGCCATCCGTCCCTTGCTGAAAACCGCCGCCATCGCCGCTTTTGCTTGTGCTGCGCTGGCTTCGTGCTCCACCCTGATCGGCCCGCGCGATGTGAATGTGTCGCTGAGCAAGATGCAGCAAGGCCTGGAGCGGCGCTTTCCCATCGATAAACGGGTGTTGTCCGTGCTGGACGTCAAACTGACCCACCCGCAACTGTCCTTGCAGCCCGAGCGCGAAAGAGTCGCCCTCAGCGTGGACGCCAGCGTCTTGCCGCCGTTTATCCGCCAGAGTTGGCGCGGCAGTCTGGCCATGTCGGGCCGCCTGGTGCTCGACGCCCAGCGCAACGCCGTCTACCTGAGCGAAGCGAGCGTGGACAAGGTGAGCATCGACGGCATGGATGAAGCGCAGCAGCGCCAGTTCGCCAAGGTGGCCAGCCTGGTGGCCGACCAGCTCATGCATGAAACGCCGATCTACACCTTCAAGCCCGAAGAGCTGCGCTATGCGGGCGTGCAATTCGTGCCCACGCAGATCAGGACCACAGGGAATGGGCTGACCGTGACGTTCGAGCCGGTGAAATAGGCTAGGCCACGAACGCGGACGAGCTGATTTGCGTTGCTGTGTTATTGCGCGGTGTCGCCTCTTCATGGAACAGGTCAGCCAGGTATTCGCACAGCGCATCGGCGCCAATATCGTCCGGAATAATGAAATCGGCAGGCCGGCGCTTGCCTTCTGCGCCGAGATAGAATGCGCGCCAGGCGCCCTGGTTCCCCCGGATCGCAATGAGCGTGCCGAAAACATTGAATCGGAATTCCTGCATCAAGCTGCTCCAGTTAAAGAGATAGGCAAAGAGATAGGACACCCGGCTGGAATAGCTGTCGCATGAGCTCGAACGTCATCGCTGGAGAGAAAAACCCCGTGAATTCCCTCTGCATATCTTGGATATTTATTGTGTTATAGTAACATTTACTTAGCTTGGGGCGTGCGATGATGAATATAATTACGACAGGAATCCAGCCTGGGGCACTGTCTGCCGCAGAAGGCAAGAAGACCTTATCGTCGGACAAGGCGCAGGCCCTTGCAGCGCCAGCCGGTCCTGGGGCCGTGGCGGACGATGTCGTGATCTCGACCCTGGCCGGGCGTCTGTCGGTGGCCTCGACGGCCACCAGCGCCACCATCCGGGGCTACGACCACGCCACGCTGGGTGCCTGGGTGAATGACAATACCACCGACATCCTGTATCCGCTGGACGCCGAACACAAGGCGGCCGCAGCAAAGCAGGTGCCGCAACCGAATGACGCGGCATCGGCAAAGTCGGCCGCCGCTGCGACCGCGTTTGTCGACAATAAGGGCCCCAATCCGTTTGCGGGCTTGTCGCGCGAGCAATTGTCCGCCATCACGAACGATGACAGCGGGACCTTTACCATCAACGAGCGGCGCGCCGCCTTTACGCAGGCGTATCAGGAAGAAGAGGCCTGGCGCAGCCAGGTTGTGGCGCAAGCCACGCATGAATACGAAACTACCGGCAAGATGACCAATTTCTTCAAGTCGGTGCTGGCGCATTTCAATACATTGCCGCAGCTGGAACAGTCGCAATATCCCGCCAATTATGCGAGCGACCTGGAAGATAAGATCAAGCTCGATTTTAATTACTTCAATCACGCCGCCGGCAATGGCGGGCCAACGCCGGGTTCGCTTGCGGATCTGCTGAAAAATCAGGATAAAAAAGGCTTGGACCTGTTTGATCTGCTGATCCGCTGATTTCTGAAATTGTTTAATCATCATTGTTGCACCGCAGGCAGGCCGACTATAATCCTGCCTCGCATGCCTGGACACAGCATGTTCTCCAACATGAAGTTAAAACAATTAAAGGAATCTTCGTGAAACGCTCACTCATCAGCGCCGCCTGCTGCGCCTTGCTCGCCTTATCCACGCCGTCACTGTACGCCCAGCACGGCGCTGCCGCACCGGTTTCCGGCATCGACCTGAAAACCCTGGACCCCGCGGTCAGCCCCAAGGATGATTTCTACGGCTACGTCAACGGCGTCTGGACCCGCAATACGGACATTCCGGCCGACAAATCCGTCTGGGGCACGTATATCGAATTGCGTGAAATCGCGCAAGGCCAGCTGCGCGGCCTGATCGACGCCACCGTCAAGAATCCCGGCAAGCCCGGCAGCGAGGCGCACAAGATCGCCGATCTGTACACGAGTTTCATGAACGACAAGGCGCGCAACGCGGCCGGCTTCAAGCCCCTGCGCGCCGAGCTGGCCCGCGTTGCTAGCGTGAAAGACAAGAAAGACTTGCCGGCGCTGTTCGCTTACCTGCAAGGCAATGGTATCGCCACGCCGTTTTCCGCTTATGTGGCGCCCGATGCGCAAGACCCCGAGCGCTACACGGTCAATATCAGCCAGTCCGGCCTGGGCTTGCCTGACCGCGATTACTACCTGAAGGATGACGACGCCAAGCTGCAAGCCGTGCGCGCCAAATACCTCAAGCACATCGAGACCATGCTGACCATGAGTGGCGACCAGGCCGCCGCCGAACATTCGGCGCAAATCCTCGATATCGAGACGCGCCTGGCGGCAGCGCAGTGGACGCGCGTGCAGATGCGCGACCCCGTCAAGTCGTACAACCGCGTCGGTTTCGACCAATTCACGGCACTGGCGCCGGCCTTCGACTGGAACGCTTACTTTGCCGCCGCCGGCCTGGCGAAAAAGGAAACCTCGGCGGTGGTGCGCCAGCCCAGCTTCATCAAAGGTTTTTCCGAGACCGTGGCGGCGATTCCGCTGGCATCGTGGAAGAGCTATCTGAACTGGCGCATCATCGAAAGCTATGCCTCCTACCTGGACAGCGCTAGCGTCAAGGAGCGTTTCGCCTTCGACGGCACGGTGCTGCGCGGCGTGCCGCAAAGCGAACCGCAGTGGCAACTGGCGCTGCGCTTCACGGACAACGCCATCAGCGATGCCGTCGGCAAGCGTTACGTGGAAATGTATTTGCCGCCGGAAACCCGGCCCCGCGTGATGGCCATGTTCGACAATTTCGTCGCTTCGTTCAAGGATGGCATCGAACAGCTCGACTGGATGGGTCCGGAAACCAAGAAGGAAGCCCAGCTCAAGCTGGCAGCCTTGAAACCGAAGATCGCGTACCCGGATACCTGGCGCGACTACAGCAGCATGCGGACGCAGCCGAACGACCTGATCGCCAACGTGCGCGCCTCGCGCGCCTGGAGCCGCCAGCAAAACCTGGACAAGCTGGGCAAACCCGTCGACCGCGATGAGTGGTCGATGACGCCGCAAACCGTCAACGCCAGCTACAGCCCGGCTCTCAACGCCATCACCATCCCGGCCGCCATCCTGCAGCCGCCATTCTTCAATGTGAAAGCGGAAGATGCCGTCAATTATGGCTTGCTGGGCATCACTTTCGGCCATGAAATCAGCCATGCCTTCGACGATTCCGGCAGTCAATATGACGCAAAGGGCCGCTTGCGCAACTGGTGGACGGCAGAGGACCGCACGGCCTTCAAGGCGCTGGCCGCCGGGCTGGTCAAGCAATATGGCGCCTACAGCCCCGTGCCGGGCTATCACATCAATGGCGAGCTGACCCTGGGTGAGAACATCGGCGACAATTCCGGCCTGTCGATCACCTACAAGGCGTACCAGCGTTCGCTCGGTGGCAAGCCGTCGCCTGTGCTGGACGGCCTGACGGGCGAACAGCGCCTGTACATCGGCTTTGCGCAGAAATGGCGCGCGAAATTGCGTCCCGAGGCGGCGATCGCGCAGATCAAGAGCGATCCCCATTCGCCGGGCGAATTCCGCGCCAAGGGCACGGTGAAAAACCAACCGGGCTTCTACGAGGCGTTCGGCATCAAGCCGGGCGACCCGATGTATCTGCCGCCCGAGCAGCGCGTGATCATGTGGTAAGCAAGTAGGGCGGTTGGGCATCCGCGCCGGGGATTATTCCTTGGCGTGGTTGAGCGTGTACCTGGGCAGTTCCAAGGTCAGGTCTTCGTGGGCCAGGCGTGCCTGGCAGGACAGGCGCGAGTGGGGCTGCAAGCCCCAGGCCTGGTCGAGCATGTCTTCTTCATTGTCGCCCAGTGCGTTGAGCGAATCGAAACCCTGCACCACGACCACGTGGCAGGTGGAACAGGCGCCCACCTGGCCGCAGGCGTGTTCCATGGCTATCTGATTGCGCAGCAAGGCCTCGCAAATGCTGATTGTTTCCGGCGCCTCGAAGACGGCGCCATCGGGGGCCAGCTCGGGATGGGGCAGGACGGTGATTTTTGGCATGCGGGATTCTCCTCGGTTATCCTTCAATACCGTCACCGTGGACCTTCCCGCCTTGGCAAGGTCAAGCCCCTGCGCGATCCTGTGCGACGATGCACTTGTCCAGATGATCGAGCAATTGCAGGAATACGCGTTTATCCGCCACGTGATTCATCGTGGCACTCGTGAATACATCGCTGGCGGCCGCCGCCACGGCCTCCTTGGCCGCTGCGCAGGCGGCATGCAGTTGCGCGCGATCAAGTTCCAGCAGCGCCGTGGCTATGCCTTCGTGCGTAAAGTCGTAGGCATCCATGCCGCAACAGCCGGCCACGCAATGCGTTTCCAGCCGGTAAATCAGCGGCCACAGCTCACCCAGCAGGGCATCGATGTCGGTGGCTCGCTCATAGCGCCCTGCAATGTCGATGAATTCAATCCATGCATCATCGGCAATCTGGATATCGTATTGGCGGTCGCGTTCAGTCATTTTTCAGGTTGTGCATTCAAAGTGAGTGGCATCGCATTATAAAAAAAACCGCCCGAAGGCGGTTTTCTTATGCGGGAGACACTGCGTCAACTAGATAAAGTAGATCAGCGCGACGACGCCCACGACGAGCACCACGCGGGTGACTTGGTACGCCGTCTTGTTCCACGCCTTGAAACGGCGGCGGTACTGGCCCATGGTCCAGGAAATCTGGAACAGTTTGCTCACGCCGCCCACCTGGTCGCCCAGTTCGTTGGGCGAGGCGGCGGCCGTCATCAGGGTGCGGCCCAGCCAGCGGTTCAGGCCTTGCGCCCAGCGGTAGCGCATCGGGCGTTCGATGTCGCAGAACAGGATGATGCGGTCGCTATCGGCATCGTTGCGTGCCCAGTGGATATATGTTTCATCGAACATCACGGCCTGGCCGTCGCGCCAGCTGTGGCGTTCGCCATCGACGTCGATGAAGCAGCGGTCGTCGTTCGGCGTCTGCAAGCCCAGGTGGTAGCGCAGCGAGCCGGCGAACGGGTCGCGGTGCGGGTTGAGTTTGCCGCCTTGCGGCAGTTCCGCAAACATGGCGGCCTTGATCGAGGGAATCGATTGCAGCAGCGCATAGGTTTGCGGACACATTTGCTGTGCCGACGGGTGGTTCGCGTCATACCATTTCAGGTAGAAACGCTTCCAGCCATACTTGAAGAAGGAATTGAAGCCCACGTCATTGTTTTTTTCAGCCGCCTTGATCTTTTTCATTTCCTGCATGCGCAGCGCTTCATCGCGGATGATTTGCCAGTTCTGCTGCAGCGGCGCCAGTTCCGGAAATTGATCGACGGAAAGATAGGGTGTGGCCGGCACCTTGGAAAAGGTGTGCATGAACAGGTTCAGCGGCGCCATGAACGAGGAGTGATCGAAGATCTGGCGGCGAAACGGCAGGCGTACCTTGCCACGAAAATGAATATGTAAAACAGAAAACACAAAAATGCCCAGCAAGGCCCACTTCATACACAACCTCGTTTTTTAAGAATGGGGCAATTATAACCAGTTAATGCCACCGCCACCCCGTCCCACGATGAAGGAAAGATGAAGCGGCGCGCCCGCGCCAGCTGCCTTACAATGCTTTTTTCTCCACAATTATCCGAGGTAACAATGGAAATCTGGCACGCACCGCTGGACCTGGCCACGCTCAACGCCGCCAGCGAGGGCACGGCTATGCGCCACCTGGGCATCGCATTCACGGCATTTGGCCCTGACTGGATCGAAGCGACCATGCCGGTCGACCACCGCACCATGCAGCCGTTCAAGCTGCTGCATGGCGGCGCATCGGTCTTGCTGGCTGAAACCCTGGGCAGCATGGCCGCGAATGCCTGCCTGGACAGCCGCCGGCAGGTGAGCGTGGGGCAGGAAATCAACGCCAACCACGTACGCGGCGTGCGCGGCGGCCACGTCACGGGACGCGCCACGCCGATCCACCGGGGCCGCAGCAGCCAGGTGTGGGAAATCCGCATCGTCGACGACGACGGCAAACTGTGCTGCATCTCGCGCATCACCATGGCCGTCATCGACGCCCCTTGACTTGCATCAAAGCATTAAAAGTGAGCGCGTGAAATCATCCAGAACGCCGTTCGCTTATAATTCAGTGTGCTGTTGTACCGTGCGGGAGTTTTACGCGCGTTCACATTGCCCGGAATAGAAGCTGACTGCCCAAAAAACGCCAGTTAGAGACCCACCCTGCGCCATGCAGGAAAGGCAACATGACGGTGAGCAGATCGCTGGTTCTAGCGGAACTGGCAAACAATCAACTTTATACAGGGCAATAACAACAATGATGTCATTCAATCGTTTGACGATAGGCGCGCGCCTGAGCGCAGGCTTCGGGCTGCTGGTTTTACTCATGCTGGCGTTGGCCGCCTTCGCGCTGCTGCGCATCGGCGCCATCTCGGGCGCCATGGACGCGCAAGAAAAAGTCCAACTGGAAAAACTCGAACCGCTGTACGTGGCGCGCGAAGCGCTCGACCAGACGGGCCTGGCCGCCCGCAACGCGTATATCTTCCGTGACCAGGCCGCGGCCGAAAAAGAACTGGCCATCCTCGACAGCCAGAAGGCGCTGTACCTGGACGCGCTGGCCAGGCTGGCGCCGCAGTTCACAGGCGATCCCCAATTCGAGAAAGTCAGTACCGGTCTGAAAGCCATGGCGCAGGAACTGCAGCGTCCGCGCCAGTTCCGCGCGGCGGGACAGATGGAGCAATACGGCACCTTCCTCGTCGAAGAGTGCAGCCCCCTGCGGCGCCAGATCGTCGCCGACATCGATGTCGTCCTGAAAAACGTGCAGCGCGAATCGGAGCAGGCCAGCGTGGCCGCGCGCGCCATCTATGGCCAATCGCTGCGCTGGATCGGCGTGCTGGCCGCGCTCAGCGTGCTCATTTGCATTGCGGTGGCCACCGTCATCACGCGCGGCCTGCTGCGCCAGTTGGGCGGCGAACCGGCATATGCGGCCTTGATCGCCGGGCGCATCGCGCTGGGCGAACTGGCCATCGACGTGCACACGCGCCACGGCGACGACAGCAGTTTATTGTTTGCCATCAAAACCATGCGTGACAACCTGGCCGCCATCGTTGGCAAAGTGCGTCATGGTACGGAAAGCATCGCCACGGCCTCGACCGAGATCGCTTCGGGCAACCGTGACCTGTCGCAGCGCACGGAGCAGCAGGCCGGCTCGCTGGAAGAAGTCGCCTCGTCGATGGAAGAACTGATTTCCGCCGTGCGCCAGAATGCGGACAACGCGCAGCAGGCGAACCGGTTGGCGCGCGAAGCGTCGACCGTGTCGGAGCAGGGCGGCAAGGCGGTGGCCGAAGTGGTGCATACCATGGGCTTGATCAATGCCTCGTCGAACAAGATCGTCGATATCATCGGCGTGATCGACAGCATCGCCTTCCAGACCAACATCCTGGCCTTGAACGCGGCCGTGGAAGCGGCGCGCGCCGGTGAACAGGGGCGCGGTTTTGCCGTGGTCGCCACCGAGGTGCGCAGCCTGGCGCAGCGCTCCGCCGCCGCCGCGCGCGAAATCAAGGCCTTGATCGACGATTCCGTCAGTAAGGTGGGCACCGGCACGGTGCTCGTCGAGCAGGCGGGCGCCACCATGCATGAGGTGGTGGCCGGCATCGGCAGGGTGACGGGCATCATGGCCGAGATCAGCCACGCCACGCAGGAGCAGGGCGCCGGCATCGAGCAAGTCAACCGCGCGATTGTCGACATGGACCGCGTCACCCAGCAAAACGCGGCCCTGGTGGAGCAGGCGGCCGCTGCCGCGCACGAGTTGCAGCAGCAGGCGGCCCAGCTGGAACAGGAAGTGGGGATTTTCAAGCTGGCCCAGCCGGCCAACGGTCCATTGCGCCTGACGGCCTGAGGCCGATAGCGCACCAGCGCGGCGCGCCCACAGCGATGCGCCAATAGTCATATTACGCGCTACAATGAGAGCTGGATCACCGCCAGGACTTCTCATGCAAGTGCGCAGCAGCCACGATCTCTCCAGCCCGGACGACGACAAACCGGCGCCGCCCGTGCTGCAGCTGGCCCTTGCCGGCCTGGGCTGGGGCTTGCTCACCTGCGTGCTGTGCTTTGTAATCCTGTTTCTCACCAAATGGCTGCTGCCGCCCGAATACTGGGGCGCACACACGGGCTTGACCAAGTTCAAGCGCGAAATGTCGCTACCCCTGCTGGTGTTCTGGGTCGTCATCTATTCTCCCATCCTGGAAACCTTCCTGGGCCAGTTGCTGCCGCTGGAAATCCTCAGGCGCCTGGGCGCCAGTCGCCCGCTGAGTATTTTCATCGGCGCCATCCTGTGGGGCATCGTGCATTTCATCAGCGGCGGCTTGCTACACGCCATCGTCGCGCTGGGCTCGGGCGCCATGTTCAGCTTTGTCTACCTGCGCTACCGCGAACCGGGCGTGGCCGTTGCCTATGCGACGACGGCATTTTCCCGCGCCTGCAACAATATCGCCATCCTCGTCGCCGTGTTTTACGGCCTCGATGCCTAAAGCGCCTTCCAAAACCTACTGCGCGTCGGTATAGGCGGCCTGCGATGCTCACCGTACTCTAGTACGGTTGCGCTTCTCGACCACCTCTACCTTCCGCTCGCTACGGTTTTGTTAGGTGCTTTTCTTCCTTCCTGAGCAAGTACGGCACCAGCGCCGCCAGCGCCACGGCCAGCCCCGCTAAACCGCCCAGCAACTGGCGGAAGGCGGCGTCATAGCTGGCGCGCAGCAGCGCTTCCTGACCGCCCAGCAGCTGTGTTGCTTGTTGCATATCACCGAGCGCGGCGCGACTGGCGGCCGCCAGCACGGGCAGATCGGCGGGCAGCTGCCGCGTCAGGCCCGTGCCAATCAGGCCGGCCAGCACGGCGCCGGCCAAGGCCAGCGCCACGCCATCGGCGCTGATGCGCACGGTATTGAAGATGCCCGTCGCCATGCCGGCCCGCTCCGTTTCCACCACGTTCAGGGCCATGCCATCCATCAAGCCCCACGGCAAGCCGATGCCCACGCCGATCAGCAGCAGCGGTCCGGCCAGCGCCGTGGCGCCGCCATGGCCCAGCACCTGCGCCAGCCAGGCCAGCCCACAGGCCGCCAGCAGCAATCCCGCCGCGCACAGGGTGCCGGCCTTGACCCAGCGCAATAGCAGCGCCGCCAGCATGGGGACGAGCAGCAGCGGCGCGGCCAGGGCGATCATCAGGCGGCCCGCCGCCAGCGGCGACACGCCATCAATGCCGATGAAGCGCCCCGGCAGCATGACGATGAGCACGATGAACAGGAAGGCGGGCGAGGCGGCCAGCACTTGCACGGCAACAAAACGGCGCTGGCGGAACAGGCTCAAGTCCAGCATGGGCTGCGCCGTCCTGCGTTCGATCACGATAAAAATGAAAAACAGCAGCACGGACGAGGCGACGGATAGCATCACGGCCCCGCTGCGCCAGCCGTGTTCGGGCACCAGCAGCATGCCCAGGGTCAACAGGGCCAGCGCGACGCTGAAGCTGAGGGCGCCAAGCCAGTCCAGCCGGCCTTTGTTGCGCGGCGGATCGGCCGGCACGCTGCCCCATACCAGCAGTATGCCAATGGCGCCCAGCGTGGCCGTGGCGTAAAAGATGGCGGGCCAGCGGGCCAGTGCCAGCATGGCGCCGGCCGCCAGCGGACCGAAAGCCAGGCCCAGGCCGAAGGTGGTGCCCAGCATGCTCATCACGCGGTTGCGCGCCGCGCCGTGGAACAGGGGCGCCAGCGAGGACATGGCGGCGGCAAACGCGGCCGCGCCGCCGAGGCCTTGCACGAAGCGCAGCGCGGCGATCCATGCCACCGAGGGCGCGACGGCGATGGCCAGGGTTGCCACGCAGAACAGCGCCAGCCCCGCCAGCCAGACGCGGCGCCGTCCCAGCACGTCCGTCACGCTGCCCGCCACCATCATGGCGCTGCCGTAGCTGAGGATATAGGCATTGATGACCCAGTTCAGCGCGGCGGCGCTGCCGTGCAGTTCGGCGCCGATGGCGGGCAGCGCCACTGCCGGACCCGTGAAGCACAGGGGAATCAGCAGGCCCGTCAGGCAGGCGGCCAGCACTTGCAGGGGGAGTAAAAGACGTGAGGGTGAAGGCATGGGCGTTGGCTCGGAAAGAAGGAGCGGTGAGTATGGTGCGCCCGTCATTGAAGAAAAATGGGCTAAACTACCTAACATATCGGACAAAAATGTCTTCAATGGGGAATCACATGGATAGCTTGGGTGGCATCGCCATGTTCGTGCAGGTGGCCGACAGCGGCAGTTTTTCGGCCACGGGCCGTCTGCTGGGGCTGTCATCGTCGGCCGTGGGCAAGAGCGTGGCGCGCATGGAGACGCGGCTGGGCGCGCGCCTGTTCCAGCGCAGTACGCGGCATCTTGCGCTGACGGCGGAAGGGGAAAAGTTTTTGCAGCGCTGCAAGCGCATCCTGGCCGAGGTGGAAGCGGCCGAGCGGGAATTGTGCGAGGCCAGCAGCGCGCCCAGCGGCCGCCTGCGCCTCAGCCTGCCACGCTACAGCGGCCTGTTCGAGCCGGCCATCGGCGCGTTCATGCAAGCCTATCCCGCCATCGAACTGGACCTCGATTTCTCCGATGCCATGGTCAATATCGTCAGCGACGGTTTTGACGCCGCCGTGCGCACGGGCGAGCTGGCCGACTCGGGCTTGATGCAGCGCAAACTATGTACGTTCCGCCGCCTGGTGGTGGCATCGCCCGCCTACCTGGCGCGCCATGGCCGGCCCGCCGATGGTGCCGCGCTACTGCGCCATGCCCGCCTGGACTACCGTTTTCCCGCCACGGGCCGCCTGGAACAGTGGCCGCTGGTGGATGAGGCCGCCCAGTCGACGCCCGGCATGGTCTGCAACAGCGTGGAAATGCGCGTCTTCCTGGCCGTGCAAGGGCAGGGCATTGCCCACCTGCCCGCATTTGCCGTGCAGCGCGAGTTGGCGGCGGGGCAACTGGTTTCGCTGCTGGACGAGCATACGCAGGCGCGCACGGCCTTCTGGCTGCTGTGGCCGGCCAGCCACCACCTGCCGCCGCGCCTGCGCGTGTTGATCGATTTCCTGGTGCAGCAATTGCAGGATCAGACTTTTGGAGGCCTGCCTTGAACGATGAGCATGAGCATGCCGGCCTGCAGCGCCACGTGGCCGGCGCCACGGTCAGCCACGACCATCCGTTCCCCTTGCCGCCGTCGTCGCAGGAGCCGCTGACGGCGGCCCTGCGCGATGACTGGGTGCGGCCCTTGTACATGGGCTTGCACCAGCCCCAGGCGCGCGCATGCCTGGCCCGGCTGACGCTGGCCGACGACACTGTCATCGCGCGTCTGCTGGGGCAATTCGACTGGCGCAGCCGTACGGCGGGCTCCTACCTGGCGGCATTGACCGGGCAGCCCGCCTTCACGGACCAGTTGGGCGGCCTGCTGCTGGCCAGCGAGGTTTGTTACGCGGGCAGCGCGTATTGCCTGGCGCTTGCTGCCTTCGACACACCAAGCAGTCGCGGTTACCTGCACCGCTATCTCGAACATTATTTGCGCCAGCCGCAGCTGCACTTTGATCAGGAGCAAGCCATGGGAGCCATTGCCTACCTGGATGGACAGCATGGCCGGGATGAGGCGGCGCGCCATGCACCAGCCTGGGCCGATTTCGCCGCCCGTCGGCCTGGCCTGGCGCTGGATGAATCGATTGCGCTCTTTACTGCCCGTATGGCCACCTTGCGCGCCTTGCAGGCCTCAGCGCCTGGCAACTAAGCGCCATCTCCCCAAGCGCGCACGCGCGCGCTTTCTTCCGCCTTTCCTCTTCCTTCCACCATGCAGTGTGACATTTGCATGACAAACAACAGTGTTTCGCCCGCTTGAACGTCAGTAGGGGGTGTATGCGAGGCGACGCTCAACCGCGCGCCGTCCATGCGCCGAAAGTGCCGGACCGTTGAAGGTGCATGCTGAACTGCAAGTGGATGCGGCCGGGACTTTTGCCTTGCATGTCAGCTTGCGCCGACATATTCAATCTTGGTTTTTAAGTTGTTTAACGACAGGAAACTGCAACATGACTGAAAAATTTGCATCGCAAACTTCCACCTCCGCCAACGAAGCTTACCTGAACAGTTCGGTGGCCGCGCCGCAGCGCTTCACCGGCACGGCGAACGCGGATGTGCTCACCGGCACGACGGGCGCCGATGTGCTCGAAGGCCTGGCCGGCGACGACACTTATTACGTCAACGACAGCGGCGACGTGATCGTCGAGCTGGCCAACGGCGGCACCGATACCGTGTATACCAGCGTCAACTACACAGTGGCCGAGAACGTCGAAAACGTGCGCCTCGCCGCCAACGGCCTGACGGTGACGGGTAGCGCCAACACCAACAATATCTTTCATGTCAACGTGGCCGGCGGCAATGTGCTCGACGGTGGCGGCACGGGCAACTTGGTCAATTACCTCGGCTCCAGCGTGGGCGTGACGGCGACGCTGGCAAGTCCTAATGCCCCTCTAACGGCGCCGGCAGGCAGCGATGTGCTGGTCAATTTCGCCAGCGTCGTCGGCAGCAAGTTTGACGATGTGCTGACCGGAAACGAGCTCAAGAACATCTTGGTAGGTAATCTGGGCAACGATATCTTGCGGGGCGGCAAGGGCGATGATTTGCTGGCCGGCCTGCAAGGCGACGATAGCTATATTTTTGCCCGTGGCGACGGCGCCGATATCATCGCCGAGGCCGTTGAGGGGGGCGGCCACAATGTCGTTTCCTTCCTGGCCGGCGTCAGCGCCGACCAGCTGTGGTTCCGCCAGGTGGGCGTGAACCTGGAAGTGAGCACCATCGGCACGACAGACAAGATCACCATCAATGGCTGGTACAGCGCAGGCATCGTGCCCCGCATCCAGGAATTCCGCACGGCCGATGGCCGCGTGCTGATGGGCAGCGATGTGCACAACCTGGTGCAGGCGATGGCGGCGCTGCCGTTGCCACCGGCTGGCCAGCTGACCCTGCCGCCCGACATCGCCGCCACCCTGGCACCAAAGCTGGCGCAGAACTGGCGCACCGAAGGGCCAGGCACGGCGAACCCGGACATCATCAAGGGCACGGCAGGCGCTGATGTGATGGCCGGCGGGGCCGGCGACGACATGTATTACGTCAACCATGGCAACGATGTGGTGAATGAACAGCTTGGTGGCGGCCGCGACATTGTCTACACGACGGTCAACTACACCATGGCCGCCAACATCGAAGAGCTGCACCTCGCCGCCGCCGGCCTGGGTGTGACGGGTAACGGAGGTAACGGCAGCGGTAACATCTTCCACGTCGACGTTGCCGGCGGCCACTTGCTGCATGGCATCGGCAGCAATAATACAGCCACCTATGCGGGTTCCAAGGCGGGCGCCACGGCGACCATCGCTTCCCTCAGCGGCACCCCGGTGGCACGCCCGGGCAGCGATGTGCTGGTCAATATTGCCAGCGTGACGGGCAGCGCGTATGACGATGTGCTGTCCGGCAACGAACTTGCCAACACCCTGTCCGGCGGCCTCGGCAACGATACCTTGCAAGGCGGCAAGGGCGATGACGTGCTGACTGGCGGGCTGGGCGACGATACCTATGTCTTTGCGCGTGGCGACGGCGCCGACATCATCGCCGAGCCTTCCGCCGATGCCAATTACGACGCCATCGCCTTCCTGGCAGGCGTGAATATCGACCAGCTGTGGTTCCGCAAGGTGGGCGCAGACCTGGAAGTGAGCACCATCGGCACCACGGACAAGATCACCATTCGCGCCTGGAACGCGGCCACGCCGAACATCGAGGAATTCCGCACGGCCGCCGGCCACGTCATGCGCGGCGCCGACGTGCAATTGCTGGTGCAGGCGATGGCGAATTTGCCGCCGCCGCCCTTGGGGCAGCTGACCCTGCCGGCCGGCACCGCCGCCGCCCTGGCGCCTGTGCTGGCCCAGGCCTGGCACTTCAATGGCCCCACGCAACCGACGGGGCAAACCTTCGTCGGCACGGCCGGCGCCGATGTCATCAGCGGCAGCGCCGGCGCTGACTTGCTGGAAGGCCTGGGCGGCGATGACACCTATTACGTCAACCATACGGGCGACTTCATCGTCGAACGGGGCAACGGCGGCAATGATACCGTTTACACCAGCGTCAACTACAAGGTGGCCGACAACGTCGAGACCGTGCGCCTTAACGGCTCCGGCCTGACGGTAACTGGCAGCGCTTACAACAACAATGTCTTTTATGTCGATACGCCTGGCGGCAATATGCTTGACGGCGGCGGGATCGGCAATACGCTCAATTACAGTGGTGCCACGTCGGGCGTGACGGCCGCCTTCGCAGCGGTTGGCGCGCCCATGCTAGCGCGTCCGGGCGCCGACGTGCTGGCCAATTTCAGCATGGTTTTCGGCAGCAAATTCGATGACGTGTTGACCGGCAATGAGCTCAAGAACATCCTCTTCGGCGGCTACGGCAACGATACCTTGCAAGGCGGCAAGGGCGACGACACCCTGGCCGGCATCATGGGTAACGATACCTATCTCTTTGCCCGCGGCGACGGTGCCGACATCATTGACGAGGGGGTGGAGGCGGGCAGCCACGACGTTGTCTCTTTCCTGGCCGGCGTCAGCGCCGAACAGCTGTGGTTCCGCCAGGTGGGCGCGAACCTGGAAGTGAGCACCATCGGCACCACGGACAAGATCACTGTCAATAACTGGTATACGGACACGCCGGTGCGTATCGAGCAATTCCGCATGGCCGATGGCAGAATCTTGCTGGGTAGCGATGTGCAAAACCTCGTGCAGGCAATGGCGGGCCTGACGCCGCCACCTGTTGGCCAGCTGACCTTGCCTGCAGGCACGGCCGCTACCCTGGCGCCGGTGCTGGCGCAGAACTGGCGTTCCGGTCAGCAATTCAGTGCTGCCAGCCAGGGCGGCTTTGGCAGCTGGCAAGCGGATTCGGCGCAGCTGGTGCAGGCGATGGCCGGCTTTGCCGTGCCTTCGGCAGCATCGGCGCCCTGGTCGGCGCACGGCGGCCCGTCGCCGCAGATCCAGTTGGCTGCCGCGCATTGATCGCTTGAGTCGTTAGCTTCACCAGCACGCAGCCAGGCCGGGGTGACAGCCACGGCCTGGCTGCGCCATTGAATCTCTGATATTGCCCGATGACAGTCCTCTCATACCGCAACGATCCGCCGCCCCTTGAACCAACATCGCCCGACACGGGCCTGCTGTCGCTGCTGCTGATGGCCAGCCTGCACGGCATTGCCGCCGATGGCGCCCAGCTCAAGCACGCTTTCGGCCAGGCCGTGTTTACGGGGCAAACCGTCCTGTTGGCCGCCAAACAGCTGGGTTTGACGGCCAAGCTGGTGCGCCAGGCCCCGCAACGGCTGGCGCAGGCGCCGTTGCCGGCCATCGCCATTGATACCGCCGGGCGTTTCTTTATCCTCGGCAAGGTTGACAGCGGTGACGGCGCCGTGAGCAAGGTGCTGATCCAGCATCCGGGCCAGCCGCCGCAAATCCTCGGCCGCGACGATTTCCTCGCCATCTGGTCGGGCGAACTGATCTTTTTTACCAGCAAGGCCAGCTATGCGGGCGAGACGGCCCGCTTCGACTTCAGCTGGTTCATTCCCGCCATCGTCAAGTACCGCAGGCTGCTGGGCGAAGTGCTGCTGATTTCCTTCGTGCTACAACTGATCGGCCTGGCCACGCCCCTGTTTTTCCAGGTGGTGATGGACAAAGTGCTGGTTAACCACGCCATGCAGACCTTGAACGTGGTGGCCATCGGCCTCGTCTGCGCCATCGTCTTCGAGGCTGCGTTGGGCATGATACGCACCTATGTTTTCGCGCGCACCAGCAGCAAGATCGACGTGGAACTGGGCGCGCGCCTGTTCCGCCACCTGCTGGCCTTGCCGATCGCCTATTTCCAGGCGCGCCGCGTGGGTGATTCCGTGGCCCGCATCCATGAACTGGAAAACATCCGCTCTTTTCTTACCGGCAACGCCATGACCCTGGTGCTCGACCTGCTGTTTTCCTTCATCTTCATCGGCGCCATGCTGTGGTACAGCGCCGCGCTCAGCGTGGTGGTGCTCGCTTCGATCCCCGTCTACGCGGCCCTGTCGATGCTGCTCACACCCGTGCTGCGGGGGAGATTGAACGATAAATTCAACCGCAGTGCGGAAAACCAGTCTTTCCTGGTTGAAACCATCAGCGGCGTCGACACGCTCAAGGCCATGGCCGTCGAACCGCGCTGGCAGCAGCAGTGGGAAAAGCAGTTGGCCGGCTATGTCTCGGCGGGCCTGTCGGCAAATAACATCGGCATGCTGGCCAGCGGCGGCGTCACGCTCGTGAGCAAGCTAGTCACGGCGGCCATCATGTGGTGGGGCGCTACGCTCGTCATCGACGGGAAAATGACGGTGGGCGAACTGGTCGCCTTCAATATGCTGGCGGGGCAGGTGGCCTCGCCCATCTTGCGCCTGGCGCAGTTGTGGAACGATTTCCAGCAAGTGGGCATCTCCATGAGCCGGCTGGGCGATATCCTCAACGCCCGTACTGAAGCGGGCAGCCAGAAGGCGCGCCTGCCGCCCATCGCCGGCGCCATCGACTTCCAGCAGGTGGGTTTCCGCTACCGTGCCGATGCGGCCGAGGTGCTGCGCGATGTCTCGATTTCCATCGCGCCCGGCGAAGTGATCGGCATCGTCGGGCGTTCAGGCTCCGGCAAGAGCACCCTGACGCGGCTGGCGCAGCGCCTGTACATCCCGGAACGGGGCAAGGTCCTGATCGACGGGCAGGATATCGCCGTCATCGACACGGCTTCGTTGCGGCGCCAGATCGGCGTGGTGCTGCAGGAAAACATCCTGTTTAACCGCTCCGTGCGCGACAACATTGCCTTGAGCGACCCGGCGCTGCCCGTCGATACGGTCATCGCCGTGGCGAAACTGGCGGGCGCCCACGATTTTATCTGCGAGTTGCCCGAAGGCTACGACACCATGGTAGGCGAGCACGGCACGGGCCTGTCGGGCGGCCAGCGCCAGCGCATCGCCATCGCCCGCGCCCTGATCGGCAACCCGCGCATCCTGATTTTCGACGAAGCGACGAGCGCGCTCGACTACGAATCGGAAAAGATCATCCAGGATAATATGCGCGGCATTTGCGCGGGGCGCACGGTGCTGATCATCGCCCACCGCCTGTCGGCCGTGCGCGAAGCGAACCGCATCGTCGTCATGGAGCGGGGCCAGGTGGCCGAATTGGGTAGCCACGACGCGTTGCTAAAGCAGCCGAACGGCATCTACTCCCGCCTGTACAGCCTGCAGCAGGGCAGTGCCGGGAGCGCGGCATGAGCGCCGGCCACCGTTTCGCCGCGTATGGCGAGTTACTGAAACGCTATGCCCAGGTGCTGCGCCATAGCTGGCAAAGCCGCGCCACCCTGGGCGGCCCAGTGCTCAGCGAAGACGAGGCGGCCTTCCTGCCGGCCGCGCTGGCGCTGCGGGAGCGGCCCGTGTCGCCATCGTTGCGCCTGACGGCGTGCGTGCTGATGCTGCTGGTTGCTTGCGTGTTGCTGTGGTCCATCTTTGGGCGGGTCGATATCATCGTCAATGCGGCCGGCAAGATCATTCCATCTGGCAATACCAAGACCATCGCCTCGGTTGACGTGGCTGCCGTGCGTGCCCTGCATGTGCGGGAGGGGCAAGCCGTGCAGGCGGGCCAGCTGCTGGTGGAACTCGACAGCCGTGGCCCCGACGCCGAGCGCGACAAGGCCGCCGGCGACGCCCTGGCCGCTGCCCTGCAGATGGCCCGCTCGCGCGCGCTGATCGCCGCCGTCGATACGCGCACGCCGCCGAAGCTGGCGGCGCCCGGAACGGCTTCCGTGGCCGATCGGGCGGCCGCGCAGGCGCACGTGGATGGCCAGTACGCGAGTTTCCGCGCTCGGCTGGCGCATCTCGACGGCGAGATCGCCCGCTATGCCCAGGCGTTGCCGCTGGCGGCGCAGCGCGCCGGCGATTACCGGGCGCTGCTGGCGACGCGCGACGTGGCCGAACACGCGTGGCTGGAAAAAGAACAGGCGCGCATCGACCTGGCGGGCCAGCTGGCGTCGGCCCGCAGCGAACGCGCGGCCCTGGTGGCGCAGACGCGCAAGGACGCCTACGACGCGCTGACGGAAGGGGCCAGGGTCTCCGCCGCCAGCGGCCAGGATGCGCGCCGCGCCGGCGCCCGCGGCAGCCTGCTGCGCTTGACGGCACCTGTCGACGGCACGGTGCAGCAGCTCAAGGTGCATACGGTGGGCGGTGTGGTGCCGGCCGCGCAGGCGCTGATGCAGATCGTGCCGCGCCAGGGCAAGCTGGAAATCGACGCCGTGCTGGAAAACCGCGACGTCGGCTTCGTCCAGGCGGGACAGACGGTCGCCATCAAGGTCGACGCCTTCGATTACACGAAATACGGCACCGTGCCCGCCGTCGTCAGCAGCGTCTCGCGCGACGCCATCGAGGACGAGAAGAAGGGTCTCGTGTATGCCGTGAAAATCACCGTGCAGCAGCCGGTCATCGTCATCGACGGCAAGACGGTGCCGCTGTCGGCCGGTATGGCGGTGCGCGCGGAAATTCGCACGGGGACGAGAAGGGTGATTGAATACGTGCTCTCGCCGCTGGTGCAGCACCAGAAGGAGGCGCTGCATGAACGCTAGATGCCGCGTCATGACCATCGGCGCTGGCTTGCTGCTGGCCAGTGCTGCGGCACAGGCGCAAGCACCGGGCGAGCTCGATGCCGCGCCATGTTCGCCCCGGTACGAGGCGAGTGTACCGCTGACCCTGCCGGCGGCCGTCGACCTGGCCCTGTGCCACAACGCGCAAGTGCACGGCGCCTGGGCCGGCATCAAGCTGCAGGCGGCCGGCCTGGGCGAGGCCAGGGCCGCCTATCTGCCGACGCTGAATGCGGGGGTGAGCCGGGTGCACGACCGCACGGCCTATCCCGGTGCCAGCACGCCTTCTAGCAGCCTGGACAATAATACGGCTTCGCTAAGCTTTTCCTGGCGCTTGTTCGACTTTGGCGGGCGCGCGGCGGGCCAGCGTTCGGCGCAAGCCTTGCTCGATGCGGCCCTGGCCAACCGCGACGCCATGTTGCAAAAAACTCTGGCGGCAACCGTCAGCGCCTATTTCGAGGCGCAGACGGCGCGGGCCAGCGTGCAGATGCGCCAGGAATACCAGGCGCTGGCCAATGAAACGGTGCTGGCCACGCAGCGCCGCGCACAGCGGGGGCTCGGTTCGCACAGCGATACCCTGCAGGCGACCAGTGCGCTGGCCAAGGCAGCGCTGGGAGCCAGCCGCGCCGACGGCGACGACCGTAAGGCCCGTGCCGTGCTGGTGTACACCCTGGGTTTGCCGGCCAATGCGGGCGTGACCCTGGACGATGCCCCTGTCGATTCGACGGCGGGCCTTCACGATGCCCTGCACGCCTGGCTGGCACTGGCCCAGGCGCGGCACCCAGCCATCCTGGCGGCGCAGGCGCAGCTGGCGGCTGCCCGCGAAAGGGTGGCCGTGAGCCGGTCCGAGGGCCGCCCCAGCATCGACCTGACGGCAAATGTTTACCAGAATGGCCGCCCCAACCAGGGCTTGTCCGCCGCATCCACGCGCGAAACCCTGGTGGGCATCACGCTCAACATCCCCCTGTTCGACGGTTTTTCGCGCCACTACAAGGTGCGCGGGGCACTGGCGCAGGCCGAGCAGAAGGAAGCGGAGGCGCAGGAAACGCAGCAGCAGACCATGATGGACCTGGTAAAAACGCACGCGGAAGCGAACACGGCCCTGGCCAACCTGGTCGCGTCGCAAGCTTGGCTGGAGGCGGCGCGCGATGCGCTGGCCAGCGTGCAGCGCAAGTTCGGCCTGGGCGCGGCGGACATCCTGGAAATGCTGAACACGCAGTCCGTGCTGCTCGAAGCGCAGCAGGAGCGCATCCGTTGCCAGGCGGATTGGCATTCGGCCCGGCTGCGCCTGCTCGCCAGCGCCGGCGTACTGGAGCGGGACGATATCCGGGACGGTGGTGGTAAAAGTGGCGGCAAATTGCGCGCCCCGACGGCGCAATAGTGATTATTATTAGAGACGGGCCTTCCCGCACAGGGAAGGTGTTTCTGCTTCGGCCAAGGGAAACATTATGCACAGCGTACAAAAGATTACTCCATGTTTATGGTTCAACGGCCACGCCGAGGTGGCGGCCCGGTTTTATACGCAAATATTTCCCAATTCGAAGATCGGCCAGATCCTGCGCTACGGCGAGGAGGGCAAGGAATTCCACGGCCAGGCGCCGGGCAGCGTGCTGACGGTGGCTTTTGAACTCGATGGCCAGACTTTCACGGGGCTGAATGGCGGTCCCTTGTTCCAGTTTTCCGAAGCCATCTCGTTCCAGGTCAATTGCGAAACCCAGGACGAAGTTGATCACTATTGGACCCAGCTGTCCGAAGGCGGGCCGCCGGAAGCGCAGCAATGCAGCTGGCTCAAGGACCAGTTCGGGGTGTCCTGGCAAATCGTGCCCACCATCATGATCAAGCTGCTGACGGACCCTGATCCCATCAAGGCCCAGCGCGTGATGAAAGCCATGATGGGCATGAAAAAGATTAACATTGGCGAGATCAAGCGGGCGTATGCGGGCTAGTGCCGCACGCCGTACGCTAGCGCCGCGCCCTGTCCAAGATGGCTGGCATTTGTTATAGTCCCAGCCATCTTTCCATCCGCTTACAGACCCTGCCATGACCACTAGCTCGACTAGCACCACTAGCACCACTAGCACCACTAGCACCAGCAGCACCATCGCGCCGCGCACCTTCGGCACGCCGCTGTCTTCCACCGCCATCAAAGTTATGCTGCTGGGCTCGGGTGAACTGGGCAAGGAAGTGATCATTTCGCTGCAGCGTCTGGGCGTGGAAGTAATCGCCGTCGACCGCTATCCGAATGCGCCGGGCCACCCCGTGGCGCACCGCTCGCACGTGATCGACATGAACGACGGCGTGGCCCTGGCCGCCCTGATAGCCCTGGAAAAGCCGGATTTGATCGTGCCCGAAATCGAAGCCATCGCCACCGATACCCTGGCGGCGCTGGAAGCGGCGGGACAAATCACCTGCATACCGAACGCGCGCGCCGCCGTGCTGACGATGAACCGCGAAGGCATCCGCACGCTGGCGGCCGAAACGCTCGGCGTGGCCACCTCGCCATACCGCTTCGCCAGCAGCCTGCAAGAGCTGCAACTGGCGTGCCAGGAAATCGGTTTCCCTTGCGTCGTGAAACCCGTCATGTCGTCGTCGGGCAAAGGCCAGTCCAAGCTCGATAGCGCCGCCGATGTGGAAACGGCGTGGGCGTATGCGGCCAGCGGCGGGCGGGTCGACACGGGCCGGGTCATCGTCGAAGGCTTCATCGACTTCGATTATGAAATCACCCTGCTGACGGTGCGTGCGGTGGGCGCGTCGGGACAGATCGAGACGCAGTTTTGCGAGCCGATCGGCCACTTGCAGGTGCAGGGCGATTACGTGGAATCGTGGCAGCCGGCCCGCATGGCGCCGCTGGCCCTGGAGCGTTCGCGCGAGATCGCCCGCAAGGTGACGGATAACCTGGGCGGCCTGGGCCTGTTCGGTGTGGAGCTGTTCGTCAAGGGCGACATGGTGTGGTTCTCGGAAGTGAGCCCCCGTCCGCACGACACGGGCATGGTCACCATGGCCAGCCAGGTGCAGAGCGAATTCGAATTGCACGCGAAAGCCATCCTGGGCTTGCCCGTCAACGTGGCGCTGCGTTCTCCCGGCGCTTCGGCCGTCATCTACGGCCAGCTGGAAGCGAAGGGCATCGCCTTCGAAGGCGTGGCCGACGCCTTGAGCGTGCCGGGTGCGGACTTGCGCCTGTTCGGCAAGCCGGAATCGTTCGCCCGCCGCCGTATGGGCGTGGCGCTGGCCACTGCCGACGATATCGACACGGCCCGCGCGCGCGCCGTGCTGGCAGCGTCCAAAGTGAAGCCGGTGGCGAAGTAAGCCAGTCTGCGGGTAAAACAGTCGTCAACATGGAAGCAGCGGCATGACAGAACTCGATAACTATCTTTCGCAACACTATCTGGACGAGACGCAATTGGCGGCTGCCGCCGCCATGGCCATGCAAGAAATCGATGCATTGATCCAGGCTGGCCTGGTTCCCGCCCCTGCGTATGTGGTCGATGACAGCGGCAAGGTGTGCTCGTTCGTCTTTGGCGCCATGGCGGCACCCGGGTCCAGGGCCGGCCGCTACTTCCCGCCGTCCCAACTCGCCTGGATCGCCATTGCGCGTGACGCTGTTGCCGCGAGTACGGCGCACGCCGCGCACGAGCGCTTGCAGGCACAATTTACTTCCCGCTATGCGGCCGCGCTGGCGACCTTGAACCTGACAACCTGGCGCCTGCGCGACAGCTTCGACGACAGAGGCGCGCCGATAGCGGAGGGCTTGCGCGCCCGTACCGACAGTGCTTGGACGTATTTTTTGAACGGTACGTTTTCCCTGTGCGTCGCCCATCCCATGTCCGAGGCGCACATCGCCTGGAAAGAAGTACTGCAGGAAAAGCTCGCACAGCAAAGCGAGAATGGCAGCAAGACGCTGTTGTCGCAACAGCAGGCGCAGGAAATGCATGCGCTGATCGATGCCTATGCCACGGCCGCCATGCCTTTTTCGCCCGTCGAATACGCCTTGAGCAGCCGCAAGCGCCTGGTCGAGGATCTACGGGCAAGCATCCGCGTGGACCACCGGGAATGGACGCCTGCATGACTGCATCGGCGACGCACTGCCTGCCGCTGGCCGACGCCGGCGGCGACGACATCAAGCGCAAGCTGCGCGGCCACATCGCGCGGCGCAACCTGGCCGGCGCCGCCAACGATTGCAAGTGGAACGCGCTGCTGGCCTTCATGCGCGGGCAGACTGATTGGCTGCCGTCGTACCGCTATGGCTCCGTCACCGGCTACGTCTCGCGCTGGGATACGGAATGGGACTACCACCCGCCGTTTCCCTTCATGGGCGTGGAATGGTTCGACATCGGCCTGACCTCGGAAGAGCACGTGGGCATGCTGCTGCCAAAGAAAATCATCGACCACGGCGTGTGGATCGTGCCCGAACTGGAACGCATCGGCTTCGATTTCGAGGTGCGTGAGCGGGTCGCGCGTATCTGGGGCTATTTGCCACGCAGTTATGACGACTTTCCTCCTGCCGACTAATTCAAAGAGTATTGTTATGCCTGACAACACTATCCCGCAAGTGCCGCAGCCGGACGACGCCGTCGTCGGCAAGGAAGCGGGCGCGCAGATGTTGGCCACGGCCTGCGCCGCGCGCGACGCCTTTTATGCCACGCTGGGCGCCATGGACGCCGACGTGCTGGCGCCGCTGCTCAATCCCGCTTTCATGGGCGGGCCACGCTGGCCGTCACTGCGCCAGGCTTGGCGCGTGATTCGCCGGCCCGGCTCGATCGTGATCGCCAGCGATGGCTTGAGCGACCCGTTTGAGGATGACGACGACGTTTTTGTGCCGCGCGGCCATTTGCTGGAAGTGTGCATCGAGGCGCCGCTGGCCGTTTTCGCCGGCCAGGAAGTGGCGCAGTCCTGGCTTTTCGACCTGGTGTACCAGGTCAGCCAGAACGTGGCCGACCACGGTTCCATCGATTTGCTGGTGCAGCGCCACGGCAGCGTGTCGATGGCGCTGGACGTGCAGGATGCACCAAAGGGACTGGAAGACGACAATGAACAGGTGGGCGTGCTGCTGGCCCGGGGCGCGGCCACGCTTCCCCCAACGTTCGACACGCCGTATGGGGCAGTGATGCTGCTCACCGTCACCGTGCTGCAGCCAGCGGAACTGGCGTACATCAGCGAGGCCGAAGACAAGGCGCAATCGCGGCGCGACCTGGCCGCCGCGCTGGCCACCACGCCGACGGGGCATTTGAGCTTGGCCAAGCGGCTGGCCGTCATTCCCCGCTAGTTTTTTCAGCCGGCACGGTAGTTGCCGGTACTGGCGTTTCTTCCGTTTTCTGCGCTTCCCTCGTTTCCTTCTCTTCAATGACGGCGGGCGGCGGTTCGCGCCATTTGCCCGCCGCCTTCAGCTTGTTCTTCAGCCCTGGCAAGGGAAAGCCCAGCGCATAGGCTTTTTGCGCGTGCGCGCTGGCCTTGTCGTACTCCTTCTTTTTGACATACATCAAGCCCAGGTTGTACTGGATGGTGGCCTGCTCGGGCGCCAGGCGGCTGGCCGCGTCCAGCTGTTCCAGCGCCGCCGCATCCTGGCCCGTGGCCAGCAGGTAGTTGCCATACACCATGCGCGCCGTCACGTCGTGCGGCGCGAAGGCGATGGCCCGTTCGAAAAAGCAGCTGACCGTATAGCGAGCGCCGACGGGCTGCGCGCTTTTCAGGCGCAAGCCCAGCTTCGCCATCGAGGCCAGCGCCCGGTGGTGATTCGGGAAGTGTTCCAGCGTGTAGCTGATATCGGCGCCCAGGCTGCCCGTCATGCCTTGCGTGAGCGTTTCCACGGCGCGCGAAAAGTGAAATTGCTCGACCACGGACAGGCCGGCGCGGTCTTGCGCGCTCGTATAGTCGCCGCCCGGCGTGTGTTTCACGTAGGGCGGGCATCCGGCAGCGCTGGCATGGGCGCAGCAGGCGCCGAGGGCGCAGGCAAGTATCAGGTGTTTCATGCTGTTCTCCTGTGGCTGACCTGGTCCAGCAAGTCGGCCAGGGCGTTGCTGCGGGCTTGCCGCGATTGCAGGGCGATGGCGGTGGGGCTGGCCAGTGGCGCGCGGCTCTGGCGCGCCAGTTCCAGGAAGTGCAGCAGGGCGCGCGCGCAATCGCCGCTCGATGCCAGCTGGCCGATGGTGTCGATGCCGCAGTGGCGCAGCTTGGCTGCACTGTCGCCGGCTAGGTCGGTCAGCGCCAGGATGGGCCGGCGGCAGCGCAGGTATTCATACAGCTTGGCGGGAATCTGCGCGTTGCAATTGGCCGCCTGCAGCAGCAGCAAGCCGTCGGCCGCCAGCATTTCCTGCAGCGCCGCGCCGTGCGGCAGCAAAGGTTCCAGTCGCACCAGGTCCAGGATGCCGTATTTCACCAGCAGGCTGGCCAGCCATGCATCGTGGCCCGTGGCGCGCAGCACCAGCTGGAAATTGTGCGTATGGAGTACGCCGTCGTGGCGCAGCTTGGCCAGGGCCTCGAACAGCGGTTGCGGGTCGCGCTCGGACGGGTAGATCACGCCGCTGTGCAGTAGCTGGAAGCGGCTGCGGTGGCCGGGGTCGCCATGCGGCCCGTGCGGCTGATGCGCCTGAACCGCGCCTTGGTCATCATCATGACCATTTTCGATCAGGCAGAAACGTTCGCGCTCCACCTGCGCCAGGCGGCGCTGGTGCGCCGCGATGGCACCCGGCGTGGTGCAGACGATGGCCGCGCTGCGCGCCGCGATGCGCTGTTCGATCCACGCATGCATGCGGTGCAAACGCGCTTCGGGCGGATACGGCGCCAGCGGGTCGCTGTCATCGAGCATGGGATCGCGCTGGTCGGCGATCCACGGCAGGCCGCTGATTTTTTGCAAGGTCATCGCGATCAGGTGCGCCGTGGCGATCGGGTACGTGGACCAGATGGCGTCGGGGCGGTACTGTCGGATCATGCGCAGGCCGGCCGGCACGGCGCTCAGCCACCAGGAACTCCAGCGGTCGGGCAGCGCCAGGCAGCGCGGATAGCGCCCGGCGATGGCCAGGTGGCGCGCCGCGTCCAGCGCCAGGGTGCGCCGTACGGTGGCTCGTGCGCCGATCTGCGCCAGTTGCGTATCGCCCCGCTGCGCATATGCGAGCGGCGCGGGACTGAGCACCAGCGGCTGCCAGCCGCAGTCGGGCAAATGGCGCGCGAAGCCCAGGGTGCGCAGGATGCCGCTGCCGCCAGCAAGCGGCGGGAAATGGTAGGCGACCATCAGCACCCGTTTTGGTCGGGCCGCGCTCGGTGTGATCCCTAGCATGACTGCAGCCACCGTGCGCACAGCCGTTCGACTTCGCCGCGCCAGGCGGCGCTGGCGAAGGTGTGGTTGGCGCCATCGACCTGCGCCTGCGTCCAGTGCGCGCGCGCGGCGACGGCGCGCCACGCCGCATCGCCATCGAGCAAGGCTTGCCACTCGCGCGCGCCCAGGTCGTCGCCGCTGAGGATCAGCAAGACCTTGCCCTGGAACTGCGTCAGCGCCAGCAGCAAGGCTGGCACGGGCGCGTGGTTTTCCTGCGCTGCCGGTTTCTGCGTGGCGGCCGCCACCTGCCGCAGCGAGGCCAGGCTGGCGCCCAGCTGCAGTCCGCCGCTGGCCAGCTTGCGCCAGAACGCACCTTGCAGCAGGCGTGGCAGATAATAATGGCGCAGGGTGGCGCGTGCCAGGCCGGCGCTGCTGCGCACCCACGGGTTGAGCAGGATCAGCGCAACTATGCGCGCGTCGCGCGGCGCATGACAGGCGGCGGCCGTGGCGCCGTCGCACAAGCCCCACAGCGCCACTTCGCGCAGCGAGGGCGCGGCGTCGAAGAATTGCGCCAGCGCGCCGGCGATGTCAGGACCGGCGGCGCGGTAATCGCGCGCGCTACCCTGGCTGTCGCCCATGCCGCGCAGGTCGAAACGCAGCACGGGCCAGCCTTGCGCGGCCAGGGCGCGCGCCAGCAAGACGAACTGGCGGTGGCTGCCCACCCGGTACTGCGGCCCGCCCGTGACGATCAATACGCCGCGCGGCCCCGGCATGGCGGGCAGGCTGAGGATGCCGACCATGCGCGCCTGCGCATCGCCGTCTTCACCCGCATCGGCACCTTCGGCCACGCTGCGAAAGCGCAGCGCCAGCTCGCGCATGGGGTGTGCCGCGAGGTGCTGCTGACTGCTGTCGCGCTTCATGCCGGCGTCCTTTCTTCGTCGAGCCAGTCGCGGCACAGTTTCCGCGTGGCGTCCAGCAGTTGCGGACATGCCAGCAGCTCGCCGCTGTGCCAGAACGGGCCGTCGCCGAAGCTGGCCAGGTGCACGGCGGCGCCGCGTTCGCGCCATACACGCGCCAGCGGCGGCAAGCGCGCGCAGGCCTGCTCCGGTCCCTGGTACTCGAGCCAATACACGGGTACCGCGGGCACCGTGGGCAGCAGCGCGGCTGCGCCGGCGTCATCGATGGCTTGCGCCAGCTCGGGCGCCAGCAGGTAGCCGGCCACTTCCACAGGTTCACCTTGCGCCAGTTTGGCGCGCGCCTGGCCGGGCGCTTCCTGCATGCCGCCGGCCAGCATGTTGGTGGCCAGGCGCAGGCGCAGGAAGCGGTCGATGCTGCGCCGTCCATCGGCTTCCGGCTGCCACAGCAGCAAACGCGCCAGGGGCAGTGGCGCGCGGTTGGCGAAATCGAGCGCCAGCAGGGCGCCCAGGCGCAAGCCCCACACGGTCAAGGGACCGTCGACGCGCTGCGCCAGCCAAGCACAAGCCAGGTGCAGGTCGTTGTGCCAGATGTCCCAGCGCGCCTCGCCGAAGTCGCCGCTGCTGTCGCCGCAGCCAAACAGGTCGATCTGCAGCACGCTGTAGCCGGCGGCGGCAAAGGCGCGCGCCTGCGCGGCGGCCACGTGGCGGCTTTTATTGAGTTCTTCCGCGAACGGATGCACGTAGAGGATGCCGCCGCGCGCGTTACGGCCCGGCGGCGGCAAGTGCAGCAGGCAATAGCGCTGGCCGCCGCTGGCGGGCAGGAAGAAGGGCAGCAGCGGCAGCGCGTCGGTGGCGGCGCTGTTCATAGTCGCAGCTGTGCAAAGACGAAATCGTGCAGGGTGGCCACGGTGGCGAAGTGGCGCGCGTGGATGTCTTCGTCGGCGACAAAGATGCCGAAATGGTCTTCCAGCGCGGCGATCACGCCGATGACGGCCATCGAGTCGAGTTCCGGCACGCTGCCCAGCAGTGGCGTGTGGGCTTCCAGCGCCCGCCCGTTCAAGCCCAGGGTGGTGTCGAGGATGTGCTTTACTGCTTCAAGATGCGGCATGTCAGCTCCAGGGAAGGGTAGTGCGGCAGGCGGCTGGTATCGAAGGCCAGGCAGGGAATGTCGTCCAGACGGTGCGACAGGTGCAAATACGGCGGCAGGCTGGCGGCCATCCATTGCCAGCGCCCGCAGCGCAGGAAGGTGGCCGTGCCCAGGGCGTGCGTGCCCAGACGCGCATGGGCACCCAGCGAGGCGCGGTTGAAGCGCGAGATGCGGCTGCACGACCAGCGCACGCCCTGCGCGTACAACACAGCGTTGGCTTCTTCCCACAGGCGCGCGAAGACCAGGCCGCCACGCTGGTCGGGCTGGACCCACACGTCCAGGTCCCATGAAGACTGGTTCGACGCCAGCGCATAGCGGGCGCGCACCTCGTCTTCCTGGCAGCCGTGGCGCAGCAGCCAGATCCAGCCAACCATGGCGGCTTGGTCAGCGTCTTGCGCGCTGCGCGCCACCAGACATTGCGCGCCCTGGCGGTAGCGCTCGCGCAGCGCGCCGGGACGGCGTTCGGGGCCGGACGGCAAGTCCGCCTCCGCCAGGCAGGGCGTGACGGTGATCGACTGGCCGCGCCCGCGGCACAGCGAGCCTGGCGCCACGGCTTGCGCCACGAACTGGTAGCGGTGCAGCGCGCAGCGCCCGCCCGGCACCGTGGCCAGCAGCCGCGCCAGGGCCAGCCAGGCGCTGTCGCGCCAGCCCAGCTGGCGAAGGCTGGCGGCAAGCCGTTGCAACTGGGGGAAACGGACGAAGCTGGCCATGGCGGTCAAGGATGGGGCGGCTATGCAGCCAATGTTGTCCATTAGAGCGCAGCGGCCGGCGGTGGTCTTGCGCCGGCTCAAGCTGTGTTGCTGAAACTCTTACTTGATCAAAATCAAGACCGCTGTGGCCGTTTGTCTGAATCATTAGGGGAATACATGGCAATCATGGCAACCCGGGGACGAAACGATGGCGACATTGATACACGAGCTGATATTCGATACGGCGCAACGTGCGCCGCACGCGCCGGCGCTGTCGTGGCAGGGCGAGGAACTCGCCTATGCCGCGCTGGCGCAGTCCGTGCGCGAGGCGGCCAGCACCTTGCTGACCCTGGGCTTGCAGCGTGGCGCGCGCGTGGCCGTGTACCTGGAAAAACGCCCGGAAAATGTCAGCGCCATGTTTGGCGCGGTGGCGGCCGGCGGCGTGTTCGTGCCCGTCAATCCGCTGCTCAAGCCGGACCAGGTGGCTTACATCCTGGCTGATTGCAACGTGGCCATCCTCGTCACCTCGCGCGAACGCCTGGCGCAGCTGGGCCCTGCGCTGGCCGCCTGCCCGGACTTGCAGACGGTGCTGCTGACGGGTGAAGCGTCGTCGCAAACCAGCCTGGGCAAGGTGCAGCTGCTGCCGTGGAGTGGCATACCCGCCGCGCCCGCGCCCCTGTGGCACGCGGTGATTGACACGGACATGGCTGCCATCTTGTATACCTCGGGCAGCACGGGGCGGCCGAAAGGCGTGGTGTTGTCGCATCGGAACATGCTGGCCGGTGCGCTCAGCGTGTCGTCCTACCTGCGCAACACGCCGCAAGACCGGATTTTGTGTGTGTTGCCGCTCAGTTTTGATTACGGCCTGAGCCAGCTGACGACGGCGTTTGCCAGCGGCGCCTGCGCCGTGCTGATGAATTATCTGCTGCTGCGCGACATTGTCGAGCTCGTGGAGCAGGAAGCCATCACGGGCCTGGCCGCCGTGCCGCCCCTGTGGGTGCAGCTGTCGCAGCTGAGCTGGCCCTTGTCCACGCCTCTGCGCTACATCACCAATTCGGGCGGCGTGATGCAGCGCAGTACGCTCGACCGGCTGCGCCAGTCGCTGCCGCGCACGCAGGTCTACCTGATGTATGGCTTGACGGAAGCGTTCCGCTCCACCTACCTGGCGCCGGAACAGCTGGAGCGGCGCCCCGATTCCATCGGGCAAGCGATCCCCAACGCGGAAGTGCTGGTGCTGCGCCCGGACGGCAGCGTGTGCGACGCTGACGAGCCGGGCGAGCTTGTGCATCGTGGCGCGCTGGTGGCGCTTGGCTACTGGAACGATGCGGCGCGCACGGCCGAGCGCTTCAAACCGCTGCCGCCGCAGGCGAGCGGCCTGGTGCTGCCGGAATTGGCCGTCTGGTCGGGCGACACCGTGCGCCGCGATACGGATGGCTATCTGTATTTCGTGGGCCGCAGCGACGACATGATCAAGACGTCCGGCTACCGGGTCAGCCCGGCCGAGATCGAGGAAGTCGTATATGCCAGCGGGCTGGTGGGCGAGGCGGCCGCGCTGGGCCTGCCCCATGCCGTGCTGGGCCAGGCGATCGCCTTGCTCGTCACCCCCGCGCCGGGCGTCGAAGTGGTGCGCGACAGCGTCCTGGCCGCCTGCCGCGCGCGCCTGCCCAGCTATATGGTGCCGCTGTGGGTGGAAATCCGCGACGGCGTGTTGCCGCGCAATCCGAATGGCAAGATCGACCGTCCATTGCTGGCCAGGGAACTGGCGCGCGCGTATGCGGTCCAATCAGGAGATGCGGCATGAACGGTCCCGGCATAAAAGACGCCCATTTGAATCGCCCGGATAGCCCCGATAGCCCCGATAGCCCCGATAGGCTTGAACTGCCGTCGCACGCGCCCCTGCGCCAGTTCGCCGTGGCTGGCGACATGCTGGAGATCGGCGGCATGCCCTTGCGCCGACTGGCCCAGCGCGTGGGCAGCACGCCGTTCTATGCGTATGAACGCGCGCACATCACGCGCCGCGTGGCCGAACTGCGCGCCGCCTTGCCCACCGGCGTGCTCGTGCATTACGCCATGAAGGCCAATCCCATGCCGGCCGTGGTGCAGTGGCTGGCCGGCCTGGTCGATGGGATCGACGTGGCGTCGGGCGGCGAACTGGCGACGGCGCTCGATACGCCCATGACGCCGTCGCGCATCAGTTTTGCGGGGCCAGGCAAGAGCGATGGCGACCTGGCGCGGGCCGTGGCAGCAGGCGTGCTGATCAACGTGGAATCTGGCGCCCAGCTGGAAAAGGCGGCGCTGGCCAGTGAACGGCTGGGTGTGGCGGCCAGAGTGGCCGTGCGCGTGAATCCCGATTTCGCCTTGCGCCGCACGGGCATGCGCATGGGCGGCGGCGCGCAGCCGTTTGGCGTCGATGCGGCCCTGGTGCCGGCGCTGCTGGGCCGCATCGGCCAGCTGGGGCTGGATTTCCACGGCTTTCACCTGTATGCCGGCTCGCAAAATCTGTCGGCGTCCGCCTTGGCCGAAGCGCAGGCCCTGAGCGTGCAACTGGCCCTGCAGCTGGCCGACAGCGCGCCGTCGCCCTTGCGCACCCTGAATATCGGCGGCGGCTTCGGCGTGCCGTATTTCCCCGGCGACCAAGCGCTCGACCTGGCGCCCGTGGCCGCAGGCTTGCAGCGGCAGCTCGACATCCTGGCCCAGGCGGCGCCCGGCGCCCGCCTGAACCTGGAACTGGGCCGCTACTTGGTGGCCGAGGCCGGTATTTATGTGTGCAAAGTGCTGGAACGCAAGGTGTCGCATGGGCAAGTCTTTCTTGTCACGGATGGCGGCTTGCACCATCATCTGGCGGCCTCCGGCAATTTTGGCCAGCTGATCCGCAAGAATTACCCGGTCGCCATCGGCAACCGCCTGCAGGGCGACGGGCGCGAGGTGGCGTCCGTCGTGGGGCCGCTGTGTACGCCGCTGGACTTGCTGGCCGACCAGATGGAGATGGCGCGCGCGGAAGAGGGCGACCTGGTGGTGGTGTTCCAGTCGGGCGCGTATGGCTTGACGGCCAGCCCGACGGCCTTTCTCGGCCATCCGCTGCCGGCCGAGGTGCTCGTATGAGCGGCCTGTGCGGTTGGCTGGCGGCGGCTTCCTGCCTTGCCGCGGAGAGCGGCACGGCAGCCGATGGCGCGGCGCGGGCCACCTTGGCGGCCATGGCTGCACCGCTGTCGCGTTTTGATGACGCACCCCTGGCCGTCAGCTTGAGCGACGTGGGCGGCATGGCCGTGGCAGCCATCGATGGCTGCCGCCATGTGCACCAGCAAGATGGCTTGCAAGTGGCGATCTGGGGCCGGCCCGTGCTCGACGGTTCGGCGGACGATGTGGCGAGCCGCCTCGCGTCCCTGTGGCTGAGCCGGGGCGTGGCTGCCTGCGCCTGCCTGTCCGGAGCATTTTCGCTGGCCATCCTCGACGCTTTTTCCGGCTCTGCCCTGCTGGCCGTGGATCGCGCCGGCATGCATCCGCTCAGCTATGCGAACAATGCGCAGGGCCTGTTTTTTGCCTCCTCGCACGACGCCTTGCTGGCCCATCCGTCCGTTCGGGGGGCACTCGATCCGCAAGCCCTGTATCACTACCTGTATTTCCACATGGTGCCCGGCCCGGCCACGGCTTACCTGGGCCAGCAGCGCTTGCTGCCTGGCGAATACCTGCATGTGCGCGGTGGCAAGCAATGCAAGGGCAGCTACTGGCAGCTGACCTTCCAGGAGCCCAGCGCGGCGCGCACGCGGGCCAGCTTTGCCAGCAACAAGCAGGAATTCCTGCGCCTGCTGCGCCTGGCCGTGGAAAGTAACCTGGGTGCGGATGGGGCCGATACGGGCGCGTTTCTCAGCGGTGGCACGGACAGTTCCACCCTGGCCGCCATCATGGGGCAAGTCACGGGCCGGCCCGCGCGCACGTATTCCATCGGTTTTGACTCTCCCGGCTATGACGAAATGGCGTATGCGCGCCTGGCTGCCAGCCACGCGGGCAGCATCCACCACGAGCGCTACGTGACACCCAGCGATGTGCTGGCCGCCATTCCCGCCATGGCGGCCATTTTCGACCAGCCTTTCGGCAATGCCTCGGCCATTCCCGCCTTTTACTGTGCGCAGATGGCGCGCGAGGATGGCGTGAGGCGTTTGCTGGGCGGCGACGGTGGCGACGAATTGTTTGGCGGCAATGAGCGCTATGCGCACCAAGCCTTGCTGTCGCAGTACGAGCGCTTGCCCGCCATGCTGCGCCAGGCCATCATCGAGCCGCTGCTCTTCCGCCAAAAAAGGGGCAAGCCGTGGCGGCTGGGCGACAAGGCGCGCCGCTACATCGAGCAAGCGAGCTTGCCGCTGCCGGCTAGACTCGACAGCTATAACCTGCTGCTGCGTCATGGCCATGGCACGGTGCTGGAAGCGGGCTTCATCGACACCATCGCCCCGGGCATGGCGCCCGGCTGCGTGAATGGCGCCTATTGGCAGCGGCAAGGCCAGGGTTTGAGCCAGATCAATGAACTGCTGGCGCTGGACATGCGTTTTACTTTGGCCGACAACGATCTGTTCAAGGTGCGCAAGGCCTGCGAGTTGGCGGGCGTGGAAGCGGCCTTTCCCTTCCTGCACGATGCGATGGTGGCGTTTGCCGCGCGCCTGGCGCCGCGGGACAAGCTCCATGGCAGGCAGTTGCGGCCCTTCTTCAAGCGGGCACTGGCGGAGATCTTGCCGCCGGCCATCGTGCGCAAGAAAAAGCACGGCTTCGGCTTGCCTTTCGGCCAGTGGCTGCACAGTCACGCACCGCTGCGCGAATTTGCCTTTGATAACCTGACGCAGCTGCGCGGGCGCGGCATCGTGCGGCCCGCCTTCATCGACGATCTGCAAGGACGCTTGCTGGCGGAACATCCGGCCTATCACGGCACCATGGTGTGGCTGCTGCTGATGCTGGAACAGTGGCTCAGCCAGCATCCGGGCGCGCTGGGTGCGCTTGCCGGCGGTTTTGCCGCAAGCGCCACAGAAATGCCAGGCGTCCTCGATCCCACGGCGTAAAGCGCGGTAGTTGCAGCAGGTCCAGCCCCGCGCCGGGGCGCGCCACGCCCCAGTCCGTGGCCACGGCCGCCTTGAAACCCAGGCAGTTGACCATTGCCACATGCGGCGCGCCATAATCGCGCCCGGCCTTGCCGTTCGGATACGCAAACAGGGAGACGGGCGTCTGGATCAAACTTTCCAGCTGGCGCTTGCCGTTGGCGATGTCCAGCCGCGCGGCGTGGTCCGGCAAGGTGGACAAAATCGGATGGCTGGCCGTGTGCGCGCCCAGGCCCATGCCGGCCGTATGCAACTGGCGCAGCTGCGCCGTACTCAGCATGGCGGCCTGGCCCGCCGTGGCGCCAGCCTGACGGCGGATCTGCATGGCCAGTTGCTGGCGCCGTGCGAACGGCAGGTATTTGAGCTGACCCAGCAAGGTGGCGATGGCGGCTTGCCGCTGTGCCAGGCTGGCGAGGGGCAGGCAGCCCAGGCCGTGTTCCTGCAAGTCGAGTACGGGACCGGACGCATGGCGCACGGCCTCGATCACCGTGTCATTCCACATCTGTCCGCCGTCCAGGTAGCCCGTGGCAATAAAAAACGTGGCGTGCAAGCCATGGCGCTGCAGCAGCGGCAGAGCCACTTGCGCATTGTCCGCATAGCCGTCGTCAAAGGTGATGCAGGCGGCGCGCGGCGGCAAGTTACCATCCTGCAGCCGCTGCACGGCCTCGCTCAGCGGCAGCGGCGTATAGAAACGTTTTAAAAGGCGTAGCTGGCGCTCGAACAGCCGGGCGTCCACTTCGCCGGGGAATAGGGGATCGGGTCGCGCCAGCACGCGGTGGTAAATCAAAATGGACAAAGTGGCAGTCATGGCTGCTCCGCGATGGCGGCCCGGGCCTTGGCTTGGCGGGCGCTGGCGTTGGGGGTGCGGGTGGGCGCTGGCTGCTCGACGATGATGCGCGTGGCGATCAGGGCGGCCATCAGGTAGTACGGCATGTCGAAATACAGCAGGCTGAGGAAGGCGCCGCCCACGGCAAAGCCGATCAGGCTGGCCTGGCTCATGGTGGCCAGGCCGTGCGCCCAGCGCAGTTCCGGCTTGCCCCGCGTGCGGCGGATGATGGCGGCGGCCGTGCGCCAGGTGGCGATACCCAGCGCCAGGTAAATCAACAAGCCGACAAAGCCGTGTTCGCCCAGCGCCTGGAAATAGATACTGTGCGCCGCGTGCACATCCATGGGGTTCGGCGCGTAGCGGGCGAAGATGCTGGCGTCGGACACATCGAAGCCGCCGCCAAGAAAGCGGTCGCGCGCCAGGTTCCAGGCCATGCGCCAGGCATTCAGGCGGCCCATGGCAGAGACATCATCCTGATACGTGTTGATGGTGTCCATGCGTTCGGCCCAACGCTCGGGCATGAAGGCCAGCAGCAGCGGCGCGACCGCACCGAGCAACGCGCCCAGCACCAGCTTGCGGTCGCTTTTCAGCCACATGAACAAGCCCATGGCGGCGATGGACAGCAGCCCGCCGCGCGAATACGAGCCCAGCGCCGCCAGCGCCGACAGCAGCATTGCCGCCGTCAGGCCATGGCGCAGCCAGCGTTTGTCCGTGCTTTGCTGCAGGTAATACATGAGGGGGATGGTGATGATCAGGGCCAGGGCCAGCGCATTGTTATCCCCAATAAACGTTTCTTCCGGCCCCCAGACCCGCTCGGTGCCGCCGCTGCGAATGGTGAAGATGCCGCCTTTCACGCCGTAAAAGCCGATCGAGCCTACCAGCACCCACACGAGGCGCACGATGTCGCGCCGCGTGCGTATCACCATCATGATCACAAAGCTCATCAGCATGATCTTCATGACCTTGTTCCATTGCACCCATGACGCTTCAGGTAGCAGGGCGAACGGCGCCGTGACATTCATCCACGCCACGAACAACAACAGCAGCACGCTGACGGGCGTGAGCGGCAGGTTTTTCGGTTCGCGCGTCGTCAAGAGGCTGAGCATGGTGGCGATGGCGATGATGAAGGCGAACGGCATATGGGTGGCAAAACCCCAGGCCTGCGTATGCGGGTTCATCACGCTGACCCAGACCCACATCAGGCCGCCGATGGCCGGCGCCTTGAGGATAAAAGGCAGGGAACCCAGGATGATGATGGTGATCACGATGTCGCGCATGAAGGGGAGGCTCCTGGTTTTGGCCCGGTTGGCATGGTATTGATGCCTGTCAACGGGCTGGCGGGCGGGCTTCAGTACACTGGATTAATACTGCTCAGCGTTGTTGAAACTGTGCATCAGTTTTGTCATGGTAAGACCAAGGAGGCATGTCTTTGTTGACCGTTCTCATGGCGACCTACAATGGCGCCGGCACCTTGCCCCAGGTATTGCGCGCCTACATGGCGCTGCGCCCGCCCGTGGGCGGCTGGCACCTGGTCATTGCCGACAATGGAAGCTCGGACGCCACGGCCCAGGTGATCGCCGCCTTTCGCGGTCGTCTGCCCTTGAGCTCGGTTTACGTGGCGCGGCGCGGCCGCAGTCCCGCCCTGAATGGCGCGCTCAAGCACGCCTTGCGCCAGGGCGGCGATGGCAGCGAGCTGTTCGTGTTTGGCGACGACGACGCCATACCCGCGCCCGACTGGCTGTGCCGCCTGCAGGACAGCGCGCGCAGCCACCCCGGCTACGCCCTGTTCGGCGGCGCCATCGTGCCCGCCTGGCGCGAACAACCGGCCCACTGGCTGCTGCGACTGACCCCCGTTGGCTTGACGTGGGGCATCACCAGCCCCGAATTGCGCGATGCGCCCATCTATCCGGGCTTAGTCTGGGGCGCCAACATGGCGATTCGCCGCCGCATCTTCGAGGCGGGCGCCCGCTATGACGAAAGCATCGGCCCGCAGGGAAGCAGCTACGCCATGGGCAGCGAAACCCGGCTCAACCTGGAGATGCATGCGGCCGGCAACCCTTCCTGGTTCTGTCCGAAAGCGAGGGTGGCGCATATCATCCGCCCACAGCAAGTGCAGCGCGCCTGGATACTGCACCGCGCCATGTTGTTTGGCCGGGGCCAATGCCGGCTGGCCACGCTCGCGCCCAGCGTGGAATGGCTGGGCGTGCCGCGCTGGATGCTGGGCAGGTACGTGCGCGATACGCTCGGCGCCGTGCGGGCCTGGCTGCGGCGCGACCACGCCGACCTGTTCCTGCGCCAGTGGGAACGGGCTTGGCTGCGCGGCTTTTTCCATGAAGCCTGGCGGGGACGGCGCAAACGCCTGCCGCGCATCGTCATCAGCAGTTATTCGGGCGAGCTGGGCGGTATGGAGCTGCGCATGGCGCAAGAGGCGAAAGTGCTGGGCGAGAGCGGCTATGACAGCGTGCTGGCGCTGCGGCGCTTTCCCGGTTTTACTGCCTGGGCGCAAGGCTTGCGTGCAAGGCAGATGCAAGTGCGTGTGTATGAACCGCCGCTATTTCTCGAACACTGGGCGTGGCGCCGCTGGAATCTGCTGCGCGCCAGGCTGACGGGCGCCTGGCGGCTGCGGCGGCTGCGGCCCGACCTGGTCCACGTGGCGTTTTGCTGGACCAGTTATGGCGCTTCCATCCTGTGGCTGGCGCGGCAGTGCCGCTTGCCGGCCGTGATCAGCGTGCACAATGCATTTCCGCTGGAAACCTTCAGCGCCTGGCAGCGGCCCCGCTTGCAAGAAGCGTTTCGCAGCGTCAAAGGCGTGTATGCCGTGTCGCCGTCTGCCATGCGGCATTTCCTCGACCTGTACCGCGACATGCTGCCGCCCGCCACGCGGCTGGCCGTGATCCCGAACGGCGTCGATACGGATACCTTCGTCGTCTCGCCCGAGCGGCGGGCGCTGGCGCGGCGGCAATTCGGGCTGCCGCCGGACGCGCTGGTGCTCGGTTGCGTGGCCAGATTGTCCGCGCAAAAGCGCCCGCAAGCGCTGCTGGCTCTGTTTGCCAGGCTGGCCGCGCAGTTTCCCCACCTATATTTAGTGCTGGTGGGCACGGGGCCGCTGGAAGCCATGCTGCGGCTGCAGGCGCAACAGACGGGCTTGCAGCATCGCGTGGTGTTTGCCGGCTTCCAGCAACGCATCGAGCTGTTGATGCCGGCCTTCGACCTGCATATGCTGCTGAGTAAAAACGAAGGCTTCGGCATCGCCACCATCGAAGCCATGGCCTGCGGCGTGCCGGCGCTGGGCACGGATGTGCCGGGCACGCACGATATCCTGCACGACAGCGGGGGCGGCTTGCTGCTGCCGCTCGACGACGAGCACGCTGCCTGCGCGGCCGTGGCAAAGCTGCTGGCGGACACGCCCCGGCGCGCGCGCATGGGACGGCTGGCGCGCGAAGAAACCGTGCAGCGCTATTCGATGCCGCGCCTGGAACGCCAGCTGCGCCAATTCTATGCGGGCCTGGTATAGGCGCGGGCGGCCCGCATGAGCGCCACCCGCCATTCGTTTTTCTTTTCCTTCGCCGAAAAATACACGGTGCTGCTGTTGGGCATCATCGCCACCATGGTGCTGTCGCGCCTGCTTACGCCGGCCGAGGTGGGGGTGTATTCGCTGGGCGCCGTGCTGGTGGCGCTGGCGCAAGTGGTGCGCGATTTTGGCGTGGGCCAATACCTAATCCAGGAAAAGCAGCTCGATGCCGTGAAACTGCGCGCCGCGCTGGCCACCAGCCTGCTCGTCGCCTGGCTGCTGGCGGGCCTGGTGTTGCTGGCCAGCGCGCCGCTGGCGCAGTTCTATGGCGAACCCCGGCTGACCCTCGTGCTGCGCCTGCTGGCGATCAATTTCCTGCTGATCCCGTTCAGTGCGCTAACGCTACCCATGCTGCGCCGCCAGTTGCGTTTTCGCGCCATCTACGCCATCAACGCGGCCAATAGCGTGATCAACCTGCTGGTGGCCGTACTGCTGGCGCTGCATGGTTACAGTTACATGAGCATGGTGTGGGCGGCGCTGGCCGGTTCCTGCGCTTCGCTGCTGGTGAGCCTGCTGGTGCGCCCTGGCGATCTGCCGTGGCTGCCGGGACGGCGCGGCATGGGCGCCATCGCCCGCTTTGGCGCGTATGCGACGGGCGGCGGCCTGGTCGACGAGGCGGGCGTGGCGGCGCCGGACCTCATCATCGGCAAGCTGATCGGCATTGAAAGCCTGGCCCTGTTCGGCAAGGCGCAAAGCGTGCTGAATATTTTCAACCAGGCCATCACCAGCGCCATCTCGCCCGTGGTGTTTCCCCTGTTCGCGGCGCGCGCGCGGGAAGGGGGGGGCCAGGGCGGGCAGGGCGGGGCGGAGCTCGTGTATCTGCGCACGATCAGCTACATGACGGCGCTGGCCTGGCCTTTCTTTCTCTTCCTCGCCTGCATGGCTTTGCCCTTGGTCAAGGTGCTATACGGCGCGCAATGGATCGGCTGTGTGCCCTTGATCCGCATCATGTGCCTGTCCTCTGCCGTGTATAGCATGTTCAGCATGGCCCGCTACCTGTTCGTGGCGACGGGCCAGCTGCATGCGCAGGTGCGGCTCGATGCCTGCGCTGGCGTAATGAAGGTGGCGCTGCTGCTGGCTGCGGCGCCGTTCGGTCTGGTGGCCATGGCCTGGGCCGTGGTGCTCAGCAACGTGCTGCGCAGCTGGCTGAACTACGGCTGCCTGCGGCGTTTGAGCGCACTGGACTGGCGCATCCTGGCGCGGGCCTTGCGCAAGAGTCTGCTGCTCTGCGGTATCAGCGCCGTGGCGCCCGTCGCTGCGCTGCTGTGGTTGGCGCCTGAGACACCGGCGCTGCTGGCGTTGATGGGCACGGCGCTGGCCACCTTGCTGAGCTGGCTGGCCGGTCTGTTCCTGTTGAAGCATGAGCTCGCTGGCGAATTCTTGTTGTTGCAACGCAAGCTGTCTGGCCGCTGGCTGGCAGTCAAATCACCGCATTGAGCCGCTAGCGGCGCGGGCGCACGAAAGGATGACCATGCGTGTCGGTATCTTGTCCTACCCGATGCTGTTCCAGCGCGACGGCGGCTTGCAGATCCAGGTACGCGAAACCATTGCCGCCCTGAACCGCTTGCCCCAGCAGGCGGCGCGCCCTTTGGAGGTGCAGCTGGTCGACGCCAACCACCAGCGGCTGGCCGATTTCGACGTGCTGCACGTGTTTTCGGCCAGTAATGGCACTTACCGCATCATGGAAATGGCCAGCGAGCAAGGCGTGCCCGTGGTGCTGTCGCCGCTGCTGTCGCCCGGCTGGGGGCGCGCCAGCGCCTGGCGCGCGCGGCTGGCCGACCGGCTGGCGGGACGCCTGACGGAATGGATGGTGCAAACCAGTTATGCGCAGACGCGGCGCGCCTTGCAGCTGGCCGACGTGGTGATCGCCTTGGGCGAGGCCGAGCGCGACGCCATCGTGCAAGGTTTCGGCATGCGGGCCGACGCCATCCGCGTCTTGCCCAACGGTATCAACCCGCATTTCTTCACGGCCAATGGCGATCTGTTCCTGCGCGAGACGGGCATCGCCGGACCGTTCGTGCTGATGACGGGCAGCATTTCAGCGTATAAAAATCAGCTGGGACTGGCGCAGGCGCTGGTGGGCGCCAGCTTGCCCCTGGTGCTGATCGGCGCCGCGCCGCGCGAACAGCAAACGTATCTGCAACAGTTGCTGGACTTGCCGCATGTCAGCTGGCTGGGCGCGCTAGACCATGCCGACCCGCTGCTGGCCAGCGCCTACCATGCGGCGGCCGTGGCGGCCTTGCCCAGCCAGGGCGAAGTGTTTCCCTTGAGCGTGCTCGAAGCGCTGGCGGCCGGCACGCCCGTCGTCATGACGGCGCAAAGCGCGCTGGACTTGCCCGACTCCGCGTTTGCGCTGCGCAAGGTGCGCTGGGACGATGGCCGCGCGCAACGCCAAGCCATCCTCGAACTGCTGGCGCTGCCGCCCGAGCGCTCCCGCGTGCAAGCCCTGGTGGAACGTTTTACCTGGGAACGGGTGGCCGCGCAGATTGCCGATTGTTACTGCCAGGCCCAGTCCTTGACGGCCAGGAGGCAGCATGCTGTTTAATTCCTTCGCCTTCCTGTTCGGCTACCTGCCCATCGTGCTGGCCGGCTATTTTCTGCTGGACCGCTGGGCGTCTTCCGCCAGTTGGCGCCTGGCGCCGGCCATGTGGCTGGCGCTCGCCTCGCTGTTCTTCTATGCCTGGTGGGATGTGCGTTACCTGCCGCTGCTGCTGGCCTCGATCTGCGTCAATTACGGTGCCGGGCGCCTGATCGGCGCCAGCGCGGGCGCAGCCCGCAAGCGCGTGCTGGTGGCGGCGCTGGCGCTGAACCTGAGTTTGCTCGCGTACTACAAATATGCGAATTTCTTCATCGACAGCGTGGATGCCGTCGCGGAGCTTGCCGGCGCTGCCAGCCTGCCGTGGCATGGCCTAGTCATCATCCTGCCGATCGGCATCTCGTTTTTTACCTTCACGCAGATCGCCTTCCTCGTCGATTGCTATCGGGGCGAGGTGCGCGAATACCGTTTCATCCATTACGTGCTGTTCGTCAGCTATTTCCCGCACCTGATCGCCGGCCCTGTGCTGCACCACCGCGACATGATGCCGCAGTTTGCCGACCCGGCCAACGCCCACCCGCGCGCCGCCAATTTCGCCATCGGCCTGTCGATTTTCACCATCGGCCTGGCAAAAAAGGTGCTGATCGCCGACAACCTGTCGCCGCTGGCCATGCCCGTCTTCGCGGCCGGGGTGACACCCACCCTGATCGAAGCGTGGATCGGCGTGCTGGCCTACACCTTCCAGTTGTATTTTGACTTTTCCGGCTATTCGGACATGGCCATCGGCCTGTCGCGCCTGTTCGGCGTGAAATTGCCGCTCAATTTCAACTCACCATACAAGGCCGCCAATATCGCCGACTTCTGGCGCCGCTGGCACATGACCTTGTCGCGTTTCTTGCGAGATTACTTATATATTCCCCTGGGCGGCAGCCGCCATGGTGTAGCCATGCGCTACCGCAACCTGATGCTGACCATGCTGCTGGGCGGCCTGTGGCATGGCGCCGGCTGGACCTTTGTCATCTGGGGCGGCTTGCACGGCCTCTACCTGGTGCTGCAGCAAGCGTGGCAGCGTGCATTCGGCGCGGCGCGGACACGCTGGTGGCCAAGCGTATTGACCTTTCTTGCCGTGATGCTGGCCTGGATCTTTTTCCGCGCGCCCGACGTGTCCACGGCCTGGGATATCGCGGGCGCGCTGGTGGGGGCGAACGGCGTGAGCTTGCCGCGCGGCTTGGCCAGCCATGCGACCAGCCTGGCGCAATGGGGTATGCATCCGGCCTTCGACGGCATCCGCTGGATCGAATTGGCGGGACCGGGCTTGCCCGTGCTGCTGGGCGCCATGCTGCTGGCCTTCAGGGCGCCGAACACGCAAGAAATTTTCTTTCTCTACGAGCCTGCCATTGAAAGAATATTTCAACCCGCAGGGCGCTGGTCCTTCATCTGGCGGCCCACGCGGCGCTGGAGCGTGGGTTTTGCCGTGCTGTTCGTCGCCTGCATCTTCGGCATGAACCGGGTCACCGAATTTCTCTACTTTCAATTCTGATCATGGATACCAACGCCCGCCGCTACCTCGTCCTCTTCTTTGCCTGCGTGCTGGCCGCGCTGGCCCTCGTTTCCGCCGTAAATTATCGCGTCGATCCGTATTTGCTGCACCAGTGGGACACGCCGCTGGTGCAGCGCCTGCGTCCCACGTATGAAAAGCTGGCCGTGTGGGGCAAGACGTATGCCGTGGCGCGATACCGGCCCGCCGTCGTCTATATCGGCAATTCGCGCACGGAAATGGGCTTGCCGACGGGCGTGCGTGCCTTGTTCGAGGGAAAGAGCGTCTTCAACAGCGCTGTCTCGGGCGCCTCGATCGGCGACGCCATCTTGCTGGCCGAGCACGCGGCCAGGGTCAGTCATGTCGACACGATGGTGTGGGGCATCGACGCACCCTCGTTTTCCATGGAACTGGGCTCGGCCGGCGTTGAGCCGGCCTTGACGGACGGCGGCCCCGCCTTTTTCGCACGGCGCGCCTTGCTCAACCTCAAGCGCGGCTTGACGGTGGACATGACGCGCGACAGCTGGCGCATCCTCAGCGGCAGCTATGACGGCGCGTGCTTGTCCAGTCTGGCCCTTCACGGCCAGCGCGACCAGTCCTGCATCACCAGCCGCAACCATGGCTGGGCCGGCACGGCGCGCGCGTTCACGCCACGACTGCAGGAATTCGGCGACGGTCTGGGGCCGACGGCGCCCGCGCTGCAAGCCTTTGATGCCAGTGTCGGCAAGCTATGCCGGGGCGGCACGCGCTTGCGCGTGTACATCAATCCCACGCATGCGCTCACGCTCGGCGCCCTGTACTGGCGCGGCAAGTGGGACGCCATGCAGCAGTGGCAGCGTGATCTGGCGCAGATGGCCGGGCGCTACCGGCGCCAGGGCTGCGACGTGCGCGTGTACGATTTTTCAGGCTTCAACAGCATCACCAGCGAGCCGATCCCGCAAGTGACGGGCGCGCGCGAAATGCGCTATTACTGGGAAGCGTCGCACTACCGCGACAATGTGGGCCACTTCATCCTGGCGCGCCTGTTCGGCGGCGCGCCACGGCCGCCGGCGGACTTCGGCGTCGAGCTGACAGAAACCGGTATCGCCGCCCACCAGGCGGCCATGCGCGCCGCGCGCGAGCGCTACCATGCGCGGCACGCGGGCGAGACGGCGTATCTGCGCCATGTCTTGACCTTGCCCCGTGAGCCTCAATAAGCGGTAGCCAGTGCCAGGCGTACGGCGTGGAGCAGGGCGCTTGCGTTATGATGTTGTTTTGCCATTCAGCAAGTTCCAGGACTCTCCATGAAAATCGCCTTCTTTGCCAGCCAGCCCTACGACCGCCGCTTCTTCGATGAAGGTTTGCCGTTCCAGCCCGACCCTGCCGGCATCGAACTGGTCTACCACAGCGCCTTGCTGAGCCAGGAAACCGCGGTCTTGGCGCAAGGCGCCGAGGCCGTCTGCGTCTTCGTCAACGACGTGCTTGACGCGCCAGTGCTGGAAGCCCTGCACGGCTACGGCGTGCGTGCCATCCTGCTGCGCTGCGCCGGCTACAACAACCTCGACCTGGAAGCGGCGAAGCGCCTGGGCTTTTTTGTTGCCCGCGTGCCCGCGTATTCACCGGAAGCCGTGGCCGAGTACACGCTGGCCCTGGTGCAAACCCTGAACCGCCACACGCACCGCGCGTATGCCCGCGTGCGGGAAGGCAATTTCTCGCTGGACGGCTTGCTGGGCGCCACCTTGCACGGCAAGACGGTGGGCATCGTCGGCACGGGCAAGATCGGCCTGGCCACGGCGCGCATTTTCAAGGGTTTCGGCTGCACGGTGCTGGGCCACGACCCATATCCGGCGACCGCGTTCGCAGAATTGGGCACGATGGTGGAGCTGTCGCAGCTGCTGGCCGAATCCGACATTGTCTCCCTGCATTGTCCCTTGATGGAAAGCACGCGCCACATGATCAGCGAAGCAACGCTGCCGCTGATGAAGAAGGGCGCCATGCTGGTGAACACCTCGCGTGGCGGGCTGATCGACACCGGCGCCGTCATCGAGGCGCTCAAATCGCGCCAGTTGGGTTCGCTTGCCATCGATGTGTATGAACAGGAAAGCAATTTGTTCTTCCAGGACCGCTCGTCCGACATCATCGACGACGACATCTTCCAGCGCCTGATGACGTTCCCGAACGTGCTGGTGACGGGTCACCAGGGCTTCTTCACCATCGAAGCGTTGCGCGAGATCGCCGCCATCACCTATCACAACCTGCAATGCTTCCTGCAGGGCAAGGCGTGCGAAAACAGCGTACTAGCTGGCTGACGCCGGTTTTTTTGGCTTGGGCGGCGGCTTGGGTTTCGGCAGCGGCAAGGCATCCGTCGTGCGCCGCGCCAGTTGGCCCAGCCAGTCGCGCTCGTCCCACAGCCCGCCATCGACGAGGAAATACGGCTTGGCTTGCGGGTAGGGCGGCGCTTCCTGCAGCGTGCCTTGCGCGCTGATCCAGGCGCGTCCCGCGTCCGTGGGCTTGATGAACAGCTGGTCGTCGGCGACGATGGCGAACATCTTGCCGTCGCAATACAAGCCGTACTCGCCAAACATTTTTTTCGCGCTGACGCTGCCGGCGCCCGCCAGTTGATCGAGCAAAAAATCCACGGTGCCTTGCTGTGATGCCATGTTGTCCTCCGTTTGAGGGGCCAGTGTAGCGCAAGCTATTTATGCCTGCGGCCTTTTTTCTGTGACGCGCTGGCCAGCGGGCGCCCGGCGCGGCTACACTAGGGCCATTATTTATTTAGCGCGGTTTATTTTTCCATGACTCCCCACCTGATTACTCACCACGGCATCACCATCACCACCCTCGCATCGACCCAGGACGTGGCAGCCCACTGCGCGCCGGGCCAGACGGCCATCCGCGAACAGGGCGACGGCTGGTGGCTGTATTTTGTCGACGAAGACGGCACGCTCGACGGCTACGACAGCCCGTACACCAGCCACGCCGAGGCGCTGTGGGCGGCCAAGGCCGCAGCCGAGTTCAGCGCGCAATGAAGGCCAGCCCGTGGGCCTTCCTGGGATTGCCGCAAGCGCCCGTGCTGGAAGCGGAAAGCGCGCAGTACGGCGCCTGCCGTGCCGAACTGGACGGCAAGCGGCTGGTGCTGCGCATGGCGAAAACCACGCCAACGAAAATCGGCCAGTTCGTCACCGTCTGGAAGCGTCCCCATGCCGATGCCGAGATTGCCCCGTTGGACGAAGCGGACCGCGTGGATGTCGTCATCATCGCCGTTAGCGACAGCGCGCAGCACGGCTTTTTCATTTTTCCGCGCAGCGTGCTACTGGAACGCGGCGTGATGTCGCGCGCCGGCGCCGGTGGCAAGCGCGCGCTGCGCGTCTATCCGCCCTGGTGTGTGCCTGAATCTGCCCAGGCCCTGCGCACCCAGCGCTGGCAGGTTGCCTGTTTTGTGGCGGCTGGGGATCAGCCGCGGCTGGGGCGACTGCTGGAGACGCCCGCCTGATATTCCTGGCCCCAGGATGCACTGCAATAGCGGGCGCAAGTAGCGGCGAATTTGTCGTTCAAAGAGGCGAATGCAAGAAACCAGAGACGCACGGCGATATCCTTTCAGTGGCGACGGCAGCTGCTGTTAGACGCGGATGCTGTACAGCCTCCGCGCCAGCCTGGTCTTACTCATCTTTTTCAACGATGCGTATCTTCGCGCCGCCCTGGTAGTCTTGCAGGTCCGCTTCGCCATCGATGCGTATGTTGCCCTTCAGTATCACCTCCACGCTGATATCGACTTTTTTGATGCGAAACGTTTCAATGTCGGTCGGATGCACATCGATTTCCATGGAAATCGAGGCGCCTGGCGCGATCGTGGTGAATTGAGTTTTCAGCGCCGGATTGGCCAGGCCACGGCGGGCGTAGGTGACGGCGCCCGTATCGGTATCGATGAATTTGACGATCGGGCCAGACTTGCGCAGGTAGTCGAGTGGGAAACCGATATCGCGGCTGCCATCGTTGCGGATGGTGACCAGCACGTCGATCGGCTTGCGCTGATAAATGCAGCCAGTGTTGCCCAGGCATTGCAGGGAGATGGAGAGGGGCGCGTGGGTGCTCGTCATGTTGTTTGCTTTCAATGGTAGTGCCATCAGCATGGCATAGATAAGCAGGGTCAGACAATATCGCATCGTATTTTCCTGCCAATTTTTTTGCTCAGCAATTCCTGCGCTTCTATCGCGATATTCCAGCCGTGGCGTTTCAGGATCCGCGCGCCTTCCGCATACGACATGATCGATTGCGTCAGGTCTTGCGGCGAGGTGCCGTTGACGTGGCAAACGATGGGCTCGTCGAGCGTGCCGTCCGGATTGAAATAGCGTACCGTTTCTTCGAACTCCGTGTACGAGTATTCGTCGGGCATGCCGACGCAATGCCCGAATTCATGCGCATACGTGGTCAGTTCCGTTGCCAGCGACACGTTCATCACGTCGCCGGTAACGTTTTCGCGGTCATAGCGCTTGTGGATCTGCAGCGTGTAGTGCTGCTTATCGTCGACCCAGAGGACGCGGAAAACCACCGGCAACACTTTTTGTCCGCATTGCGGATCATTGATTTCAAGCCGGAACTTGTTGTTCCAGTTGCCTTCGATGCCGGCCGTCGCGTTTTTCTGCGCCACCGTCACCACGTAGGCGCGCTGCTTGGCGCGCAGCGCCGCTGATTCTGTGCCCTTGTCGCTCTCTTCCAGTGCCTGTCCTACGGCGTCGAGTACCGTGATAGCCTTGAAACGCACTTCCACCACCACCGGACGGTCTGATTTTGCCGGCACGTACAGCTTGAACCAAATCTTGTCCTTGTATTTGTGCGGCGTACCGTCGTGCTGGAAAGGCTGCGCATAGCGGCCATAAGAGGGACCGGCGATTTCCTTTTCGTAGTCTTCGATCCAGCAGGCCGGCAGCTTCACCAGCACTTCCTTGCGGCGCTTGTTGTCCACCGGCGTGGTGCTGGAGTCGCCTGCCGGCTTGTATTTCGGTTCTGGCGGGGTGCTGGCCCTGGCTGCCGGCTGCCCTGGCGAACCTGGTACCGGCGCCGGCGCCGGCGCCGGCGCTGAAGAGGGGGCGGATGCCGGTGCCGGTGCCGAACCCTGGCCGCCCACAGTTTTCAGCAGCTCGATCACCAGCGCCTCGGCGGCGGCGGCTGCAATCACGTGCGTCAAGCCCTTTTCGTCGGTCATGCCGCTCTCATAGCTGCCATCTTCGCGCTTGATGCGGTAGGGCTGGCGCGGCATCGGTTCGCCCGTGTCGCGGTCGCGCAGCACAAAGCCTTCGTCGAACAGCTTGATACGCGTGTCCGGCAGCGCTGCCAGCATGCCGGCCGCGCTGGCGCCGCCGTTGAACACATGCTGGCCGCCCTTGACTGTAAAGTTCCCAGGGCACGCAAACGTGATATTGCCGCCTTCAAGCGTGATCGACGATTGCCCGGCCTGCAGCGTGATTTTCTGATTGGCCTTGATGTCGATACTGTCGTTGACCGAGATCACGGTAATGGCCTTGTCGGCCAGGATTTCCAGTTGCCCCGTATGTGCCTGCAGCGATACGGGACCATAGGCGGCAATCGCCTGGATGCCGCCGGTGTGGGTAAACAGCCCCTGCGCACTGGCCGACACGGATGAATAGGTGTGGCCGGCCGTCATGTGCAGGTCCGATTGCGTCGTCCATTGCAGCTGCTGGGCGGCAAATAGCACGGTCGAGCCTGGCGTGGCCCAGTTGATGCTGGCAGGCGCCTCCATCAGTACCAGCGGCTGGCCGAATTTTTCCACCGGCTGGTCGGCGGCCAGCTTGCGCTCGCCTGCGCTGGCCTTCAGCGCCTCCTGCCCGCCCACACTGGCCCCGTACTTACCATCTTGCTGGGGATCGATCTGCTTGATCAGGTCCAGCTGGGCCTGTTTCGCATCCTGGCTGAACAGGGCGGTTTGTTGCTGCGCGGCCTCGGCCAACGACTCGTTTAGTTCGGCCGCGCCTTTCAGCTGGGCCAACGCTTCCGTGGTGTCGAGCTGGGTGGAGGCAATGCCCGCGCCAGTCTGTGCGCGGGCAGTGGTAGAGATGAGCACGCCTTCGCCGCCGCGTAGCACGGTCCAGGCGTCGGTGCGCAATTCGAAGCCGCTGCCGCGGTAACTGCCGCGCTGGGCCGTGCCCACGCCTTGCTGTACCAGGTAACCGAGGTTCAGCTGCGTGGCCGCGCTGCTCGTCGCCAGGCGGGTGCGCAACTGGCCCGGCGTATCGTCGATCACCCACTGGTTATAGCCGCCGCCATCGAAATTGTGGCTGTGGATGCCGGAAATGACGCCGGCGTGATTGACGTCCGAACCGACGCCGGCCGCGTAGGGTGGCGCGTCGCTGCCGGTATAGAGCTGGGCCACTACCAGCGGACGGTCCATGTCGCCTTCGATGAAATCGACCAGCACTTCGGTGCCGATGCGCGGCGTAAATTGCGAGCCCCAGTTCGGGCCGGCTAATGCTTCGGCAACGCGCACCCAGGTGCCTGACGCTTCATTGCCGGGCGCGTTGCCCTGTTGATCCGTGTTGTGCGCCATGCCGCCCGGATTCGCGGCGCTGCCGCGTTGCCAGGCGAACTGGATGCGTACCTGATGATCGCGCCCGGTGGTCGCCACGCTATCGGGCAGGCCGACCACCAGCGCCGTTTGCGGCCCTAGCGCGCTGCTGGCCTGGCGCGCGGCGGTGGCGGGCGGCACGATGGCCACGCTGGTACGCGCGCAAGCAAAGGTATTGCGGTAGGTGCCGGCCTCGAGCTGGCCATCGAGCAGGCTGGCGACGTCGCTCAGGCTGGCTACTGTCGACAGTTTCGACAGTAGCGTCGTCAGTGCGCCGCCGGCCGGGCCCAGATTGTTGCGTGCCTCGTGCTCGACCCATAGCACGGTGAACTGGTTGGCGCCGTCGGCATAATGTTCATGCTGCAACAAGTTAAAGGCGTGGCCGGCCGCCATGCGCCGCACCGCGCCAGCGCCCGTGAATTGCTTGTTCTCCAGTTCCAGAGCCTGCAACATGCGCAGGCCGTGCGGATCGGCCGCCATGCTGTCGGCATAGCGCCGTTCGCCGGAGCCGTCGTACAGCGGCAGGGGCGGCAACTCGCCCGCCTGCAGGCTCGAGCTGTGTTCGGCGGCCGGCGCCGCCAGTTGCTGCGGGTCCCAGCTGCTGATGCCGACCGCATTGGGGCGCACCTGGCGCCGCGCGCTGAAGCTGTCGATGGCGTCATCGGTATCGCTGGCGCGCACGCCGTGAAAGCGCAGGCCAGCCACGCCGGGCGTCGCCGGCGCAACTGCCTTGCTGTCGAAAATCACCAGCTTGTGCTTGGCCTGCTGTGCATTCTGTTGTTCTCCTTCTTGCGCCGCGCCATCCTCCTGCTCGTGCTCGAAGCGCCAGCTCAGGCCTTCGAAGGCGAGCACGCGGGTCAGGAAGGCCAGGTCGCTTTCGCGGTATTGCGTCCAGACGGGGCGTGGCGCCAGTTCCTGGCTGACATCGAATTCGAAGCGGACCTGTGGATAGTCGCCGAGCAGCTCGGTAATGAGGTCGCGCGCGTTCTTGTCCTGGAAGATATAGCTGTCGCGGCGCAAGCCCAGCAAGGCCAGGGCGGGCTCAAGGCGCAGCCGGTAGCGCGCCACGCCGCCGTCGGCGCCGGCAAAGCCGCAGTCGGTGCACAGTCCGTGCCAGGCGCGCCAGCTGCCGTCGGGCTGCAGCAGCTTGAGCGTGATTTCTTCGCCGAGAAAGCTGGCAAGGTCCAGGCCCGCCGCCGTGCTCAAGGCATCGACCTCGAAGCGGAACAACTCATTGACCGCCTCGCGGCCCGTCATCCGCTCGGCCATCAGCGATTCGGGCTGGTTCGATTCCTGCGCCGTGGCCAGCGTAATCAGCCGCGCATGCTGCGATAGGCCGCTGCCGAACACCCCCGGGGCAGCTTCTGTCGTTGCCAGGCCGCTCATTACGGCAACGTGATGGTCAGGTTGGCGGTGCGCGGTGCCAGCTTGACGATATCGCTGTAGGCGTTCATCTGTTGTTCGGTGTTTTTGGCTAGCATGGTGCGCAGACCCAGGTAGCCCAGTGCACAGATCAGCGCGAATACCGAGCACAGCACCCACAGCGGCACGTCGTTGCGCAACTTGTGCGCAATCTGGTCGGGGCGTTCCGCATGTGGCGCAAAGCCGGCTTTCTTGCCCTTCATCTGGGCGATCTCGTCACCCAGGCGGGCCGTCAGGTAGGCCAGTTTTTCCGAGCCTTCGAGGATGTATCGCCCCTGGAATCCCAGCAGCAGGCACATGTGGAACACTTCCAGCGCCTGCAGGTGCGCGCTGCCGCGCGCGCGCAGCGCTTCGAGACGGATGAAGAAGTTCTCGCCGGCCAGCTGGTCGCCGAACAGCACCAACTGCAGCGGGCGGCGCGCCCAGTCGTCGCGGATGGCATACGGCGAGCGCAGGATGATCTCGTCGACAGCCGCGCAAAATGCATATTTGGCGGCGTCGATATCATCGGCCGAGGCAGCATGTTTTTTTGCTGCGTTTCCGAACTCGTCGAGAAACTGCGTCATTTTTCTGATGAAGTCGGCATTGTCTTGCGGGCCGCTGCCGTTTTTCAGCATGAACAGCGCATAGAAACCGTCGTACATCAGGTCTGTCAGCGTGTGTTCGGTACCCGGGCCGGCCGGAACGCTCGATGCATAAGCGGCGGAGCCGCCGGACATCAGGGAGGGGGCGTTTGCATTCATCGTTTATCTTCAGGAAGTGATGGCGACAAGTTCAAGTTTCAGATCCCGCATGCCGGACGGAACGTAGATGGAAATCGACTGGGCCTGCAACATGCGGTCGTACATCTGGCCTTTCGCTTCGATGGTGAAGTAATACGTATCGGGCCGCACCGGCACGGCGGCCGGCACCTGCGGCGTGTGCTGCAGGCGCACGCCGGGCAGGGCTGACAGCACGAATTTCTCCACATCGTCCGGTGCGCCGATCTTGAAGCGCAGCGGCACCACGTCCACCAGTTCCACGCCCGGCATGTCGGCCGAGACACCCAGGTAAAACGCGGTTTTGTCGTCGATCTTGCCCGAATCGAGCTTGCCGTGATGGTAAGACGGTTTGACTTCGGTCAACGCAATGGCGAAATATTTCGAAGAGATTACCGTGTCGAGCAGTTCGCGGATGATCGCGTGCAAACGCGCGAACGATGGTCCGGGATCGAGGTGCTGGTAGGCTGGCAGGTCGGCCAGCGCATGGGTTTTCGAGAACGTCATCAGCGCACCGGCCAGCGCCAGCAGCGCTTCGTACAGGCGCTCCGGGTGCAGCGCCGGATGATGGAAATAATGACTGAGCGAGGCGAACGCCGAACTGGCCGTGTGCAGCAGCCAGAATGAGGACATGTCGCCGGAGCGAAATTCGATCACATTCTTGCTCGGCTCGCGGTGGTGGCCGTACAGGGCGTTGACCTTGGCCTGCAGCGCATCGATCAGGCGGCGTAATTGCAGGAACAGCAGCGGGGCGCTGCGGATCGACAGGCTCGGCGGCACGAACGACGGGTCCGGCTCAAAGCCGCCGGTCGACAGGCGCCGCAGGCGCAGCAACGGAAAATTCACATACGAATCGCGCGGTTCCGATTCGGCCACCAGACGCAGCGATTTTTGCAAGTAGACCAATTCGGCCTGCGCTGCATGGGTGTACAGGTCGGGCGTTTCCAGGTTGGCTTGAGCGTAGCGCGCTGCGCTGCTGGGCTGGTCGGGCGCGGCAAAGTTGCCGCCGAAATGCTTGAAAGCGGGCAGGGCGGCATAAAAAGTGACGGTTTGCTGTGATTGCAGCAGCTTGCTCAGGTCCAGGGCCTCGGGCAATTCATCGGCGCCGGGAGCGTTATAGATTTCGCCGTCCTGGAACACCAGCGACAGTTCCAGCAGCCGCAGCGTGTTATTGCTCAGCGCATCGCGGTCGATCTGTACGTGGTTGACACCCCATGCGTAAGGATGCAGCGCCTTGATGCTTTCGTGCAGGCGATGTTCATGGTACTGGTCTTGTTGCTGGAAGTGCTGGGGGCGCAGAAACAGACCTTCACCCCATAACAATTTGCTTGTAATGCTCATCGATTGCCCTTTTTCCGAGGAAGTAAAAGCGCGGAGAACGCTGTCGCTCCCGGGCTCTTTTGAAGCGCGATCGGCGCCTTGCCGGAGCGTCCGATCATTCAATCTTTGCGGTAAGAAATTATGTGCTTTTTTCGCAACTGCAACAACATTAACATTATCTGGAAGAAAGGTGCGTACGGTACGTTTCCCGCATGGTGCCTGCCTTTTCGGTCGATGGAAATGTGAGTTTTCGCGTATTTTCTATTGAACGGAGTCAATATTAAATCCGTGTTAGTCTCGCAAAAATAAGAATTTAGCAACTGAATTTGATAACTATAAATTGCAAGTATTTTAATGACCACGTCATCTTTTTTTGAGGGAAATCAGACCATGTCTCGCCAATTTACATTCCATTTTTTTGCCGCGGTTGCTTGCGCATTGACGCTCAGTGCCTGTAGCACCGCACCAGCGGTCAAGACGGCGGCGCCGCCCTCGCTCGACGAGCTGATGGCAAAGGCGACCCAGGCTGCCAGTTCGGGCAATAACGAAGCGGCCATGGGTTTGTGGAAACAAGCCGCTGTCGAATTTCCAGCCGATAAGAATCCATGGGTCCGCATGGCCCAGACCCGCTATGAGGCGGGCCAGTACGGCGATGCCATCATCCATGCCCAGGAAGTGTTGGTGCGCGACCCTGCCGACAAGCTGGCCAACAGCGTCATTGCGATCAGCGGACTGCGCCTGTCGACACGTGCATTGGCTGATCTGAGCCGCCAGAACAACCTGTCCGGCCCGCTGCGCACCGAATCGCAGGATCTGGCCAAACTGTTGCGCGAAAGCCTGGGCGAAACCGTGCTGGTACCGGCGCCGGCCTCGGCGCAGGCGCGCGACAAGCCGCCGGCGCGTCCGCCGCGCAAGGGCCAGGGCAAGACTGCTGACAGCAGTGCCAATCCCTTCGATGGGTTGAAGTGAAGCTGAGGCAGTAAGGCAATCTACCAGGGGCATCACGGATGCCGCCGTTTACTCGTGAAGGGATGTGTCATGTCAAAAAAAGAAAGTGTTCAAAAACGCCTGCAAAAGGTCCGGCCGCCACGCGTGCAGATGACGTATGACGTGGAAATCGGCGATGCGATTGAAAACAAGGAACTGCCCTTCGTGATGGGCGTCGTGGGCGACTTCGGCGGCAATTCCGAAGTCGAGCAAAAACGGCTGAAGGACCGCAAGTTCATCGGCATTGACCGCGACAATTTCGATGAGGTGCTCAAGGGCGTCGAGCCGCGCGCCGCGTTTGGCGTATCCAACGAGCTCAGCGATGAAGGTGGCCAGCTGCGCGTCGACTTGCGCTTCAAGTCGCTCAACGACTTCCGTCCCGAGGCGGTGGTGGAACAGGTGGCGCCGTTGCGCCGCCTGCTCGAGGCGCGTACCAAGCTGGCCGACCTGCGCAACAAGCTGGCCGGTAACGACAAACTGGAAGATCTCCTCAACGACGTGCTCAACAGCACGGAAAAGCTGGCCCAGCTGGAACAACAATCCACCGCCAAGAAAGACTGATCCCATGTCCGCTCAACTGACCCCCGCGTCCGGCGCCGCCGCGACCACCGATATCGGCTTGCTCGACCAGATCGTCGAACAAAGCAAGGTTGCCAAATCCAGCGTCGAGCATGCACGCGCCAAGGACCTGATTTCAGAACTGGTCAGCCAGGTGATGGAAGGCACCGTGGTGGTGTCAGACAACCTGGCGGCCACCATCGATGCGCGCGTTGCCGAGCTGGACAGACTCATTTCACGCCAGCTCAGCGTCATCCTGCATGCGCCCGAATTCCAGAAGCTGGAAAGCAGCTGGACCGGCCTGCATCACCTGGTCGACAACACGCCCACCGGCACCAACCTGAAGATCAAGCTGCTCAATGCCACCAAGCGCGAGCTGGTGCGCGATTTCCAGAGCGCGCTGGAATTCGATCAGTCGACTATGTTCAAGAAAGTCTATGAGGAAGAGTTCGGCACTTTCGGCGGCGCTCCGTTCGGCGCGCTGCTGGGCGACTTCGAGTTCACGCGCCAGCCTGAAGACATGTATTTCCTCGAACAGATGTCGCATGTGGCCGCTGCAGCCCACGCGCCCTTCATTTCGGCCGCATCGCCCGAGCTGTTCGGCCTTGAAAGCTATGCCGACCTCGGCAAACCACGCGACCTGGCCAAGGTGTTCGACACGGTCGAATACGCGAAGTGGAAGTCGTTCCGCGAATCGGAAGATGCGCGCTACGTCGGCCTCACGCTGCCGCGCTACCTGGGGCGGCTGCCGTTCAATCCGGCCGATGGCGCCACCGTCGACGGCTTCAATTTCGTCGAGGATGTCGATGGCACCAACCACCAGAAATACCTGTGGTGCAATGCCGCCTATGCCTTCGGCGCCAGGCTGACGGCGGCCTTCGACGACTATGGCTGGTGCGCGGCGATCCGCGGCGTGGAAGGTGGCGGCCTGGTAGAAGACTTGCCGACCCACACATTCAAGACCGACGAAGGCGAAGTGGCGCTGAAATGCCCGACCGAGATTGCGATTACTGACCGGCGCGAAAAAGAGCTGAGCGACCTGGGGTTCATTTCGCTGGTGCATTGCAAAAACACCGATTACGCGGCGTTCTTCGGCGCCCAGTCGGCGCAGAAGGCCAAGAAATACAACACCGATTCCGCCAATGCCAATGCGGTTCTGTCGTCGCAGCTGCAATACATCTTTGCCGTCTCGCGCATCGCCCATTACATGAAGGCGATGATGCGCGACAAGATCGGCAGCTTTGCCGCCGCGTCCAACGTCGAAGACTTCCTTAACCGCTGGCTGATGCAATACGTGCTGCTCGACGATAACGCCAGCCAGGAGCAAAAGGCCCAGTTTCCACTGCGCGAAGCATCGGTGCAGGTGTCGGAAGTGCCTGGTCGTCCGGGCGTCTACCGCGCCATTTCCTTCTTGCGTCCGCATTTCCAGCTCGATGAGCTGTCCGTTTCACTCCGTTTGGTCGCGGAGCTGCCGCAATCGACCAAATCCTGATTTTTTCATAAATAACCGAAAGGAATGACATGGCAATCGACGTTTACTTGCAAATTGATGGTATCAAAGGCGAATCCACCGACACCTCCCACAAAGATTGGATCGAATGCAAGTCGGTCCAGTGGGAAGTGCTGCAGCCGAAGTCCGCCACCGCCTCGACCGGCGGCGGCCATACCGCCGAACGTACCGAGCACAAGGATATCGTGGTCGCCAAGCTGGCCGACCTCGCCACGCCGCTGCTGCTGCAAAATTGCTCATCCGGTAAAACGATCCCGAAAGCCAAGTTCGAATTCCTGCGCGCTGACGGCCAGGGCGAGCGCATCAAGTACTTCGAGATCGAGCTGGAAAACGTGCTGATCAGCAGCGTGGCGCCGTCCGTCGCAGCTGGCGACATCCTCGGCGAAAACGTGTCGATCAAGTATTCCAAGGTCAAGTGGAAATACACGCAGCAAAAAGTTGGTGGTGGCTCCGGCGGCAATACCTCTGGCGGTTGGGATCTGTCGGCCAACAAGACGATTTGATCGACAACGGCCCTTGCCGGATGAAGCCGCCCCGGCTAGCCGCCGACGGTGACTCCGGCTTGTGTCTGTGTGACTGATTCTCTTGAATCATAGGGCCGCCGCAGGCCGCCCTTTTGTTCCTTCCTACTGCCAACGACAGGATACCGATGAAGGGTTTTACGCCGGGATTGTTCGACCGCCTGATGGACACCTCTGTTCAGGGCGCTTCCAGTAGCACCGTCTCGCGCCTGTCGCTGGAAGATTTGAAAGACACCGTGGCACGCGACCTGGAGGCGCTGCTCAACACGCGCACCGTGATACCGGAAGCGCTGCTGAAAAATTTTCCCGAATGCGGTCGCTCGATTGTCACCTATGGCCTCAATGATTTCGCCGGCCTGAGCTTGTCGAGTTCCGATGACCGCGCGTATATCTGCCAGTGCCTGGAAAAAGCCATTGCGCGCCATGAGCCACGCTTGCGCAGCGTGCGCGCTTCGCTGGAAATCCAGGAAGGCTCGATCAACCGCCTCAATTTCGCCATCACCGCGCTCTTGGTGGTGCACTCGGCCCAGGAACCCGTCAACTTTGACGCCATCCTGCAGCCGTCAAGCCTGCATTACACGATCAGCAAGGCGCGCCGTGCGGCGCAAGGAGCCTGAACTTGGAAGACTTATTACCGTATTACGAACGTGAACTGGGTTTCCTGCGCCGCTATTCGCGCGAGTTTTCCGAGCGCTACCCGAAGATCGCGGGACGACTGCTGATCGGCGGCGAAGTCTGCGAAGACCCGCATATCGAGCGCATGATCCAATCCTTCGCGCTGCTCAATTCGCGCATTTCGAAACGTCTCGATGACGATTACCCGGAATTCACCGAGGCGCTGTTCGAGGTACTGTACCCGCATTACCTGCGGCCGTTTCCTTCGTGCTCGATCGCGCGCCTCGACTACAGCGGCGCGGCGGCGCAGCTGACGGCCGCCACCGAGATTGCGCGCGGCACCGAGCTGGCGACACGTCCCGTCAAGGGCGTTGCCTGCACCTTCCGCACCGCTTATCCTGTCACCGTGGCGCCTCTGGCGCTGACGCATGCGGCGTTTGCCGCCATTATCGACGCGCCCGAGCAGGTGCCACTGCCGCCAAACGCCACCTCCAGCGTGAGCATCGTCATCGAAGCGACCGCCGATCAGATCAGTCTGGCGCAGCTGGGCGTCAGCAAGCTGCGCGTGTTCATCGACGGCGAGCCTTCGTTTTGCGCGGCGCTGCGCGACGCGCTGTTCATGCGCACGGTCAAGGCCTATGTGGAAGCGGATGACAGCGGACGCTGGAACGCGTTGGCGCAGATCCCTGTCAGCACCGCCGGCTATGCCGAGGACGATGCGCTGATTCCGTTTTCGGCCCGTTCGCATCCAGCCTACCGGCTGCTGACCGAATACTTCTGCTTTCCCGAAAAATTCAACTTCTTCGACATCGACCTGGCCGCGCTGTGCGCGCCGCTGCCGTCCGGCTGCCGACGCATCACGCTGCACCTGGCGCTGGCCGGCTTGCGCACGGATTCGAATACGGCGCGCATGCTGGGCACCATGTCGACCAATAACCTGCTGCTGGGCTGCACGCCGGTGGTCAACCTGTTCCGTCTGCGCGGCGAGCCGATCCGGCTGACGCACACGGCCGCCAGCTATCCGGTGCTGGCCGATGCGCGCCGCGCCTACGCATTCGAGGTGCAAGCCATCGAATCGGTCAAGCTGGTGCGCCAGACGCCGCAAGGCGAGTCGATCACCGAATTTCGCCCGTTCTACTCGCTGCGCCACGGCCAGATGCCCGCCAAAGATGGCCATTACTGGGTGATGCGGCGCGATGACGCAATCAGCGAAAAAAGCCCCGGCTATGAGACCGAGATTTCCATCGTCGACATCGATTTTGATCCGGCAGCGATTGAAACCGATACCCTGAGCTTGGAATTGAGCTGTACTAACCGCGATCTGCCGGCGCAACTTACCTATGGCCTGCGCGGCGGCGACCTGTTCCTGGAAGGCGGATCAAGCGTGCGCAGCATCAACTTCCTGCGCAAGCCGACCGAGTCGCACCGTTTTGAGCGGGGCCGCGGCGCGCACTGGCGCTTGATCTCGCACCTGTCGCTGAACCATCTGTCGCTGTCGGGCAGCGGCCTGGAAGCGTTCCAGGAAATGTTGACCCTGTATGACTTGCCCCGATCGGCAACCTCGCAACGGCAGATCAGCGGCATTGCGGCGATCGACCACAAGGCGGCGAACGCCTGGCTGCCAGGCAATCCCTTCGCCTGCCTGGTGCGCGGCCTGGAAGTGCGGCTGACGCTCGATGAGGAAGCCTTCGTCGGCAGCGGCATCCATGCGTTTGCCCATATCGTCGAGTGTTTTCTCGGCCTGTACGTGCATGCCAACAGTTTCACGCAACTGGTGGTGCTGTCGAAAAAATCGGGAGAGGAGTTGTTGCGATGCAAACCACGCAGCGGCGATTTGAGCCTAGTGTAATCGAGCGCCTGTTCGCCGAGCCTTACCGCTTCCAGTACTTCCAGGCGGTACGCATGCTTGAACTCTGGCTGGTTCGCAACGGCATGGCGCGCGAGGGCGCGGTGGCCAATTTCCTGCGCTTTCAAAATTCGCTGTCGCTCAACTTTGCGCCCAGCCAGCTTGAAGCGGTGCATGCCGAACCGCGCGCGCTGGGCGCTCTGGCGGCCGACATGCGCGCGCTGGGTGCGGCCGTGCGGCACGGCGAGCTGAAATACGTCCGCATCACGCCTGCCTTCATGGGCTTTCTCGGCGTGGCCGGCGCGCTGCCGGCCCATTACACCGAAAGCATCGCCGCGCACCAGCTATACGAAAAGGACGAAGGACCGCGCGCCTTTCTCGACACTTTTTCCAGCCGCGCACTGGCGCTGTTCTACGAAGCGTGGAGCAAGTACCGCCTGGAACTCAAATACCAGCTCGATGGCAGGGACAAGTTCTTGCCGCTGCTGCTATCGCTGGCGGGCCTGGGCCATGCGTCGCTGCGCCAGCGCCTGTACGACGATGGCGATGGCGTCCTCGACGAGTCGGTGGGTTTTTTTGTCGCCGCCATGCGGCACCGGCCGCCATCGGCGGTGGCGATCGGCCAAGTATTGTCCGCCTATTTTGGCCAGTCCATCAAGGTGACCCAGTTTGTCGGCTGCTGGTACGACGTGCCGCGCGACCAGCAAAGCTGCCTGGGTGGCATGAACGCCATGCTGGGTTCGACCGCGCTGGTCGGCGCGCGCGTCTGGCAGCGCGATTTGCGCATGCGGCTGGTCGTCGGCCCGCTGGCGCGCGTCCATTTCGACGCCTTTCTGCCGGGCGGCGCGGCGGCACGCGCGCTGGAAAAAATGCTCACCATGTTTACCGGCTTGTGCCTCGAATACGAAGTGCAACTGGTGTTGCGCGCCGATGATGTGCACGGCGTCACGCTGGAGCAACCGCGCAGCGGCGGGCGGCTGGGCTGGGACAGTTTCCTGATCACCGCCGGCGCCGCGCAAGACCGCAGCGACGTGCGCTACGAACTGCATACGCTGGCATGAACCATCTTCTCTTTTTTAGCCGTTTCCACACAAGGACCTTTGCCCCATGAGCATCAACCTCAAGACGCTGATCAGCAAGCTCAATGACACCAGTCGCACCGCCGCCACCCGCGCCGCCGGCATCTGCGTCGGCCTCGGACAATACGAGGTCGACCTGGAACATCTGTTCCTGGCCCTGCTGGAACAGCCGGCCAGCGACTTTGCGCTGATCGCCCGCCACAGCGGCATCAGCGTCAGCATGCTCGAAGCGGACCTTCAGGCCGAAGTGGCGCGCCTGCAGACCGGCAATGCGCGCACCCCTGTGTTCTCGCCAAGGTTGCCGAAGCTGTTTGAAAACGCCTGGCTGATTGCGTCGCTCGACGTGCAGGCAGGCCGCCAGGCCAGCATCCGCAGCGCCCATCTGCTGCAGGCGTTGCTGACCGACCCGGAGCTGGCGCAGCTGGCTTACCGCGGATCGAAACTGTTCAATACATTCAAGCTCGATGACCTGAAGCACAACCTCGACAAGATCACGCAAGGCTCGCAGGAGGCGGCAGGCGTCTCGGCTTCCGATGGCGATGACGGGGAGGGCGGCGAGGGAGGAGGAGACCCCGTCGGCGAACTCGAAGGACGCGCGGCCGCCTCGAAAACCCCGGCACTGGACCAGTTCACCACCAACCTGACGGCGCGCGCGCGCGACGGCAAGGTCGACCCGGTGATCGGGCGCGATGCCGAGATACGCCAGGCGATCGATATCCTGATGCGCCGCCGCCAGAACAACCCCATCCTGACGGGCGAGGCGGGCGTGGGCAAGACGGCCGTGGTCGAAGGATTGGCCCTGCGCATCGCGCAGGACGACGTGCCCGATGTATTGGAGGGCGTCGAGATCCATACGCTGGACATGGGCCTGCTGCAAGCCGGCGCCAGCGTCAAGGGCGAGTTCGAGAACCGCCTGAAAAACGTCATCGATGAAGTCAAGAAAAGCCCGCACGCCATCATCCTGTTCATCGACGAAGCGCACACCATGATCGGCGCCGGCGGCACGGCCGGCCAGAACGACGCGGCCAACCTGCTCAAGCCGGCATTGGCGCGCGGCGAGCTGCGCACGATTGCCGCCACCACCTGGGGCGAATACAAGAAGTACTTTGAAAAGGACGCCGCGCTGGCGCGCCGCTTCCAGGTCGTCAAGATCGAGGAGCCCAGCGAGGAACTGGCCTGCGCCATGTTGCGCGGCATGGCGCCGCTGATGGAAAAGCATTTCAATGTGCGCATCTATGACGAAGCCATCACCGAAGCGGTACGGCTGTCGCATCGCTACATCATGGGTCGCCAGCTGCCCGACAAGGCCATCAGCGTGCTCGATACCGCCTGCGCCAAGGTAGCGCTGGGCCAGAACGCGACGCCGGCCCTGCTGGAAAACCTGGTCAAAAAGCTCGACCGCATCGATGCCGAAGTCGCTACGCTCGAACGTGAGGAAAAGAGCGGTGGGAACCACCCGGTGCGCCTGAAAGACTTGCGCGCGCAGCGCACCACCGCTGCAAGCGAGCATGCGGTACTTGCCGCGCGCTGGGAAAACGAAAAGACCCTGAGCGGGAAGGTCAAGGCGGCCCGCCATGACCTGGAAAGCGCGGGCGCCGGCCAGACAGGCACGAAAGCGGACGCCAGCCAGGTCGGCGACCTGCAAGCCTTGCTCAAGGACTTGCGCGCACTGCAGGGCGAAACGCCGATGGTGCCGGTGCAGGTCGACGGTCACGTGGTGGCCGAAATCGTCGCTGGCTGGACCGGCATCCCGCTCGGCAAAATGGTCAAGGATGAAATCCGCACGGTATTGAAGCTGAAGGACATGCTGGAGGAGCGCGTGCTGGGCCAGTCGCATGCGATCGAGGCGGTGGCGCAGCGCGTGCGTACCTCGCGCGCCAACCTGGACGATCCGAACAAGCCGAAGGGCGTGTTCCTGTTCGTCGGCCCGTCCGGCGTGGGCAAGACGGAAACGGCACTGGCGCTGGCCGACGTGCTGTATGGCGGCGAACGCAAGCTGATCACCATCAACATGAGCGAATACCAGGAAGCGCACAGCGTGTCGGGTCTGAAAGGCTCGCCGCCCGGCTATGTCGGCTACGGCGAAGGCGGCGTGCTGACCGAGGCGGTGCGGCGCAACCCGTACAGCGTGGTGCTGCTCGATGAAGTGGAAAAAGCCCATCCGGACGTGCTCGAGCTGTTCTTCCAGGTCTTCGACAAGGGCGTGATGGAGGATGCCGAAGGGCGCGAGATCGACTTTAAAAATACCATCATCATCCTGACCTCGAACGTCGGTTCGAGCATCCTGATGCAAGCCTGCCTGAATGTGGCGTCACCAGACTTGCCGACGCCGGAACAGCTGGAGGAAAAGATCCGCCCGCAACTGGTGAAGACTTTCAAGCCGGCCTTCCTGGGACGCTTGAAAGTGATTCCTTTCTATCCGATCTCGGACGACGTGCTGGTCAATATCATCGGCCTGAAACTGGGCAAGATCGCCCAGCGCATCGCAGCCAATCACAAGGCCGAATTCAGCTACGACGAAGCGCTGGTTGACGCCGTGCTTGCGCGCTGCACCGAAGTCGATTCGGGCGCGCGCAATGTCGACAATATCCTCAACGGCAGCGTGCTGCCCGAGATCGCCGAGTCGGTGCTGGCCAAAATGGCCGAAGGCGCGGCCATCACGAAAATCAAGGTCAGCGCCAGCAAGCAAGGGCAGTTCAAGTACACGATCAAGTAAGCGCTGCAGCCATGGTGCGTGAAAAAGGATGGGTGGCAGATGCAATTTGCCCGCTACAGCACGGACAGCACGGGGCAATCTGTTCACCCCGTTTCAAGCGCGCTCCTGCGATATACATTCCTCGCTACAATAATTGTTAAATATGCAAAGCATAGTAAACGACTGACGGGAACCGCATGCCATCCACTTCAAGCGACAAGATTGCAGACGCGCTGGCTGCTTTCACGAGCGCCACGCGGCTGTACGAACTGACCATCGGCGAGGAGGCGGACAGCGGCTTGCTGGTCGAAGCCTTTGCCGCCGACGAGCAATTGCAGGTGATCGGCGCGCGCGAGATTATCGCCCTGTCCACCAGCGCCCATGTTGCGCTGGCATCCCTGCTGGGCCAGCCTGCCAGCCTGCATATCAGCCTGGCAGACGGCACGCGCACCCAGTTTTCCGGCTATATCAGCGCCGCAGCCATGCTCGGCAGCAATGGCGGACTGGCGCGCTACCGCTTGCGCATCACGCCGTGGCTGTGGCTGCTGACGCAAGTGCGTAACAGCCGCGTCTGGCAAGACAAAACCGTGACAGCCATCGTCGACGAGGTATTGCAGGCGTATGCGCCGCACGCGCTGTGGCGCTGGAGCGACGAGGTCGCGTCGTGCATGCAGGAAGCGGGCGAACGCAGCTATTGCTGCCAGTACCGCGAATCGGATTTCGATTTCGTGCGCCGGCTGCTGACCGAAGAAGGGCTGGCCTGGCGGTTTGACGGTCAGACCCTGATCGTCTTTGCCGACAGCAGCCAGGCTTGTGCCACGCCCGAGGACGCCAGCAGCGTGCAAGGCAGCGGCATCCGCTTTCATGGCGCGCGCGTCGGCGAACCGGGCGACAGCGTGCAAGCCTTGAGCGGGCGGCGCAGCCTGCATGTCGGGCTGAGCAGCGTGCTCAGTTACGATTACAAGGCCAAGAAGGCGGTCGCGGCCAGCGTGCCGACGAATATGGTTCTCGGCGGCAAGAACGCTCCGCTGCTGGAAAGCTACGATACGCCGGGCCAGTACTGGTACGCCAGCGCCGCCCAGGCGCAGCGCTACGCGCGGTTGCAGATGCAGGCCCATGAAGCGCGCGCCCAGCAGTGGCAGGCGCGTTCGACCGTGCGCACCCTGCGCGCCGGCACGCGCTTTACCCTGACGCAGGGACCGTTGCAGCCAGCCGACGGTGCCGCACCCGAGTATGTCGTGCTGCGCGTGGCCAGCATCGGCGTCAACAACCTGCCGGCCCCGGCGCTGGAAGGACTGGCGGAACTGTTCGGCCCGATAGCGGAATTGCTGGAAGAAAGCGTGGCAGAGTGGGGTGCAGGGTTTCCCGATTTCGCCGCCGCGATTGCCCAGGCGCAAGCCAGCGGTTACGCCAACTGCATCGACATGATCAGTGCAGCGACCCCGTGGCGTCCGGTGCAAGTTGGCAACGATGCGCGCCAGCACGCCACGCCGACAGCCCTGGGCAGCCAGAGCGCCATCGTCGTGGGCGCCGATGGCAATGACGTGGCCAGCGGCGCCGATGAAATCTATTGCGACAAGCTGGGCCGGGTGCGCATCCGCTTTCACTGGCAGAAAGAGACCGGCGCGACCTGCTGGGTACGCGTGGCGCAGCGTGCGGCCGGCGGCGGCATGGGCAGCCAGTTCCTGCCGCGTATCGGCCAGGAAGTGCTGGTGCAATTTCTGGAAAACGATATCGACCGGCCCGTCATCGTCGGCGCGCTGTACAACGGGCAGGGCGAGGGCGGCACCAAACCAACCCCGGGTGGCATTGTGCGTGATCAAAACGATGCCGGCGTGTTCCAGCCGGCGCATGACCACGCCATCGCGGGCCAGGGCAATGTGGCGGGCGGCAACAGTCCGCTGTGGCATGGCGCCGCAGGTGCCAGCGCGGCGCACCGCAATGGCGCAGCGCAATGGGGCATCCGCAGCAAGGAGTTCGGCAAGGCGGGCAGCGCGGCGGGCTATAACCAGTTGCTGTTCGACGACACCGACAGCCAGGGCCGCGTGCAACTGAAAAGCAGTCATGCGGCCAGCGAACTGAGCCTGGGCCATCTGATCCATGGCGCCGACAATTATCGCGGCAGCCTGCGCGGCGCCGGTGCGGAGTTGCGCACCGATGCGTATGGCGCGGTGCGCGCCAAGGCGGGCTTGCTGGTGAGCAGCTATGTGCTCAGGCACGACGCCGCGCAACGCGATCCGGCCGGCGACAACGCCGGCGGCATGGCATTGTTGAAACAGGCGGTGCTGCTGGGCGAAACATTCAACACTGCCGCCAAGACGCATCAAACGGTGACGTACGCCAGCCACATCGGCGCCAGCGCGCCGGACGCCAGCGAGCTCGACGACAAGGCCGCGCCACTCAAGGCGATGCTGGCCAGCGTTTCCGGCATGCACGACCAGTTGCCGCAAACAAAGGATGCCATCATCGCGATTGCCGCCAGGGCCGGACTGGGCGTGATCGCGGGGCAAGACCTGCAACTGGCCAATGGCGAAACCGTCACCATGATGAGTGGCCAGGATACCCAGTTCAGCAGCGGCGGAAAACTGCGCGTGCATAGCGGCCAAGCCATCGGAGTGCTGGCCGGCGTGGTCAAGGCGGGCGAGAACAATATCGGCCTGCAACTGATCGCCGCCAAACAGGCCATCGACCTGCAGGCGCAGGCCGACGTGCTCAACGTGCAGGCGCGCGAGGAAGTCAATATCGTCAGCGCCAACGCGCACATCGACTGGGCGGCTGCAAAAAGCATCCGCCTGTCGACGTCGGGCGGGGCCAACATCACCATCGAGGGCGGCAATATCACGATCCAGTGCCCGGGCAAGATCACGGTATATGCCGGTAGGAAGAGTTTTATCGGGCCCACGCGCGCGCCGTATGTGATGCCGCCATTGCCATCGAGCACCTGCAAAAACTGCATTTTGAGCGCCATGCAACAGGGCGCAGCGGGAGTGCTGCGTTGAGGCCCGACAGCGTTTCGGCATTGCACGGCTGGGTCCGGGCCAGTCTTGAGCAGCAACGCCTGCCTTATTTGTTACTCGACAGCGCGCAAGCCGAAAACAGCCACCTGATGCTACAGCGCTGGAAAGTACCGTATGCGTCGCTGTTCGAGGAGACGCACGAAGCGAGCCTGCCGGAGATCGCGCCCCTGTTGATACCGCTGTCCGGTCTTGCGCCGGCCATGCTGGAAAAAGTCTGCGACTGGGCTGAAAAGCTCGGTTATGGCGCGCCTTGCCTGAGCTGGATGGAAAGTCCCTGGCCCTTGCCCGAACTGGCACGGCATTTACGCCAATTTCATGCCGTCGGCCTGAGCGACCAGCAGCAGATGATGCTGCGCTGGTATGACACCCGCATCCTGCCGGTCTGGCTGGCCTGCCTGGAGCCGCTACAGCGCGAGCAATTCGTGGCTGGACTGTTGAACTTGCAGTACATCAACCGTTTTGGCGATGTTGCCGTCCTGCTGGATGTCGACACAGCCGTTGCTGCGCCGGACGCTGCGCTCATGGACTCGCCTCTCATCCATCTGGATGATGCGCAATACGGCATGCTGGTCGATGCCGGCGACGCCGATACGCTGATCAGCCATTTGCGGCGCGTGATCACCGACGAAACCAACGATACCCCGCCACGGCTGCTATATGAATTCGTCGCCCGCTACCAGCAGCGCGCACTGGCCGCTGGCATCGACGACCTGGACCGCCAGACGCAGTACCTGCTGCTGGCCCTGTATACCTCCGGCGCCGGCATCGAACACCCCGATTTCATTGCCCTCATGCAAGACCCACCCACCTCTATCGAAAGTTTCTATGAAGCCATGCAAGCCTTGTCCGACGACGTATGGGAAGCCGGCCCACCCTTATGGGGCATTCAGCATGAAGCTTGACCAACTGCCGGCACTGGCACTGTGCCTGAGTTTGGCTTTGGCATTTGCCGGTGGCAACGTCGCGGCGCAGACAGCGGCCAAGGCCGCACCGCAGGCGTCAAGCACGGTGAAACATGCAAAGCTGAAACCGGCCGACACCGCTAACCTGGTCAGTCATTTGCGGCGCGTGATCACCGATGAAACCAATGACACGCCGCCACGCGTGCTGAACGCTTTTGTCGCGAAATACCAGCAGCGCGCGCTCGATGCAGGAATCGATGACCTCGACCGGCAAACCCAATACGTATTGCTGGCTTTATACACATCAGGCAAAGCCATGGAACAGCCCTTGTTTATTGCATTCATGAAAAACCCACCCGCATCGCTCGATGCTTTTTATGACGCGCTGCAAGCCTTGCCGAAAACCGTTTGGGAAGCGGGGCCGCCGCTGTGGGAGGCGTATGAGCCCAAGGGATAAGCGACTCCTAAAGTTGATTTAATTTTCATTTCAATCTCAGGATGTATTTGGTCAACGAATTTCAGGAACTCAGATGATCAAAAGACTATTTTCAAAAAAATTTACTCAATGTATTTTTATGTATTTTGATTGCATTTTCAAATACGGCATGTGGCAAGGAAAACATGAAAATTAGCGTGAATCTCACCGCCTACAATCATACCGAACATGGAGTTGGTAGTTATATGGTAAAACTTGCGACGGTTCCTGGACTGAGGTTGGATTTCTTGCTCCAGGTCAGGGTGGTGGAGGTGAAACTTGTTGCCTTTCGATCCCTGCTGTATGGAAAAAGGGGATGGAAGTCACCGTTATCATGGGAACTATAAAAGACGGAAAAGATGTCAGAGTGGAGAAAGTAGTGCCCGTACCACCTTATGTGGCCTCTGATGCTGGTAGATTTCTCGTTCATTTCCTACATGATGGACGATATAAAGTATTTTTGACTAAATATTTACTTGGGCATCAGAAATATCCACTCTCTGGAAAAGAAGCTGAATTAAAACAAGGAGTGCCGCTTGAAATAATATGGAAGTAGGTTCTTGTGGGATTGATTGATTAAATTTACTTTTGTTTATTTGTTGAAAATTATTTTTATGACTCCATTTAAACATCGATTAAGTTTTTCTGTTTTTCTATTTTCTTTTATTTTCAACTGTGGCTTGCAATAAATAATCAATGAAAACCGCTGTGAGTCTTACTGCGTATAACCATACCGAACATGGGGTCGGAAGCTATATCGTCACACTGACAGATGGATCTTCAGCAGAGGCTGGCTATCTCGACCCTGGACAAGGCGGGGGCGGGCAAACTTGCTGTCTCTCAATACCATCAGTATGGGGGGTAGGTATGAAGGCAACGATAGTCATGGATACGGTAAAAAATGGGAAGGCTATTCGCGTAGAAAAAACGGTGTTTGTACCTCAGTATGCTCGCGCCGATGCCGGCAGGTTTGTCGTTCATTTTCTTCATGATGGAAGTTATAAGGTATTTGTGAAAAAATATTTTCTGGGACATCGAAAGTATCCGCTTTCTGGTAAGGAAGCAGAACTGGAGCCGGGAGTGCCGCTGGAAATAATATGGGAGTAAATTTTTTATTTGAATGTTCTTTATGATAATTTATTTTCAATTCAGGGAAAACTATAATGAATTTATTTGGGAAGCGATTTGCTTACGTCTTTTTATGTATTTTTCTATTGTTTTCAAATATGGCCTGTAGCAAGGAATCAATGAAAATCAGCGTGAGTCTGACTGCGTATAATCATACCGAACACGGAGTCGGAAGCTATATTGTGACACTTCAAGATGGCTCGTCAGCAGAGGCTGGCTACCTCGACCCTGGACAAGGGGGGGGCGGGCAAACTTGCTGTCTCTCAATACCGGCAGTATGGAAGCCAAGCATGAAGGCAACGATAGTCATGGATACAGTAAAAAATGGGAAGGCTATCCGCGTAGAAAAAACAGTGTTGGTTCCGCAGTATTCTCGTGCCGATGCCAGCATGTTTGTCGTTCATTTTCTTCATGATGGTAGTTACAAAGTGTTTGTTACCAGATACCTGCTCGGACATCGAAAGTATCCGCTTTCCGGCAAAGAGGCAGAACTGCATCCAGGCATCCCTCTGAAGATCATATGGGGATAAAATTTATTGAAATAATCCGAGGAATTTTATAATAATGTCTATTATCTATACAGGGCGTAAAGCCCCTCTGGATGGGCGACGCAGCCTTACTCCCAAAGAATCGTCACAGCGCGCAAAGGCGATGGCCTGCGTCAGGTCGCCTCATAAAACAGAATGTCAGGGTCAAATTTATATCGGACTTTTTTATGATGGGAGTGGCAATAATCAGGATTGGAGACAGAAAGATCCGATAGCAAATCCCAAGAACCTGACTCAGCGGCAACGAAACAAGCATAGCAATGTTGCCAGGCTATGGGATGCACATCTTGATGAGCCAGAGAATGGATTCTTTCGTGCATATATGCCTGGTGTCGGCACGCCGTTCAAGGAAATTGGCGATACGATCGAGGCGTTGACTGATAATGCGGGTGGCGGCTTCGGTTACATGGGTGCCGATCGTATCAATTGGGGAATCACCTCCTTACTTAATTCAGTGCACAGTTATTTGACAGGTGGTCCTTTGCTCGATCCAGACGAGCAAAGGCTGCTGGTAAATTTGATGAGTGCACAAATGCTGCTTGGGTTGGAAGGCGTGCAGCGTTGGACAATGTTGACGTCGCTTGAAGAAAAACTGGCGCTTGTTGTCAAAACTCATCAGCGCAAGCTCAAACAAATCAATGTGTCCATCTTCGGCTTTTCGCGCGGAGCCGCCGAAGCGCGCGCCAGTGCCCACTGGCTGCATCAGGTGTTCGAACGGGAAACCGGCGCATTTGAGCTGGCGGGCGTCCCCATACGCATAGGCTTCCTGGGAATTTTTGATACCGTGGCCGCCGTTGGTGTCGGCGATGTGACGCCGGTCACCTTCGGGCATATGGCCTGGGGAAATGGAACCCAGAGCATCCATCCCGTAGTCGAAGAGTGCACGCATTTCATCGCTTTGCATGAGCAGCGTGCCAGTTTTCCGCTGGAATCGGCAACGGGACGGGGCAATGTTGGTTACCCCGGCATGCATTCCGACGTGGGCGGAGGATACTACCCTGGCGAGCAGGGCCGTTCTATGCCAGGCTGGGGACCTTCGCCGCATCTGTCGCAGATTCCATTGATCGACATGCATTTCGCCGCCCTGAAAGCAGGTGTGCCGTTATTTACGTTGAAAGAGATGAAAGTGGTAAAGCGCGAGGCGATGCTGGCATCCTTTGCCACCGACCCAAGACTGATCGCCTCCTACAACAACTGGCTGACGCATAACGGCATCAAGGGCGCAGACGTGAAGACCTTTACCGAGGCGCATACAAAACAATATCTGCGCTGGCGCGGCATGTTGCACGCGCAGGGAAAAGAGCAGCTGAAGACCAGGCGCTTTTTCAAGGAATCCGACCAGCCGGGCCAGAAAGATTTACTGGAGGCCGATACCGATCTGGGGATATACCTGCGCTCGTGGCGCGAACGAAAGAAGGCCAATGCGACCACGATGGGGTGGCTCAATGAACGTGCCAAGACTGTTCTGCATCGCGTCAGCCCGGCTGGCATGCTGTTTGTGGAAGAAGGAAAAGACCCCTTAAGCGACTGGGAAGAGCGGTTTTTGAAAATCATGACGGAAGGCGCGCAGCCGCCGGCTGGCTGCGTCACGCTGTTTGAAGATTATGTGCACGATTCCCGCGCCGGCTTTCGCATCCTGGGCAAGCACGAGCCGGTATGGCTGACGGGCGGCTACGGCCGCTTCCGCCACGTGTTCGCGCAAAGCGATGATTATTCGAACATGTCGAATATCGCCAATGAATCGCTGAAGGCCGTCAAGGCAGCGGGCGATGCGGCCGTGACCTACTTCCAGCAGTTGTATGGCTACACCGTCAGCACTTATCGTATGGCGCGCAAAAAGATTGCAGCGAGCGCGCGGGGGGTGTCCGAGGCCGAAAAGCTGCTGGAACGGCGGGCGGTGGAGACGTACAAGGAAACGAGCCGGATGATCGTCGATGGCGCCACCCGCGTCGGCCACGGCGTGCACGATGCCGGAGTCGAGGCGGAAAAAAAATTGGACCGCGCAGTCAAGACCGCGAAAAACTCCATGCAGCAAGCCAGTCAGGAAGCCCGGCTCTATTATCAGGCAGAAAAGAAAATCATTATAAGATATGCCAATGCAGAGGCTGAGTGGCTGGCGCAGCTGAAAAAGCGCTGGCGCGAGGAAGACCGGGAAAAATCGAAATAATACTGAGCCAGGCACAAACCTTCACACCATGGCGGCGGCAGACGCACCGCCATGGCGTGAACATCGATTTTAGCCATTGCCGGGCGGCTGCACGCCCAGCAGTTCTTCGATATGCGCGAGCGAACCGGCGTCCTTGACCACCGAGCGCAGCCAGCTGTGCAAGTCCTGGTCTGCGGCATTGGCGGCCTTGTCGGCAAAATAGGAGACGGGGCTGTGCGGTTCGCTGCGGCGGAAGAACTGCGCCACGGCACGCAGTTGCTCGATTGCCTGTGCGCGGGTGGCGATGGCGCCGGGCGGGCCTGCCGGGATCGCCGGCACGGCCGGCGTCATCGCGCTGTCAGCAGCAGGCACGCCACTGGCGGCGGGGACTGCGGCTGGCGCCACGCCGGTACTGGCGGGCATCACGCGTAGCATCGCTTCGACGGCTTCGCGCGCCGTGGAAAAGGCCGGGCTGTCGTTGCCCAGCCTGGCGTCGACGACTCTTTCAAGCTTGCGCAGCGCTTCCAGGCAATCTTGCGCGTCGACGGCGAAGCTGGCGCAAAAGGCGGCCGAGTTGTTGCGCCGCGCCGCTTCCATGTCGGACAACTTGACGCCCTCATGCTGCCTGGCGGAATCACCCGGGCCGGCCTGGCGCCGGGCGGTTTCAAAATCGATGGTGGAAAAGGCACCGCCCGGGCCAGCCGTGAGGGGCACTTCTCGCAGCAGCGCAGGGATGCGCGACAGTATCCAGCTGAGGTTGCCGATGCGCTGCTCTTGGTCGCCGTCCTCGGCTTCCGGGAACAGGCCCCGATCCCAGAATTTTTCGCACAGCCCCGCCAGCACCAGCAAACCTTCTGCCATGCCGCGCAGGTGGTAGCGTTTGGTGCCCGCTTCGGTCAGCCAGACCGCCAGGCGCAGATCCTTGCTGCTGCCGGCAAGCAGGCCGGCGCAGCTGCGCACGACGAAGTCCCAGTCGGCCTCCTTGAGGTCGGCGACCCATTCGCCCTGGTCGAGCGTGGGGTCGTCGAACTTGCGCGCCAGGGTAATGGCGTCGAGTTCGGGCGAAAACGCCAGGTCCACGCCTGCCGGTTGTTCATTGCTGATCGGAAGTAATAACTGTTCGGCTGAAAACATGTGGTCCTCTGATTCCTCTGATGGATGGTTATTGCGCCATGCGAAATTCAATGCGCCGGTTGCGGGCGCGCCCGTCCGCCGTGTCATTACTGGCGATCGGCCGGTCGGAGCCCTGGCCCGACGCCGTCAGCAGGTCGCCATGGATGCCTTTCGATGCCAGGTAGAATTTGACGGCTTCGGCCCGCGCCTGGCTCAGGCTCTGGTTACTGGCGCGCAAGCCCTGGTTGTCGGTATGGCCGATGACTTCCACTTTGCGGCCGGCCAGCTTTTGCATGGCTGCCGCCATTTCATCGAGGATGGCACGGCCCGATGGCGTCAGCGTTGCCTTGCCGCTTTCAAACTCGATCGTGCGGTTGGCCAGGGTGGTGTCGAGTACGCCTTGCTCGCTGGCCGACACGCGCAGGCCATTGTTGACGGTGTAGGTAGGATTGAGGCTGGTGGCGATATCGCTGGCGATTTTTTGCCGCTGCGCCTCGTTGGCCACTTCACCGCGCACGCTGACGACGCTGCCGTCGATTTTCAGCTGGCCGCGGCTGATCTGCTTGAGGGTGGGCGACAGCAGCTTTTGCACATAGGCGTTCCAGTTGGCAGGCAAGACCACCTGACCGACCGCAATCTGGTCGACCACCTTGTCGGCGCCGTACAGTTCGCGCAGGCGCGCCAGCACGGCGGCTTTGCTCGCTTCGTCGGGCACGGTGCCGGCGGCCAATACCTGGCCTGGCTGCGGCGTGGCGGCCGTGGGTAACGATATGGGCGCTTGCGCTGAAGCGGACATGGCGGCCAGCGCCATGCCGAGGAAGAGAACGATCCGGGATACGCGCATGGTCAGGTTCCGATAAAGGCGGCGCGCAAGGAATCGTGCGCCGATTTGAGCGAGAGGTTGGCTTGTGCCAGATAGGTCGATACTTTCTTGATCGCATAGTCGTTGCCGACGTGTTCCTCGACCCAGTCCAGGTCGTCGAACGCGATATGATGATCCAGTGCCGCTTGCGGATTCATCAGCACATGCAGGGTCTGCGCCGACGCGCCGGAAAATCCCAGCACCAGCGTCTGGCGGCCGCGCAGCCGTGTGATGAACAGCGCCAGCTCGAAATCGGCACGCGCCAGGAACGGCGTGATCAGGTGCATCCAGAACGCCGCCACCATGTTGCGGTACAGCGGGTCGGCCGGCAGCGGCAATTCGAGACTTTTTTCCAGCCGGCTGGAACTGCTGGCCATCACCGGCTGCAGCAACAGGCCCAGCGCCAGCAGCACCTGCCGCACCGTGCCCGTGAAACCGGTGGGCGCCAGCAGCGCGTCGAGTTCGCCCACGGTCTGCATGTCGAGGAAATCGTTGAAAGTGGCTTCATAGGCGGCGGCACGCAGGTCGAGGTCGATGCTGGCATGGCTTGCCGCATGCAGCGCGTTGCCGGCATCGGGGCCGCGCATGTCATTGCTGAGCCCCTCGCAACGGTTCCACAGGCGCGACAGCACCAGCGGACTGTTGGCGACAAACGCGGCCGGCTGGTCCACTTCCATGGTGCTCATCATCAGGAAGGGAAAACGGCGCGACGAGGCATCGCTGCTGGCGGCGATATGGCCGGCGATGGCGCGCCCCCGGCGCGGGCCGATAAAGGCGAAATGCATGGGCGGCAGCGCATCGTAGGTCAGTTTCCAGCGCGCGTCGGCGCTGAGCAGGTCCATCGCTTGCGCCAGCCAGTCGTCGAGGATCTTCAGCAGGGCCGGGTTGTCGCTGGCCTTGACGAAGTCGCCGCGGCTAGGCAGCTTGCCAAAGTAGCCGATCGGGGTGGCGGTGGTGCGGGTCATGGCGCGACGGCGGCGTTGGCCGCATTGCCGGTGACGGTGGGGGCGGCACCAGGCGCATTCACGGCCGGCACGCTCTGGGCCACGATTTCCGGCAGCTTCAGGCTGCGGAAGCCCGCGGCGCCCGAGGCGGTGCTTGGCGCAGCGGCCGGCGCCGGCGTGGCGACGATCTTCAGGTTGGCCGCCACGCTCACGCCGCTGTTTTCCCAGCTCAGTTCGAATACGCCGCCATCCTTGCGCTTGCGCTTGGCCGAATCGATCATTTTCTTCAGGCCGAAATGGCCAAGCTCGTTGAGCAATATGACCGTGCGGCCTTCCGGCGTAATCGCGCTGATGCGCGCGCCTGGCGTACCTTGCGGATTCGGCCAGACCATATGGATCCACGGCTGCGGCTGGCCGCGCCAGCGCAGCGCCTGTCCATCGATTTCGATCGTGTACTCGGTGGCGCCGACGGCGGCCAGCGCCTGCAGGTCGAAACGGGTTTGCGCTTCGCCGGCGCCGGCCGCCGTGGCCACGCCATTGGCGCTGAGCGGAGCAATCCAGCCGGGGAAGCTGGCCACCACAGACGGCGCCAGGCCGATGCCCATGTTGGCCCAGGTCTTGGCGCTGAGTGAATCGCCACGGCGCACCACCAGCGGGCCGATGGTGGTATTGAAGAACTTGGCGATGCTGCCTTCCGGTCCGAACACCTGGCCGATGTCGGCATTGCTGGCCTCGCTACCCGAGGCGGGCGAGAACGGATACTTGGGCGCCAGGGTTTTCTGGAACGGTTCGAGCACCTGCGCCAGCCAGACCTTGTTGATTTCAGTCTCGGTCGGCTTGATGATGACGGCGAAGGTCTGCATCAGCGGGCGTACCAGCAACGGCCGGATCGCCTGCTTTTGCGCATCGGTCATACCGGTCAGCATCTGTTCGTCCACGTATTTGAGCGCATCGGCCAGTTCCGAGCCGGTGCCATCCAGCGTCTGCTGCATGAACTGCTTGGCGCCGGGGCCGGTATCGCCCTGGTTCTTGATCTGGTTGAAACGGGCGCGCAGCTTGGACAGCGCGTCCATGTAGCCGCGCATCAGCGAAGCGTCCTTGTCCTTGGTAACGACCAGGCGGGCCACGCCGGAGAACTCGCGGCCCACCGGCCCCATCGGCAAGGCGCTGGTGGTGGGCGCGCCGCTGCCGCTGCCGACGTTGACGTTGATGCCCGAGGGTTTCTGGCGCAGGATGGTTTCCTTGAACCAGCCCATCATGCCGCGCTGGGCGCGCTGCAAGCCCTGGCCCAGCAGCGACGGGTTGTCCCACGAGGTTTCCTTGTATACCGTTTCGATCAGCTTGTTGATCGGCGAGGTTTGCGGATCGCCGAGCCGGTTCATGGCCGCCGCCGCACTGTCGAAGCCGTTCAATTCGCGGATGCTGACGCCCTGGATGAATTTCTGCCATTCCTTGGCGTAATCCGTCTTGTACAGCTCGACCAGCGCTTTCTGGATTTGCTCCGGACTGCCTTCGAGGGTCAGGTCATCCTTCGACGCCGTTTTCAGCACCCAGTCGGCGCTTTGCAGTTCGCGGTTGGCCGCCTCCTGGAAGGCTTGCTGGATGAATTGTTCCCAGGCGTCGCGCGTGAAAGTACCGGGAATGGCGTAGCTGCCCAGCACCAGCTCCTTGTCCTGCTCGCCGACGATGCGCGCCACTGTCATCGAGGCGAAGCGCGTGGCGGCGCGTGCCTTGACGTCGGCGTACACGCGTTCGCGCGCCGGCATGCCCCGCACCACGCGGCGCAGGCTGTCGCGCGACTGGTCGACCAGCGCCAGCTTGCTGTCGATCCGCGGCCAGGACGGGTCGTTGATCTGGGTGAGGTAAAACGAAATCATGCGTTCGGCGCTGCGTATCATCTGTTCGCGTGGCATGTTGCCGCGGTTGCTGTCGAGCCAAACGCGCCAGAAACGGGTCAGCTGGTCATTCAAGTGGCTCGCTTCGGCGCGCGACTTGTCGCTCAGCATCAGATAGGTTTTCAGGGCGTTATAGGCGTCTTCCACATTGGCCGGCGAGGCATCCTTGAACTGCTGCGCGCCAAGGTTGACGGCAGCGGCCGTGGCTGGTGGTGCGGCGGCAGGGGCGCTGGCCAGGGCCGCCGTCGGCGTGGCGGCCACCGGCGTGGCCAGGGTGCCGGCCGGCGCGGGCAGGGTGGCGGCCGCACTGGCCGACACCGCGCCGGACTGCGGCGTGCTGGCCATCGGCTGCAAGCGGCTGGCGCCGGCATTGACCTCGGCCAGGAAGGCTTCCAACGATTGCGCGACCGGGCCCAGCATCACTTCACGCACACCCGAAAAGTATTCTTCGCGCAGTTTTCGCTCCAGCAATTCTCCCTGGTACAGGCCCAGGCCCAGCGAGATAGGCCGGCTGTTGCGGTAGGAATCGAGCTGCTCGATCCGGTCCTGCATGATTTCCAGCGCTTCGAAACGCGATTGCAAGTCGAGCCGCTTGTCCTGTACCTTGATCGCCTGGTCCAGGTCGGCCTGCACATTGGCCACCAACTGACGGTTGGCCATATAGGACCAGCTCCAGCCGGCCAGCGCCAGGCCCACCAGCGCGGTGGCGGCAAAGAAGGTGGCGTAGCGCACGCGGGTCTTGGCTGGACTGGCGTACTGGGCGACCAGTTCCTTGTCGGCGAAGATCACCTTGCGGAACAGATTGAGCAGGAAATAGCCATGCTGGTCCTGCACCTCGTTGTGTTGCTGCGGCTGCAATTTCAAATCGAAGCGCTGCGCCACGCGTTCCGATGAGGCCGATACCGACATGCCTTCCTGTAACGCACTGGTGAAATAGAAGCCGCGCATGACGGGCTTGAACTGGAACGGGTTTTCCTCGAACAGGGTGGCGATGAAGGCGCGCAGCGACCCCTTGATCGCGCTGAACTCGAGCGGGAAGGTAAACACGCCCGGCGGCATGCGCTCGTTCTGCTGCAGCGCCATGCTGGCCAGGCTCAGCTCTTTCAAGCCGTCATACAGCTCGTCGAAACGCTGGTCGAACTGCTCCAGCACGTCCTGTTTAGAACTGGTCTGGCTGTAGGGCAGGGTGGCACCCCATACCCGGTCGCGTTCGCCCCGTTCGGTATCCTGGAAAAATTCGTTGAAACCGGTAATCAGGTCGGCCTTGGTGAACACCACGTAGACGGGCGCGTGGACTTCCAGTTTTTCCGTCAGTTCCTGCACCCGCTGGCGCAGGTTCTTGGCCAGGTTGATGGCGAATTCGGGCCGGCTGCCGGTCAGTTCGGCAATGCTGACGGCGATGATGATGCCGTTGATCGGGGCGCGCTTGCGGTGTTTTTTCAGCAGCGCCAGGAAGCCGAACCATTCGGCGCGGTCTTCGTCGTTAACGGAATAGCGGCCCGCCGTGTCGAGCAGGATACCGTCGGTGGTGAAGAACCAGTCGCAATTGCGGGTGCCACCGATGCCTTGCACGATCTTGCTGTCGGCAAAAGGAAATTGCAGGCCAGAATTGGCGATCGCCGTGCTCTTGCCGGCCGCCGGATTGCCGATGACCATATACCAGGGCAACTCGTACAGGGCCGCGTCGCCCGACAACTGGCCCAGCTTGGACGTCTTGATGGTGCCGATCGCCGCAAGCATGCGCTTGCGGATGGCTTCGGTTTCCTCGCGCTGTGTGGGGCCTGCCTTGGGCGTCGTACCGGACGTCTGCTGTTCCAGCATGCCGCCGAACCGGGTGGCGTCGCGCTGGCGGCGCCAGCGCCGCAGCCACCAGACCAGGCTGGCGACCAGCAGGACCAGCGCCAGCGGCGGCACGATCCATACCAGCGGCCATTCAAAGATGACGGCGCAACTGGCCAGCAGCGCGGCCAGTGCCACGAAGCCGATGGCGAACAGGCTGAAACGGGTAGTAATGGAATGCCAGAATCGTTGCATCATAATATGAGGGGCGAGAGGTTGATAGGCATGGTGGATGGAAGGGTCATGTCGCTGCGAGGGATTCAGGGGCAAGGGCCACCGGCCCCACCACCACGGCGGCCCGCTGGAACGCGTCGAGGTTGCTCAGGCATAGCACCTGGCTGGCATTGTCAGCCGCCTCGTGCCGCGCCAGCACCAGCACCGCCAAGGTGGCCACCTGGCCGCTCTGGCCGCAGGCCGCCGCCACGCTCAGTACGTCGTTGCTGAGATCGATATCGGGCAGCAGCGTGCCAGCATTGTTCATCAGTTCGATCATGCGGCTGGAGCGCTGGTCGGCATCGGCGTATAGCCGCGTGATCGCGGCCGGGGCGACAGACGCCGCCGATATCGCCTTGCCGCCCAGCTCGGCCAGCAAGGTGGCATCGCCATGGCCGCGGCTGTCCGCTGACTGGCCACGCACGGCCATGCTGGCATGGTGCAGCAGTACCGGCGTGTCCACCTGCAGCGCCGCAGCCTGGGCCGCATCGGCCAGCAACAGGCCGGCCGCGCCTTCACCGGGAATCTGCCCGCCCGGCTGGGCGTTATGGAACAGCAGGCCGCGTGCGGCCCAGTCATGCACGGTCAGTTCGCCGATATGCGAAGCGCAGGCCAGCACGATGGCCAGACAAGGCAGTTCTTGCAAGGCCGTCTGCGCGGCCAGCTGTTCGATCAGCGCCAGCGGCCCGCTGTCGCCGGCCAGGTGCACGCTGAGCTTGGCGGCAGGCCAGCCTTGCTGTTGCGCTTGCGCATGCAGCCAGGCGGCGCCCGTGTCGCGCTGCGGCTTGTCCCAATCGGGTGGCAACAGCAGATGCAGTTGCAGGGTCGGCAGCGGCAGGGCGGCGCGCGATCCCGGTTGCGCCGCCTTGTAGTCGTCGAGCGTCGTGTGCATCGCCGCTTCCTGCATCAGTTCGGTCAATACCTCAGCGCCCAGCGCCAATGCGCGCAAGTGTTCGGCATCAAAATGCGCTGCTGCGTCCTGCATCGTATCGGCCGGACGGGTACGCAGCCAGTCGTCCAGCACTGCCTTCTGCTCATGTTCATCGAGGTCCGCCACGCGGGCGCTCATCACCGGGTAGCCTTGCGCATCGGTCAGCTCCGGATCGAGTTCAGGACGCTGCCGCTTGTCCTGCAGCGTGGCCGCCAGTTCCGGCGCCGAGGCGCCACCCGGCATGCGCAGCGCGGCGGCCGCCAGATGCAGCGGCGCGCGCGGCGCAGGGGCATTGCCGGACGCCCTGGCGTCGGCGGCATCGGTCAGCGCGGGTACCGCAGCCGGCGCGGCCAGCCTGGCCAACAGTTTCTTGCCCAACCACCAGCTTATGAGCAGCGCCAGCGGCAACGCCAGCATGGTGCCGGCCAGGTCGCCTGTCGATGGCATGCGCGTGCTGGTGCGCCAGTACCAGATCGCGCCGCCCCAGCACAAAGCGAACACGAGCAGTATCAGCAGGCTGCGCCGCAGCCACGGGCGCATCAGCGCGCTCCCTTGCAGTGGCGGCCGGACGTCATAGCTGATCCGTGGTGGCTTGCTGGCTGGCGATCAGCACCGCGCCACAACTGGTTTTATCGCCTTGGCGGGCCACCGGTTTGCCATCGACGATCCAGCTGGCGTCGCCGCTAACGATGGGGCAAATGCCATGGCCTAGCCGCGGGCACGACACCTTGTCGCCCACGCGCGCGATGCCGATGCCGCCGCTGTCCGTCACTGCCGAGGCTTCCAGCACGCTGCCGCCATGCGATGTCTTATCGCCCAATCTGATTACAGGACCAGCCATCTGTGCTCCTTCCAGTCATCGTTGTTTCTTCATCACACCAGGCACGCGCAGTTCGGTGTGGCCGAAATCCATCATTTTCCAGCGCCCGCCCCAGGTCATACCGACCGATTCGGCCACTTCGCCATACAGTTGATAGCCGCGCATGGCCCAGGGATCTTTTTCCGAGATCACCAGCTTGCCGTCGCGCAAAAAGGCGCAATCGGCCGCCAGGCCATACTGATGCCAGCTCTGGAACGCTGCCGCATTGGTGACATTGCTGCCCATGCCGGCCAGCATGTTTTGCCGTTCCGGACTGCGGTAACCTTCCAGGATGGCCATGTCATAGCCATGTTTTTCCTTCATGATTTTGAACACCAGCAGCAGCCTTTGTGCATATTCGGCATTGAGCAGCGTCCAGTTGCGGCTGGCCGATACCAGCATAGGCCGCACTTGCTGCACTTCTTCGGTGGCAAAGACCAGCGGCGGCAAGTCCACCGGCGGCACCAGCTGTTCGCCTTGCAGCAGGGCCGACACTTGCGTATTTACTTCGCGCGTCGAGACCTCGTAACCGCCCAACATGCTTTTGCTGCCTGCCAGCAAGGCGATCGCCGGTGGCAGACACATCACCGCCGCACCGCCCAGGAACAGCAGGTAATGGCGGCGTACGAATGCCGCGCTGCCGAGCAGCGTGCTGGCGCCGCCACGGCGCAGCGTGTCCAGGCCGGCGTTCCTGCGCCGGGCCAGGCGCTCGAGCCGCGCCACTATGCCTTGTTCGGCCGTCGCCAGCACCCGCATCAGCAGTTCTCGACCGGATGGGAACAGCACCAGCCAGCTGATCAGGCATGCCAGTAAAAAATAGAGTGCCACCGCCAGTAGAAACACGCCCACCCCATTCGAAAAAAGACGCCATGCATGGGCAGTTAAATGCTGCTGTGCCAGCGTTTGCGCTAATATTGCCTCTGAGTATATCTTACTAACTTGCTAATTACGGGAGCTTAGTTTCAATTGTGCGCCGGGTGCGCACTGTTGATTTCCTAACATGCGTCACGCTTTTTTTTATTGTCGTAAGGTATTGCAAATATTGACAGGAGTTAAGATTTTGCCAAGCAATGACGACAGCCCACGGCCTTCGACACGGCCCAGCTTATTGACGCCCGCGCAACAGGCCGAGGCCGACCGCAGCCGTATCCTCAACCATCTCGAAGGCGGCAGGCGGCCTGCGCCCGTGCCGCATGAAGGCAGGCGCGCCAGCCGGTGGCCTGTCTGGGGGGGCATGCTGGCCAGCGCCATGTTGTTGCTGGCCGCCGGCGCCTGGCTGGGGCAGCGCGAGACGGCGGCGGTGGCCGAACCGGTGGTGACCAGCACGGCGCCAGCGCCGGAAACACCGGCTGTAGCCACCGCGCCCATCACCACGGCGGCCAGCATACGCGAGGAGGAACAGCATGCCCTGCCGCAGCAAAGCTTGAGCGAAATGCTGGACGCCGACCTGCCAGCCCCAGTCCCAGCCCCTGCACCCGTGCCCACCCCAAGGGATGTGCTGAGCAAGGCACTGGAAAGCCCGCAGAAGAGCGCACGCAGGCCGGCGCACGCGCCGCAGAAAAGACCGCCAGCCAAACCGCTCAAGCCTGCTGATCCGGCCAAGCCCGCCGCCACGCCGGAACAGGATAACGACGTGGCTCTTCTGGCCGCGCTGGTGTCGCATGCCCAAGTTGGCATGCCGCCCAAAAAAGCGCCGTCCAGCCTGCAAGCCCAGTTACAGCAATGCAGCAAATTGAAACCAGCGGCGGCCGAGAGCTGCCGGCAGAGAACCTGCGCCGGCCGGACCGACAAGCCCCTGTGCAAGGCGGCCAGGGCTGCGGCGAAAGGCGCGCGATGAGCGCAATGCTGCCATCAAATATGCACGTACCGGAAAAATACCTCGCGCCAAGACCCGCCAGGCGCGCTATCTGGCGCAAAAATCGGTCAGCGGCAGGCAGGCGCAGATCGAGGAGCTGCAAAGCAACTACCAGACATTTGATTCCGGCCTGCCTGACAGCGACGGCTACCGCAGCAGCGAAGGTTCGGGAACGATTAACCCGACGCGCTATTCCATCTATCGCAGTCACCTGACGCGCGGCGATTATGTCTATGTGTTTGAATCTATGGAAGAAATACGCAACAAGGATAGCGAGGCAGCGCATGGCCAACAGTTCATCCAGTTCTTGAAAAGTTTTCGCCCGCGCGCCACCGCCGAGGTGCCCAAAGAACTGGGCCTGTGCATCCCGCATGGCTTTATCGCCGATGACGGCAGGGCTATCAGCAGCATCAAGCAGTCCTTGCGCTGGCCTGACGCGCCCGGCGTGTTGTATACGATCAGCACCGGCAACGTCGATCCGCGCGCCTTGAAGGTGCCGCTGGTCCAGGGGGCCGCCACCGGCGGCATCGGCCAGTTCGGCAGCCGCGGCGAGCAGGAAGCCAAGCCCTTCATTGTCGAACGCATCGTTCCCCGTAGCGCCCGCATCGGCGCGCTGACGGCGCAGCAGGGCGGCGTGGCGCTGAAAGTGAGCCGGCCAGACAGTGCGCCGTCTGAAACCTATACGGTATTTACCGCTTACGCGGGATGGCTGGGCACGGCGGTGCTGCCCTATATTCTGATCGAACTAAGCAGCCTCAGCATAGCGCAGGCTCCGGAACTGAAGCAGAATCCACCGCCGCTCAAGACCAGCTACGCGCGCCTGGAAACCTTGTTGAAGAGTACGCATTTGCGGCCCACCGAACCAGCCATGCCGGAGTTGCGCGGTCTTAACGGTACGCGATGATTGCTGCGATCCCGATTTCAATCGAATCACTCTTGCTATAACGAAATTTCTAGGGTGTAATGGCTTTGATAAAAGTGCTTATTTAATAATTATGTGCGGGAAGCCGCGTGATGGAGTTCCGGATGTCCATGTCCTTGCCCGCCAGTTTCACGCAAGCTACCAGATTGTTACAGCTGACCACGCCCTTGGGCGCTGACCGCCTGCTGGCCGAATGCGTGCGCGGCGAGGAGGGCTTGAGCGCGGGCTTCGTGTTCCAGATCGCGGCCCTGTCGACGGACGCCGCCATTTCCTTGCGCACCCTGATTGGCCAGCCGGCCTTGCTGCAATTGCTGACCGTTACCAGCGCCGACGCGCTGCGCCCGTTCCACGGCCATATCACTGCCGTCGAGCTGGTCGGTGCAAACGGCGGCATGGCGCGCTATCAGCTGACCCTGGAACCCTGGAGCGCGTTTCTTGCCCACGGCCGCGACAGCCGCGTCTTCCAGGACATGACGGTATTCGACATCCTGGACGCGCTGTTTGCCGCTTACCAGGCGCAGGGCAAGCTGGCGCCGGCCTGGCGTTTCGATATTTTCGACCGCGCGGCATACCCGAAGCGCAGCCTGAGCACCCAATACCAGGAAAGCGACTGGGCCTATGCGCAACGCCTGATGCATGAGGAAGGCCTGTTTTATTACTATGAACACAGCGGCGATCCCGGCAGCCCCAGCCTGGGCAGCCACTGCCTGGTGATCGCGGACCATAATAGCGCGTTCAAGCCGAATGCCCAGAGCAGCATCATTTTCACGCAGCCGGGCGCCGTCATGAAGGTCGACAGCATCGACCGCTGGCGCACCGAATTGCGCCAGCAGACCAATGCCATCGCAATGGGTAGCTGGGATTACCGCTCGCTCGACCAGCGTGTCGCCAGCGCGGCGGCAGAGGGGGGCGGGGCACAGGGCTTGGAGCTGCTCAGCCGCGATGCGCCCGGTGCCTATGCCTACGCTTCGCGTGAGCAGGGCCAGCGCATCGCGCGCAAGCAGTTGCAGGCGCTCGAAGCGGGCAAGGAGGTCCACGTGGCGGCCGGAACCGTGCGTACCTTGTCGCCGGGCACCACGTTTGTCTTGCAGGGACAGCCGGTGTTCAACCAGGCCGGCAACGACGACGAACGCAGCTTCCTGATCGTGCGCACGGTCCACCTGATGCACAACAACTTGAGCGCGGATCTGCAGTCGTCCATTGTGCAAACGCTCAAGACGGGCTTGCTCGATGCGGCGATCCGCAAGGAACAAGCCGGCAGCCTGCATCGGATGCCCGCGCTGCTGGGCGCCATTGCCGAGCGGCCCCTGTACCGCAACCGTATCGATGCCATCCGCAGCAATATTCCTTATCGCGCCAGCGGCAAGGACCAGCATGGCCAGTTGCTGCATCCGCGCCCGACCGTGCATGGCCAGCAGACGGCCGTCGTGGTAGGGCCGGCCGGCGCCGTGATTCACACCGACCGCGACCACCGCATCAAGGTGCAATTTCACTGGCAGCGCGGCGTCATGAGCCACAGCCGCCTCGACCATCCGCCAGGGGGCAAGCATACTGGCGCGCCAGGTGACGACAGTGCCGGCACCTGGGTGCGCGTGGCCTCCACCTTGGCGCCGGTGGCGGGCGCCAACTGGGGCGGCCATGCCTTGCCGCGCATCGGCCAGGAAGTATTGATCGATTTTCTGGAGGGCAATATTGACCGGCCGCTCGTGATCGGCACCGTCTATAACGGCCAAGGCACGGTCGATGCTCAGAATAACCGCGTGGCCCATGGTGCCGGGCCGGCCACAGGCAATGCACCTGCCTGGTTTCCCGGCGAAGCGGGCGCGCATGCGCATCCGGCCGCACTGTCCGGCATCAAGAGCCAGGCCATGCAGGCCAGCCAGCAGGGCGGCGCGGCGTACAGCCAGCTGGTGTTCGACGACAGCCCGGGCCAGCCTCGCGTGGCCCTGCAGCGCCATGCCGGCGCGCACCAGGGCACTGCCGAGCTGAACCTGGGACACTTGCGCCATCAGACGGACAACCAGCGCTTGGCTGCGGCCGGCTTCGGCGCCGAACTGAAAACCGAGCACAGCGCCGCGCTGCGCGCAGGGCAGGGGCTGCTGTTGTCGACCGACGCGCGTACCAACGCCAGCGGCACGCAGATGGATACCAAGGAAGCCACGGCCCAGATCGAACAGAGCCTGGCCCTGCTGACTTCGCTTGCCGAGACGGCGCAAAAGCACAAGGCTGTGTTGGGTGGTGGGCAAGGCCAGGCCGAAGCGGCACCCGAGACGCTGCCGGCACTGAAACAATTGGCGCACAGCATAGAAATGCTCAAGGGTACGGCAGGCACAGCCGACAGCCAGGCGACGGCCTATGGCGCGCCGCAGCTGCAATTGTCCAGTCCGGCCGGCATCGCCGCCACCACGCCGCTCAACGCACTTTTCGCCGCCGGCAATACCAGCAGCATCGCGGCAGGGCAGGACATTAATTTCGGCGCGCAAGGCAACCATTTTCATGCGATCAGTTCCGGCATCAGCCTGTTTACTTATGGCAAGGCCAGCAAGGCCGACAAACCCAACCAGGAAACCGGCATCCGCCTGCACGCCGCCAGCGGCAAGGTCAGCAGCCAGAGCCAGTCCGATGAAACAAAATTAACCGCAGACAAGGCCGTGACCGTGGCCAGCGTCAGCAAAAGCGTCAACATCAGCGGCAAGCAGCATGTGCTGATGACGGTGCAGGGCGCCTATATCAAGCTCGAAGGCGGCAATATCGAGATTCATGGACCCGGCAAGATGGAATTCAATGCCGGCATGAAGGAACTCACGGGGCCGGCCAGCAGTAGCGCGGTAAAGCAATTGCCGGTGGGTGACCTCAAGGGGTGCGAACAAGCAAGTAAGAATGCCAGCGCCACTCAGGCCGGATCACAAACATTGTAGCTCGGGGAATTTGTATGGAATCGACGGTCGAGGTCATTGTCAGCCAAGCATGGGAAGCACCACTTCAACTGCTCCATAAACAATTTCATGAAACGGCAAATGACCGATGTTTGTTATGGGTAAATCCTGCACAAGGAGATCCGTTTTCTTCGCATGCGATCGTGCAGCAACGAAAAATAGTCGTGCCCATTGCACATCCCCGTTTCGATCAGCAGTTCGCGCCATATCTGATCGAACTGGCGCTGGATGAATATGCCGGCGCTGAACTATTCAAAATGAGTGTCGAACTTGCCTGGAACTCTTGGACAAAGGACAGTCTGTGGGCTGGTAACGGTCAAGCCATCGCCGGATGGATCACCAGTGAAGAAGCGTCGGAAAAGATAGCGCGCCATTGGGCCAGCCATTGCTATATTCATGCAGTTCAAGGCTTGGAAAAATTGCTCAGATTCCATGACCCAGGTGTCCGCGAATGGTTATGGCCGACGATGAGTGTCGAACAGCAGCGCCAGATGCTGGGGCCAGTAAGTAGTGTGACCGCATTTGATCGGCAGCAAAACCTGATGCGACATGGTCTGGATAACACCCGTGCGCTTTCGCCCCATGCAGCGCCTGAGCAGCGGCTGATCTTGAGTTCAGCACAGTGGGCCCAAGTGAATGATTATTCCACACTCCATGCCGCTTGGCTAACGTGGGGGAAATCTGGGCCGATGCAATGGGAACAGGCGGTTTTTTCAGCATTGGCACGCGCTACGGACTATGGCATCTTGGATAGAAAAGACCGTGAATTATTTGCTTTGCATGTTTTGCAACTTGGCAGTGGCTTCCATGATGATCAGCGTCTACAGGCAGTGTGGAGCATGACCGGCGCCGGCGAATTTTATGGCGGTGCACTCGAAGAGGTGACGGGATGCCCTGCTGATCAATTACAAGATTATTTTTCTAAAAAATAAGATAAAGACCCTCAGGAAAATTTATGGCTTGTACTAATCCAAAAAACCCAGAATGCGAAAACTGCAATAAGTCTGGACTGGCTATTCTGCCTGTTCGATATGCCGTTGTGCCAAAGGATGTTGATGCAACACTACCCGATCCGCTAGGAAATAAAGTCACGGACGTGAAACTCAAGCATCACAAGTATGCATTGCGCACCTTGCGTAAAGGTTTTGTCTATCTTTTTTATGAAAAACATGCGCGTGGAAGTCAAATCAAATGGGAAGTGTATAGCGTCTCTGAGGCAGGGACCTTATGGAAACAATATTTTAACAGCGGTCTCAGGCCAATTAGCGTTGAACCGGCCTGTTCGCGCGACGGGCATAATATACCTGCTTCAATCATATCAATCGAAAAACCCGAAAAATGTGGCAAAGTCTGGCTGGCATTTTCAGACCATGCATGGAGTAAAGAAACTTTCACTTTGTTTGCCAGCGACGAAAAATTGCGCGACAAACGTATGCAAACTTTTTTACCTTCGATATGGGTGACGGCTGGAGGTTACCGACACGGCCTTCCCGCTACCAAGAAAAATATTGAAAAGGTGATTGAGTATAAAGAAAATTTCAATTCAATAAGTATCAACGGGCTGCCGCTCGGTGAAATAAGCAAGGTAGATGGTAGTTACAACGCTTCAAAACTGAAAATGGAAAGCACTTGCCATGCTTTGCACCTGAGAAAAGGTGAAAGCGAAAAACTGGCTGGATTGATGAAAACAGTAGGTGAAGCAAAAAATTCCAAGGGCAATGCTCCTGTCATTATCGCCCTATGGGATGCATTTGGCATTACCCATGAGCTCAACGGCTTCCGGAATGAACCTGCAGGTTGGATAAAAAAATACAGTGAAGAACGAGAACTGGAACTGACTGCATTGCAAGGCATCGAAGGCGTCAGAAAAACTCTGGAAAATACGGCGGTGGCGAACGAAGAGCAGCATCAGGAGGACACGCGAAATAACGCTCCTCAAATAAGCTCAACAAAGGAACGCCGTGATCGGGCATTAAAACTGGCGGAACCGCAAAGAAGTCGTGAAACCGAAGTATGTGATTTGTTGGACCAGTGGGCTCGGGAGAAGGTGCCGGTTACCATGGGTTTTAGTGCACGCCTTAATGATGCAAATGCCTATTCGGAGCCGTCGCGCAGTATCAAGATGGCCAAGGTAAAAGCCGATGCGGACAGCTTTATTGCGAGGCGAAGAGAAAATTCTCCAGCGATGATCGCCAAAGAAAAAGAACTGTCTTGGGCGAAGTATGAGGAGATGCTGGAGCCTGGAGCTTATCAGGACTTCCGGATAAAATATGATGCTATGCTGGATGAAGCAAAAAATATTATCGACGAAAGAACACATGATCTGATCATGTGGTTGGAATCAAAATCATTGATTAATTACTTGAGCGAATTTAATGTGGAGAGTATCGAAGATGGTGTTGCCTTTGAGGATAAGATAGGTAGTGCAATAAACGGCATGAATTCGAGTATTCAAGGACAGAATAAAATTACCGAATGGGTCAAAGAGATGAAGGCGCATGAGTCAAATCTTCTTTGGCGTGCCCTGTCTTTGAATCAGAAAGTACTTGGTGAGCAATTTAATACTGCGCTGGCAGAAGCAGGAACGAGTTTCAGCGAGGTCGGTAAGGCCAGTATGGATTTTTTGGCAGTGCATATCAGAAAGGCCTGCGATATCTACAAGAAGGTCAATACCATGCAAAATACCTTGCTGAAGGCTGCAGACGCTACCGAGGGTATTAAAATCATAAAGGTGGTTGATCTTGATCGCTTGTTCATGACAGTTGGAGATTTGCTGTTCAGGCCTTTTTTGAAGAGAGGGGCAGATTCCACAGCTGAATATGCGGTTCGAGGTTTGATGATGGCGCGTGCCGGAGTTGAACCTGGTCGCATCATCAGCGCAATAGAAATTCAGGCAAGGCAGGAAGGTTTAGCCAGAGCCGATATTATACGTCGCTTGTCGACAGCGAAAAGCTTCATCGGATCGGGGAATGATTTAAAAAGCGACAAATATGCAGCACTGGAAAAGAAATGGATGGAGGTAAAGGGAGATACTAGCAAAGGCCCTACGGCACTGAAAGAAAATCGTTTATCGTTGCTTGTCGCGACACTTGAAATTATTAATTTGGTAAAGATTGCTTGGGAATTCAAGGATGATAAAAAAACCTTGGGTGAATTGTGTGCTGCCATATGCTCGACGACTGCTGCCATTCTTGATATCGGCGCCAATGCAGCAAAACATTTAGTCGGTGACAAGGTGTCGGTGACATTTCAATATTTAAAAGTTTATGGTGGTGTTCTAAGTGCAGCAGCCGGTTATTACTCGGCTGCCAAAGAGGCGGAAACTGGAAGAAAGTATTTGGATAAGGAGAATTACAATCTTGCCGCCCTTTACTTTTTAAAGTCCGTGGTGCAATTTATTGCGGTTACATTCGGATTGCTTTCGAGTTTATCTTACGCAGCACCTCTACTAAAAACTAGTAGTCAAAAAATTGTACAATGGACAGGAACGAGACTTTTATACTATCGCTTATTCAGCATGACTTGGGCAGTTCGCCTTAATATGGTGGGGCTGGCTGTTACTCTAATTATATGGATAGTAGTACCAAATGCCTTGAAAGAGTGGTGTGAGAAATGTCCTTTTGGGAGGGATAAGGTAAAAGGTACAAAAAATCCGCAGGTATTATTGGAGGAACTTGGAGATGCTTATCAAAAAATATCATGAGGAAAAATATGCATGAATTATCTTATCAGCTAGTCAGTGGAATTGTTGTTGGTTTGAAAACTTCTAACGTGAACGTGAATTATTTGAAGAATGGCGATTCATTCAAAAAAATGTCCGGCTTGACCGCGGTAGTTCAGGCTGCGGTGGGTGAGCCAGGGGCTGTTCATAGTGCGCAAGCGGCCGCAAGTGACGGAGATCCTGTCACAGGCTTCACTATGAATGTGGGAGGTAAGTTGGTTACCGGGAGCTTTTGGGAAGTTGATTTTAGAGACGGGGACGAGGTTCAGGTTGTTGGATATGAAAAAGGCAATGAATTTATCGCTGTCGCAGTCGTTGATGTAAAGGAAGAAAAAATATGGATGCAGCCACATTGTGAACGTGGAACACTTGCAAAAAAATATCATCTTTTAAAATGCTGTGGATATTCTTTTATTGGATTATGTATTTTCGAAATTTTATTGGGATTTTTTACTGGTTTTCCAATGTGGTTTGTTTTGATTTGCTCTGCTTTTATTAATCCAATTATTTTGTTTGTAACTGTTGGATTAAGTTGGAAGGATTTTATGAATTTCGCAAAAGAAATGAATAGAGTAGGCAAGGCGCTAGTGATCACTGAGCCGGAAAAAATTGATCTTTTTAAAAGTACGAGAAAATCAAGAAAGTCAGGAAAGCCCGCTTTGCCGATGGGTGTATATTATCTTTAAGCGTGAGCGCGCTGCTCTATATAGATATTCCGGATGCTTTATATATTGATGTAAATCTCATCCATCCGTCAACTCAACCGGCCGGGCGCTTGTGCTTGTAAACCATATTTTCGATGAGCGACAGGAATCGATCGCCTACCTGTTGATCGATGAATGGTCAACCGGTACGCCGCGCCTCTCCATCATTTATTGAAGATGGATATCTGATGTAGATCAGGAATGTCGAATTGGTGAACCGGTTTCAAGCATGCAACTTGAGGAAAAGATGAGAGTGGCTTAGCGAATAGTCATGTGATTCTGTTAAAAAATTAATGTAATTGTAGAAGGCATTAAAGACGGTTCAACCATAATTTTTAGGAAGCGCATGATGGCTGAAGAGAATAATGAAAATACCTTGAGGTACCCTGACTTTTTCGGACACTCTTGTTTGGCAAACTTCACCAACTGGAGAACATATGAAACGCTCAACAACATACACGCCAGAGCTTCGAGAAGAAGCAGTAAAGCTGGTC